>NZ_JBEOSF010000062.1:0-38319 GCF_040302725.1 Kitasatospora sp. NPDC097605 | reverse complement strand
GAGCCCTCGCCGCACGTCGACTGGTCGGCGGGCGCGGTCGAGCTGCTGACCGAGGCCCGGCCCTGGCCGCAGACCGGCGCCCCGCGCCGGGCCGGTGTGTCGGCGTTCGGGATCAGCGGCACCAACGCGCACGTCATCGTGGAGCAGGCGCCGGATGTCACCGATGCTCCGTCCGCGGCTGCGGGATCCGTGGTGCCGTGGGTGGTGTCCGGCAAGTCCCCGGCGGCGCTGCGGGCCCAGATCGAGCGCTTGCGGGAGTACGTCGCCGCCTCGCCCGGGCTGTCGCCCGTGGACGTGGGCTACTCGCTGGCGACCGGCCGGACGGCCTTCGAACACCGCGCGGTGGCCGTCGGGCGCGACCGCGAGGACCTGCTGCGCGCCCTGGACAACGCCACCGGCACGCAGGCCACCGACGGACTGACCGCGTTCCTGTTCACCGGCCAGGGCGCGCAACGGCTCGGCATGGGACAGGAGTTGCACGCGGCGTTCCCCGTGTTCGCCGCCGCGTTCGACGAGGTCTGCGCCGTCGTCGACGAGCACCTCGACCGCCCGCTGCGTGATGTGGTCTTCTCCACCGACGCCGGCCTGCTGGAGGGGACCGGGTACGCGCAGGTGGCGCTCTTTGCCATCGAGGTCGCGCTGTTCCGCCTCGTCGAATCCTGGGGCGTACGCGCGGACTTCCTCGTCGGGCACTCGGTCGGTGAACTCGCCGCCGCCCACGTCGCGGGCGTCTGGTCGCTCGCCGACGCCTGCGCCCTGGTGGCCGCCCGTGGCCGACTGATGCAGGCCCTGCCCACCGGCGGCGCCATGGTCTCCGTCATCGCCTCCGAGGACGACGTCCTGCCGTTCCTGGCGGGTCACGAGGAGCGGGTGGCGATCGCCGCCGTCAACGGCCCGGCTGCGACCGTACTGTCCGGTGACGAGGAAGCGGTCCTGGCCATCGTGGAAGCGGGCGGCTGGAAGTCCACCCGCCTGCGCGTCAGCCACGCCTTCCACTCGCCCCTGATGGAACCCATGCTGGAGGAATTCCGGCAGATCGCCCAGGGCTTGGAGTACCACGAGCCCACGATCGCCCTGGTCTCCAACGTCACCGGCGAGGTAGCCTCGGCCGACCTGGTCCGCTCGCCGGAGTACTGGGTGCGCCACGTCCGCGAGTCCGTCCGCTTCCACAACGGCATGACCACCCTGCGGGAACGCGGCGTCACCCGCTACATCGAGCTCGGCCCCGCAGCCGTCCTCACCGCCATGGGCCAAACCTGCGTCGACTCGGGCGAGTTCATCCCGCTTCTCCGCAAGAACCGCCCGGAGGAGGAGTCCGTCGTCACGGCGCTCGGCCGCATCCACACCACCGGCCTGCCCGTCGACTGGAGTGCCGTCTTCCCCGACGCCCACCGCGTCGACCTGCCCACCTACGCCTTCCAACGCGACCGCTACTGGCTCGACGCCCCGCAGGGCCTGTCCGACGTCACCCAGGCCGGCCTGGACACCGCCGACCACCCCCTCCTCGGCGCCGCCCTCCCCCTCGCCGACAGCGACCGCCTGATCCTCACCGGCCGCCTCTCCGTCCGCACCCAACCCTGGCTCGCCGACCACGCCGTCTCCGGGGTGATCCTCTTCCCCGGCACCGCCTTCCTCGAACTCGCCGCCCAGGCCGCCGACCGCGTCGGCTGCGACCAGGTCGACGAACTCACCCTCGAAGCACCCCTCATCCTCCCCGAACACGGCGGCGTCAGCCTCCAGATCACCACCGACGCCCCCGCCGACAACGGCACCCGGTCGATCACCATCCACAGCCGCCCCGAGCACGCCGACCCCGACCACCCCTGGACCCGCCACGCCAGCGGCGCTCTGAGCATCGGGGACTCCGCCGCCGCCGGCACCGACCTGGCCGTCTGGCCGCCGGCCGGCGCGGAGCCCGTCGAGGTCGGCGACCTCTACGAGCGCTTCGCCGAGGGCGGCTTCGGCTACGGCCCCGCGTTCCAGGGGCTGCGACAGGTGTGGGTGGCCGACGACGCCGTCTACGCCGAGGTCCGGCTGCCCGACGACCAGCAGGCCGCCGCCGGCGCCTACGGGCTGCACCCGGCCCTGCTCGACGCCGCCCTGCACGGACTCGCCCTCGGCTCCGTCCTCGACGGCGACTCCGACAACGGCTCCGACAACGGCTCCGCCGGCGGCGCGGGCGAAGGCCGCCTGCCGTTCTCCTGGACGGGCGTGTCCCTGCGTGCCTCCGGCGCCACCGCGCTGCGGGTGCGGATCGCCGCCGCCGGCACCGACGCCGTCTCCGTGGCGGTCGCGGACGCCGCCGGCAGCCCGGTCGCCGACATCGAGGCCCTGGTCCTGCGCCGGATGTCGGGCGCGCAGCTCGGGTCGTCCGCCCGCCCGGCCGGGCACGAGACGCTGTTCCGGGTCGACTGGCCGTCCGTGCCGGCCCCGGATCGGCAGCCGTCCGGCACCAGGCTGGCCCTGGTCGGCTCGGACGACCTCAAGCAGATGGAGGTCCTGGACGAACTGGGCTTCTCCCTGGAGTCCTACACCGACCTGGACGCGCTCGCCGGTGCCGTCGCCTCGGGCAGCTCGGCGCCCGCGATGGTGCTGGTCTCCTGCCCGTCCGCGCCGGAGGGCGCCGAGGCGGTGCGCAGCGCCACCCACCGCGCCCTGGCGCTGGTCCAGGCGTGGCTCGCGGACGAGCGGTTCGCGTCGTCCCGGATGGTGTTCGTCACCCGGCGGGCCGTCGCCGCCGCGCCCGACGAGGGCGTGTCGGACCTGGCGGACGCCGCGGTGTGGGGCCTGGTCCGCGCGGCGCAGTCGGAGCACCCGGACCGCTTCGTCCTCGTCGACGTCGACGAGGACGCGTCCTCCGGCCGGGCCCTGGGCGCGGCGCTGCTGTCCGGTGAACCGCAGCTGGCGGTGCGCGGCGGCGAGCTCTCGGTGCCGCGCCTGGCGCGGGTGACGGCCGTCCCGCAGGAGGCGCAGGAGGACGCGGCGCCGTGGGACGCCGAGGGCACCGTACTGATCACCGGTACGGGCCTGCTGGGCGGTCTGCTCGCCCGGCACCTGGTCCGGCAGCGCGGCGTCCGCCGGCTGGTGCTGACCAGCCGGCGCGGCGCCGACGCCGACGGCGTGAAGGAGCTGTGCGCCGAGCTGACGGCGCTCGGCGCGGAGGTCGCCGTCGCCGCCTGCGACGCGGCCGACCGCGAGGCGCTGGCGGCCGTGCTCGCCGCGATCCCCGCGGACCGTCCGCTGACCGCCGTGGTGCACACGGCGGGTGTCGTGGACGACGGCCTGGTCGACGGGCTCACGCCGGAGCGGCTGGACGCGGTGCTGCGGCCGAAGGTGGACGCGGTGCTGAACCTGCACGAGCTGACGCGTCACCAGGACCTCGCCGCCTTCGTGGTGTACTCCTCGGCGGCCGGGGTGGTGGGCAGTGCGGGCCAGGCCAACTACGCGGCGGCGAACGCCTTCCTGGACGCGTTCGCGCACAGCCGGCGCGGCCAGGGCCTGCCGGCCACCTCGCTCGCCTGGGGTCCCTGGGACGAGCTCAGCGCGATGACGGCGACGCTCGACGCCGGCGACCTCGCCCGGGCGGCCCGCGCCGGGGTGGGCGGGCTGTCGTCCGAGGAGGGCCTGCGGCTGTTCGACACAGCGCTCGCCCTCGGGGAGCCGCTGCTGGTGCCGATCCGGATCGACGCCGGCGCGCTGCGCGCCGGTGCCGCCGGTGTGGCCCTTCCCGCCGTGCTCCGCGGGCTGGTCCGCACCCCGGGCCGCCGGGCCGCGGCCGCGGCCGGAACCCCGGCCGGCGACGGCGGCACGGGCACCCCATCGCTCGCCGGCCGCCTGGCGGCGCTGCCGGAGGCCGAACGGCTCGGTGTGCTGGTCGAGTTGGTGCGCACTCAGGTGGCCGCCGTGCTGGGCCACGCGGGGCCGGAGGCGGTGGCGGAGGACCACCAGTTCGTGGACTCCGGCTTCGACTCGCTCACCGCCGTCGAGCTGCGCAACCGGCTGAACGCCGCCACCGGGCTGCGGCTGCCCGCGACCCTGGCGTTCGACCACAGCACCCCGGCCGACCTGGCGGAGCGGCTGCGCCGCGAGCTGGCGCAGGCGCCCGCCGTGACGGACCGCGCGCCGCAGGCGGCTCCCGCCGCGCCCGCGGGCGGTTCGGCGACGCTGGCCTCGCTCTATCTGGGGGCCTTCCAGCGCGGCAAGTGGGGCGAGGCGTTCGACCTGCTGCGGGCCGTCGCCGCGCTGCGGCCGCAGTTCGGCTCCGCCGCCGAGCTGGAGAAGCCGCCGACGCCGATCAAGCTCGCCCGGGGAGAGGCGCAGACCCAGGTGTTCTGCCTCCCGTCCTGCCTCGCCCTGGCCGGGCTGCACCAGTACGCGCGGTTCGCGTCGTCCTTCCGGGGGCTGCGCGATGTGTCGGCGCTCCCGCTGCCCGGGTTCGTCCGGGACGAGAGCCTGCCGACGACGATGGACGCCGTCGTCCAGGCCCAGGCGGCGGCCGTCGCCGAGGCCGCGGACGGCGCCCCGTTCGTGCTGCTCGGGACGTCGGCGGGCGGCTGGTTCGCGCAGGCCGCGGCGGGCCGGCTGGAGGAGCTGGGCGTCCGGCCGGCCGGTGTCGTGCTGGTGGACACCTACGTGCCCAGGAGCAACTTCGTCAACCAGTTCGGGCTGGCGCTGATGGACGGCATGTCGGAGCGCGAGGGCACCTTCGTCGCGATGGACGACGACCGGCTGACGGCGATGGGCTGGTACCTGGACATCTGCAAGGAGTGGGAGCCGCGGCCGGTCCAGGCGCCCACCCTGCTCGTCCGGGCCGAGCAGCCGCTGGGCGGCGGCGCCGGCGCGGCGTCCCCCGAGGAGTGGCGTTCCTTCTGGGACCTGCCCCATGACGTCGTCGACGTCCAGGGCAACCACTTCAGCGTGATGGAGGACCACGTCGCCTCCACCGCGGCCGCCATCGAGGCGTGGATCTCGGCCCTGCCGCCGCGGGGCGGCGCCCACTGAGGGAGGCGGTACCCGCGCAGGGGGAGGCGGCACCCGCTGCCGCCTCGCCCTGCGCGGCACGCGGTTCGTATCCGACCACTACCGGCACGACCGGTGAGACCGAAAGGGACACCCACCACCATGGCATCGCCGACCAGCGACGACAGCCTGTGGCTGCGCCGCTTCCACCCCCAGCCCGAGGCCACGGTGCGGCTGGTCTGCTTCCCGCACGCCGGCGGCTCCGCGAGCTTCTTCTTCCCGATGTCGCAGGAGATGTCCTCGGGGATCGAGGTGATGGCCGTCCAGTACCCGGGGCGGCAGGACCGGCGCGGCGAGCGGCCCGTCGAGAGCGTCCAGGAGCTCGCCCGGGAG
Organism: Kitasatospora sp. NPDC097605; assembly: GCF_040302725.1. Lineage (NCBI taxonomy): Bacteria > Bacillati > Actinomycetota > Actinomycetes > Kitasatosporales > Streptomycetaceae > Kitasatospora > Kitasatospora sp. NPDC097605. The sequence goes on along the minus strand of NZ_JBEOSF010000062.1, from coordinate 32,967 downwards.
ATCCACACCGTGCTCGCGCGCTGGACGGACCTGCCGGTCGCGCTGTTCGGCCACAGCATGGGCGCCAGCGTCGCCTTCGAGGTGGCCCGGCTGCTGGAGCGGGAGTCCGGCATCGTGCCGGCCGCGCTGTTCGCCTCCGGCCGGAACGCGCCCTCGCAGCACCGCAGCCATGAGGTCCACCTGCTCGACGACAACGGCATCGTGGCGGAGCTGCAGCGGCTCAGCGGCACCGATTCCCGGATCCTGGGCGACCTGGAGCTGCTGCGCTTCGCGCTGCCCGCGATCCGCAGCGACTACAAGGCGGCGGAGACCTACCGCTACGAGCCCGGGCCGCCGTTGCGCTGTCCGGTGGTGGGGCTCGGCGGCGACAGCGACATCCGGGTCGACGTCGAGGACGTCGCGGCGTGGGGCGACCACACCTCCGGGACCTTCGATCTCCAGGTCTTCCCCGGCGGGCACTTCTACCTCAGCGACCAGAAGGCGGCCGTGGTGAACGCGGTGTCGGATTTCCTCATCGCCCGCAACCCGATCACCGTGCTGCCTTCCGCCGGCTGAATTCCAGTTGAACTCAACTACCGCCACTTAAGGGGGTGGTAGGGGTTGTCGCCGCCCTTCCGGGTCGGCTTTGCTGAATCCGCCTCACGGGACCCCAGGAAAGAAGAAACGCATATGCGCGTGTTGTTCGCCACCGTCTCCGAAAAATCCCATCTCTACACCATGGTCCCGTTGGCGTGGGCGTGCGCCGCGGCCGGGCACGAGGTGCGGATCGCCAGCAACCCGGTCCTCGCGGAGGCGATCAGCCGCACCGGTCTGACCGCGGTGTCCGTCGGCACGGACCACAACATCCACCAGCTGTTCGCCATGCACCACGACCAGCTGGAGAACGAGATCTCCGACTGGTCGCAGCCCTACGCCGACCAGCAGACCTGGGAGAAGGTGCTCACCAAGTACCGGATGAGCACCCAGTTCGCCTACCGGATCTACAACGACGGCATGGTCGACGACCTGGTGGCGCTCGCCAAGGACTGGCAGCCGGACCTGGTCATCTGGGACCCGCTGACCTACGCGGCGCCGGTGGCGGCCCGGGTCGTCGGCGCCGCCCACGCGCGCATGCTGTGGTGCGTGGACATCTACTCCAAGATGCGCTCGGCCTTCCTGGAGCTGATGGAGCAGCAGCCGGAGGACCAGCGCGAGGACCCGCTGGCCGCCTGGCTGACCGAGCTGCTGGCCCGCTACGGCTGCGACTTCGCCGAGGAGGTCACCACCGGCCAGTGGACCATCGACCAGATCCCGGACAGCCTCCAGCTGCCGCTGGACGTCAAGCGCGTCCCGCTGCGCTGGGTGCCGTACAACGGGCCGTCGGTGGAGCCGGCGTGGGTGCGCGAGAAGCCCCGGCGCCCCCGGGTCTGTCTGACCTCGGGTGTCTCCTTCGGGGCGCTCGGCGGTTCCTTCGTGCCGATCCAGGAGATCCTGGACGCGGTCGCGGACCTCGACATCGAGCTCATCGCGGCGCTGCCCGCGGAGATCGCCGAGGGCCTGGAGCGGGTGCCGGCCAACGCCCGCCTGGTGGACTTCGTGCCGCTGCACACCCTGCTCCCCAGCTGCTCCGTCATCCTCCACCACGGCGGCTTCGGCTCCTGGACGACCGCGCTGGTCAACGGCGTTCCGCAGTTCATGGCCCCGATCCGGTTCGCGGACTGGTGGAACAAGGCGACCGCGCTGGAGGACGCCGGCGTGGGCATCCACGTGCACGCCGGCGAACTCACCGCCCAGGGCGTGCGCGAGGGCATCCAGCGGCTGCTCGACGACCCGTCGTTCAAGGAGTCCGCCGAGCGGGTGCGGGCGGAGATCCAGGCCACGCCGAGCCCCGCCGAGGTCGTGCCGGTGCTGGAGAAGCTGACGGCGGAGCACCGCTCGTGAAGGTCCGGGAACTGGCCGTCGGCGGTGCCTTCGCGTTCACGCCGGCGGTCCACCCCGACGAGCGGGGTCTGTTCTGCGCGAGCTACACCGAGTCCGCCTTCACGGCGGCGGTCGGGCACCCGCTGCGACTGGGCCAGTACCACAACAGCGTGTCCCGGCGCGGCACGGTGCGCGGGATCCACTTCGCCGACGTGCCGCCCGGGCAGGCCAAGTTCGTCACCTGCACCCGCGGTTCGCTGCTGGACGTGGTGGTGGACCTGCGGGTGGGCTCGCCGACCTTCGGGCGGTGGGACTCGCTGGTGCTGGACGCCGTCACCCGCCAGGGGATCTACCTCGCCGAGGGGCTGGGGCACGCCTTCATGGCCCTGGAGGACGACACCGTGGCCGCGTACCTCTGCTCGACCGAGTACGACCCGGCCGCGGAGCACGAGATCGACCCGTTCGATCCCGAGATCGGCCTGCCCTGGCCTCGGGAGATCACGCCCGTGGTGTCGGACCGGGACCGGGAGGCCCCGACCCTGCGGGAGGCCCGGCAGGCCGGCGCACTGCCGGACTACGACGCCTGCCTGGCACGCTACGCTGCACTCCGCACGCCTTGACGTTCCGAAGTGCCGAGGTGACACCCGGTACTGACGTGACGTCATGAAGCCCGCTCCACCGCCGGCCGCTCCCCCGCGGCCGGCGGTGGAGCCGTGCCGCCGTCCGGACGGAAGGCTCCCCGACGACCGCGTCGGGCGGTCCGGCGCGGGGACGCCCGCCCGCGGCGGCACCCAGGTAAGGAATCCCGGTGGAAAAGGAAAGAGAAGGCATGCCGGTGATCGAGGTCCGGAAACTCCGCAAGACCTACGGCGACCACGTCGCCGTGGACGACGTCTCCTTCGCCGTGGAGGAGGGCGAGATATTCGGCATCCTCGGCCCCAACGGCGCGGGCAAGACGACGATCGTGGAGTGCGTCGAGGGCCTGCGCCGCTACGACGGCGGCACGGTCTCCGTCATGGGGCTGGACCCGCACCGCGACAAGGAGCAGTTGCGGCAGCGGATCGGCATCCAGCTCCAGGAGAGCGAACTGCCGCCCCGGCTCAAGGTCCGGGAGGCGCTGCAGATGTACAGCACCTTCTACCGCGACCCGGCCGACTGGCGGAGCCTGATCACCGACTGGGGGCTGGAGAAGAAGCGCGACAGCCGGTTCGGACAGCTGTCCGGCGGCCAGAAGCAGCGGCTGTCCATCGCCCTCGCGCTGGTCGGCAATCCGAGGATCGCGGTGTTCGACGAGCTGACGACCGCGCTCGACCCCCGGGCCCGGCGGGACACCTGGGAGCTGATCGAGCGGGTCCGCGCCCAGGGCGTCACGGTCCTGCTGGTCACCCACTTCATGGAGGAGGCCGAGCGGCTCTGCGACCGCATCGCGGTCATCAGGGAGGGACGGCTGGCGGCGCTCGACACCCCGGCCGGCCTGATCGCCTCCGCCAACTCCGAGCAGCGCCTGCGCTTCACCCCCTCCGCCCCGCTGGACGACTCCCTGCTGACCGCGCTGCCCGAGGTGACCTCGGTGACCCGGGCCAACGCCAGGGTGACGGTGACCGGCACGGAGAACCTGGTGTACGCCGTGGTCGCGGTGCTCTCGCGGCACGGGATCGTCCCCGGTGAGCTGCGCCTGGAGCAGCCCACGCTGGAGGACGCCTTCGTGAAGCTCACCGGTTCCACGCCGGCCGCGAACTGACCCCGTGACACCACAGACCAGGAGTACACGCATGACCGGGCGCTCCCAGCTCACCCTCGTCGAGACCAAGCTCTTCCTCCGCGACCCCACCGCGGTGTTCTTCGTGATCGCCCTGCCGGTCATGCTGCTCGGGATCTTCCACATCATCACCACCAACTCGGACGACACCCCCGACCAGAAGGCCGCGATGGCGGCGTTCGTGCCGGCCATGGCGATGTCGATGTGCCTGACCATGCTGTCGCTGAACCTGCTGCCCACCACCCTGGCGACCTACCGGGAGAAGGGCATCCTGCGCCGGATGGCGGCCAGCCCCGTCCACCCGGTCAACCTGCTGCTCGCCCAGCTCGTCATCAACCTGGCGACCGCCGTCGTCGCGGCGGTACTGGTGCTCGGCGTCGGGCGGTTCGCCTTCGACACGGCGCTGCCGCAGCAGGTGCCGGCCTTCCTGCTGACCTTCGCACTCGGCGCCTGGGCGCTGTTCTCGGTCGGCCTGGTCGTCGCCGCGATGGCCCCGGGCAGCCGCGCGGCGACGTCGATCGGCCTGTCGCTGCTCTTCCCCAGCCTGTTCTTCGGCGGGGTCTTCCTCCCGAAGGAGCAACTGCCCGAGACCGTCGCCACCATCGGCGACTACACCCCCCTCGGCGCCACCCTGCAGGCCCTGCGGGACTCCTGGGAAGGCCACTGGCCGCAGACCCTCCACCTGGTCGTCCTCGCCGTCGTCGGCGCCGTGTGCAGCGTGCTGGCGGCGAGGCTGTTCCGCTGGCAGTAGGACCCCGGGCCGACATCCGCCGGGACATCCGGGACCCCCGGGGCGCTCGCCCCGGGGTCTCCCCGACGCAGTCGACCGCCGTCCACGGGACGGCGGCAGCCGCAGAGAACCAGTACCGGTAAAGGAATCGCAGATGGAGTACACCTACCTCGGCCGCACCGCCCTCCAGGTGAGCCGGCTCTGCCTGGGCACCCTGAACCTGGGGGTCCGGGCGACCAAGGACGAGAGTTTCGAGATCATGGACCGCGGCCTGGACCGCGGGATCAACTTCCTCGACACCGCGAACCAGTACGGCTGGCAGGTCCACAAGGGCTTCACCGAGGAGCTGCTCGGCGAGTGGTTCGCCCAGGGCGGCGGCCGCCGCGAGCAGGTCGTGCTCGGCACCAAGGTGTTCAACCCGATGAGCGACCGTCCCAACGACGGCGGCCTGTCGGCCCGTCACATCATCGCCTCCTGCGAGGCCTCGCTGCGCCGGATGCGCACCGACTGGATCGACCTCTTCCAGATGCACCACATCGACCGCCACGCCCCCTGGGACGAGGTCTGGCAGGCAATGGAGATGCTCACCCAGCAGGGCAAGGTCCGGTACGTGGGCTCGTCGAACTTCGCCGGCTGGCACATCGCCGAGGCGCAGGAGGCCGCCTCGCGCCGCAACTTCCTCGGCATCGTCTCCGAGCAGTCCGTCTACAACATGGTCACCCGCTACGTGGAGCTGGAGCTGATCCCGGCCGCCCAGCGCTACGGGGTGGCCGTCCTCGCCTGGTCGCCGCTGCACGGGGGCCTGCTCAGCGGCGCGCTGCGCAAGCTGGAGGAGGGCACCGCCGTCAAGACCGCGCAGGGGCGGGCGATGCAGGCGCTGGAGAAGCACCGCGACGCCGTCGCCGGGTACGAGAAGCTCTGCGCCGGCCTCGGGCTCGACCCGGCCGAGGTGGGCCTGGCCTGGGTGATGTCCCGGCCCGGGATCACCGCCCCGGTGATCGGCCCGCGCAGCCTCGGCCAGCTCGACAGCGCCCTGAACGCCATGGAGCTGGAGCTGGGCGACGAGGTGCTGGCCGAGATCGACCGGCTGTTCCCGCCGATCGGCAACGGCGGGCCCGGACCGGAGGCGTGGGCGTGGTGAACGCCCTCGCGACCCGTGTCGCGCGCTCCGCGCACGCGGCCGACAGCTCCACGGTCACGCTCGCCGGCTTCCACGCGTGGCTGGACGAGCGCCGCCGGGCCGACGCCTCGAAGGTCGAGCGCATACCGTTCGCGGCGATGCGCGGATGGGGCTTCGAGCCGGTCACCGGCAACCTCGTCCACGACAGCGGACGGTTCTTCAGCGTCGAGGGTCTGAACGTCACCATGCCGGGGCGCCCGGTCGAGACGTGGACCCAGCCGATCCTGCGTCAGCCGGAGATCGGCATTCTCGGCATCATCGCCAAGGAGTTCGACGGGGTGCTGCACTTCCTCATGCAGGCCAAGATGGAGCCCGGCAACTGCAACGGCCTGCAGCTCTCGCCCACCGTGCAGGCCACCCGCAGCAACTACACCCGGGTGCACCGGGGCGCGGCCGTCCCCTACGTCGAGTACTTCCAGCGGCCCGGGCGGTACCGCACCCTCGCCGATGTGCGCCAGTCGGAACAGGGCTGCTGGTTCTACCGCAAGCGCAACCGCAACATCATCATCGAGGTGGACGAGGACGTCGAGGTCCTGGACGGCTTCCACTGGCTGACCCTGCGCCAGCTGCACCAGCTGCTCGTCGTCGAGGACCTGGTCAACATGGACTCGCGCAGCGTCCTCGCCTGCCTGCCCTTCCCGTTCCAGGGGTGCGCGACGGGCGACGCCGGTCCGCAGGCCGCGCCCGTCGGCACCGAGCTGCTCAGCTGGATCACCGAGGCGCGCACCCGGTACGAGCCGCACGCCGAGCGCATCCCGCTGAACCGCGTCCGGCACTGGCAGCGTTCGGGTGACCGCATCTCGCACGAGAACGGCGGCTTCTTCAGCGTCATCGCGGTGGACGTCCAGGCCGGCGGCCGCGAGGTCCGCAGCTGGTCCCAGCCCATGATCGAGCCGCACGGCACCGGTCTTTCGGCCTTCCTGACCCGGCGCGTCGACGGCGTCCTGCAGGCGCTCGTGCACGCCCGGGTGGAGCCCGGGTACACCGACGTCCTGGAGCTCGCGCCCACCGTGCAGTGCACGCCCGAGAACTACACCCGGCTGCCGGCCGCCGCCCGGCCGCCGCTGCTCGACCACGTGCTCGGGGCGCCGCCGGAGCGGGTGCTGTTCGACTCGGTGCTCTCGGAGGAGGGCGGGCGCTTCTACCACGCCCGCAACCGCTACCTCGTGCTCGACGCCGACCCCGCCCTGCGCGAGGACGACCTCGGGCCGGACCACCGGTGGATCCCCGTCCCGGAACTCCTCGGGCTGATCCGGCACAGCCACTACCTCAACGTCGAGGCCCGCACGCTGATCGCCTGTCTGCAGAGCGTGGACGCCCCGGCGACGCCGCGCTAGCCGGCGGACCGGCCCGCGCGCTGCGCCGCCGTGCGGCGGGGCAGCGCGCGGGATCCGCCAGGGGGTAGGTTCTCCCCGGAGCCGGTGTGCGGCCGGCCGGGACGGGGTGTCGGCGGGATGACGGACCAGGTGCGGACGGGCGAGGCGCGGGCGGACGAGGCGCGGGCGGGCCAGGAGCTCGCGGGCCGGGTGCTCGCGGGCCGGGCGGCGGTCGTCACGGGCGGCTCGCGCGGGATCGGGCGGGCCGTGGTGGAGCGGCTGGCGGCGGACGGCGCGGACGTCGTGTTCGGGTACGCGCACGACGACGCGGCGGCGGCCGACGTGGTGCGCGCGGTGGCCGCGCGCGGCGCCGGACGGGCGCACGCGGTACGGGCCGACCTCGGCGCGCCGGACGGCGCGGAGTGGCTGATGGCGGCCGCCCAGGAGGAGCTCGGCGGGCTGGACATCCTGGTCAACAACGCGGCCCGCGGCTTCACCCGCGCGCCCCTCGCCGAGACCGACCCGGCGGACTTCGACGCCGTACTCGCCGTCAATACCCGCGCGGTGTTCCTGACGCTGCGGTACGCCGCCCGGCACATGCGCGACGGCGGGCGGATCGTGAACGTCTCCACCCTCAACACCCGCCGCCCCGCCCCCGGCATCGCCCCGTACCTGGCCAGCAAGGGCGCGCTGGAGCAGCTGACCGAGGCCGCGGCCCTGGAGCTGGGGCCGCGCGGGATCACCTGCAACACCGTCTCCCCCGGGCCGGTGGAGACCGACCTGCTGCGCTCCACCAATCCCCCGCAGGCGCTGGAGACGGTGGCCGGGCTGACGCCGCTGCGGCGGCTCGGGCAGCCGGCGGACGTCGCGGACGTGATCGCGTTCCTGGTCGGCCCGGACGGCCGCTGGGTCTCCGGGCAGAACATCGGCGCGACCGGCGGCCTGCGCTGAGGACGGTGGCACGGCGGGTCGGGGCCGGTCGGGGCCGGTCGGGGCCGGTCAGGCCGGGGCGGTGAGGGAATGGTCACGCACTGCCACCCGATCCGTACCATTTCGATACCGAAGCCGGGATGAGCTGGGAAGATGCTCGCCGGGGCCGGGCGGCCCCCGGTAGCATCCGGCTCAGGCCACCCGGACCGGCGCAGGCGGCGCAGCACCGCCGTGCCGTTTCCGCCGGGCGGCTGACTCCCGCGGGTCCGCCCGGGGGCGGTCTCCGGCACGACCGGCCGGTGGCGCCGCCGGTGGTGCCCGTGTACACGGCACGCGCGCAAGGGCAGTCGCGCGGAACGGCGAAGGGCAGCGTCTTGGCGGACAGACTCACCGGTGGCGACTCCTCACTCCTACGGCGGATCAACGCCGCGGTGACCCTCCGGGCGCTGCGCGACGGCCATGCGGTGACCCTGACCCAGCTGGTCGGTGACACCGGGCTGTCCCGGCCGACGGTCGAGGGCGTGATCGAGGGACTGGTGGAGACCGGCCTGGTCGCCGAGGTCGAGCAGCCGCAGCCGCAGCCGGGCGGTCAGCCCGGTCCCGGGCGGCGCGGCCGGCCGGCCCGGTGGTTCCGGTTCCGGGCCGAGGCGGGGCACATCCTCGGCATCGAGATCGGGGTGCACGACATCCGGATCATCCTCGCGGACCTCGCCGGCGAGGTGGTGGGCACCCACTTCCGGCCGGTCGAGGAGAGCCTTGAGGCGGAGGAACGGCTCGCCGCCGTACGGTCGGTGGTCGCCGAGGTGCTGCGCAAGGCCGGCGTCTCCCGGGACAACCTGTGGGCGGTGGGCGTCGGCACGCCGGGCATCGTCGACCGGGACGGCACCGTGCAGTTGGGCACCGCGATGCCCGGGTGGACCGGGCTGGACATCGGGGCACGGCTGCGGCGCTCGTTCCGCTGCCCGGTGATGATCGAGAACGACGCCAACCTCGCCGCGATCGCCGAGCACTGGCAGGGCGCGGCGGTCGGCGCCGACGACGTCGTGTTCGTCATGGCGGGGCTGAGCCCGGGGGCCGGCTCGCTGATCAACGGCCGGCTGCACCGGGGCTTCGGCGGCGCGGCCGGCGAGATCGGCGCGCTGCACCTGCTGGGGCAGGAGGTGACCCCGGAGCGGCTGCTCTCCACCACCGGCAAGCCGCTCAATCCGCTGGACGAGGCGGCGGTGGCGCGGGTGCTGAAGCTGGCCCGCGAGGGCGACGCGGTGGCGAAGGTCGCGACGGACCGCTTCCTGACCCGTCTGGTGCAGAGCGTCGCGGCCCTGGTGCTGGCCATCGACCCGCAGCTGGTGGTGGTCGGCGGCTGGGCGGCCGGCCTGGACGGCGTGCTCGACCCGCTGCGCGAGCGGCTGGCCCAGTTCACCCTGCGCGCGCCGGAGGTGGCGCTGGCCGCGCTGGGCTCGGAGGTGGTCGCGATGGGCGCCCTGCGGGTGGCCCTCGACCAGGTCGAGGAGCAGCTGTTCGCCGTCAACCCCCCGGCGGCTTGAGCGGGTTCGGCTTGAGCGGGTTCGGCCCGGGCGCCTCGGCAGGGGCGCCCGGGCCCCGCTGTTCTCGCGGGTTCTCGTGGAACGGAGACGGCCCAGGCCCGGGCGCCTGGCGGGGCGCTCGGGCCTGGGCCTGAGGGTTTTCGGGAGTGGTTCAGGAGGCGGCGGCACCCACGGGGGTGGCGCCCACGGGGGTCACCTCGACGAGGCCGGTCTCGCCGAAGGTGAGCTTGCAGGTGTCCGCGCGGTAGGTGGAGACGGCGAGCGCGACCAGCCGGCCGGCCGCGGCGTACTGGGTGGTCATCACCAGCACCGGCGAGCCGGGCGGGCGCTCCAGCAGGGCGGCCTGCTCGGCCTCGGCGACACCCAGCTCGACCGAGCGGGACTCGCCGTCGACCTCCAGGCGCTCCAGCTGGCGCAGCACCGAACGGGCGCGGTCGCTCTCGGCGCGGAAGCCGGGCAGGTGCGGCAGCGCGGCGGCCGGCACGTGCAGCGACTCGGTGGCCATGGAGCGGCCCTGCACCAGGCGGACCCGGCGCACGGTGTGCACCGGCGCGCCCTCGGCGATCCCGAGCGCCTCGGCCAGCCGCCGGGCGGCCGGGGCGGTGGTGCAGTCGACGGTGCGCCAGGCCTGGCTGCGGGCGGCGCCGGGCCAGCCCTCCTCCTGCCGGTTCACCGGGACGCCGACCCGGGGGGCGGCGATCAGGGTGCCGATGCCGCGCCGGCGGACCAGGCGGCCCTCCAGCTCCAGCTGGTCGAGCGCCTGCCGCAGGGTGGCCCGGGCGACACCGAAGCGGGCGGCGAGCTCGCGCTCGTTCGGCAGGATCTGGCCGATGGCGAACTCCGTGTCGATGGCGCGGAGCAGCACCGTGCGCAGGTGCCAGTACTTCGGTTCCGGTACCGCCGTGAGCTGTCCTGTCGTTCCCACCGTGTCCTCCACCCTGGTGTTTCGCCCTGCTGAAAGAGGGCGGATCCCGGCCCGCTGTCCGCTGTTGCGGCAGGTGGGAGAGCGGGCTTTTTTCCGTCCTTCTTTATTAAAGGTCCTTGCAGTAAGTGACCCTAGGGGCTCGATCGGGAGATGGTCAAGACCAATGGCGTGGCGCGGCGGGACTCCCGCACAGATTCATGGTGCGTTCACGTCAGCTCCGCAACCGGACGCGTCGCGGTATGGGCCACCCCCGGCACTGGGTAGGCTGCCCGGGTGATCGTGGTGACGAGTGTGAACGTGAACGGAATCCGGGCGGCGGCCAAGAAGGGCTTCATCGAGTGGCTGGCCGCCACCGAGGCGGACGTGGTCTGCCTGCAGGAGGTGCGCTCCGAGCCCGAGCAGCTCCCGGTGGAGCTGCGCGACCTGGACGGCTGGCACGCGGTGTGGGCCCCCGCCGCCGCCAAGGGCCGGGCCGGCGTGGCGATCCTCTCCCGCACGGAGCCGAGCCGCACGGTCATCGGCTTCGAGTCGGCGGAATTCGACAATTCGGGCAGGTACATCGAAATCGACCTGCCCGGCCTGACCGTGGCCAGCCTCTACCTCCCCTCCGGCGAGGTCGGTACCGAGCGCCAGGAGGAGAAGGAACGCTTCATGGCGGAATTCCTCGTCCACCTCCACAAACTCCGCACCCGCGCCGCCGCCGACGGCCGCGAGGTCGTGGTCTGCGGCGACTGGAACATCGCCCACCGCCCCGAGGACCTCAAGAACTGGAAGGCCAACCAGAAGTCCGCCGGCTTCCTCCCCGAAGAACGCGCCTGGCTCTCCCGCGTCTACGACGAGGCCGGCTACACCGACGTCGTCCGCCACCTCCACCCCGACCGCACCGGCCCCTACTCCTGGTGGTCCTACCGCGGCCGCGCCTTCGACAACGACACCGGCTGGCGCATCGACCTCCAGGTCGCCACCCCCACCCTCGCCGCCCGCGCCACCGACGCCCGCGTCGAACGCGCCGAGACCCACGCCGAACGCTGGAGCGACCACGCGCCGGTCACCGTGGCCTACGACCTGGAAGCCTGACTCCAGTCGAACGGCCGGGCTGCCAGGCGGAAGGGCAGCCCGGCCGCCAGTCTCGTCGATGACCGGATGGGATCCTCGCCTACAGCCCGAGCAGACGAACGGCCACTCCTGGAGGGGCCTTCGCGCGCCGGCATTCCCTGCACGCCCTGGCTGTGGCCCCCAACCTCCCGCCTGCCCCGCGCCGCGAGCCGCTCCCCCGAGTCCGAGGCTCGGCATCATCGCCCCGCCCATGCTCCGGGTTGTACGAGCCCAACAGCCCCCGGCCGACCAGCAGACCGCCTTCTGCCCATGACACGCCGCTCCCCGGACCCGAGCCGGAGGAGGCACCGCCAGGGCGGGGCCTCCTCGTCGCCGCGCTCGCCGACGGCTGCGGTTGCGGAGTCGTCCCCGTTCGGCAACACGTCGTCTGGGCCAAGCGGGGGCGCCGCTGTCGGAATTTCCGGCTAGAAGCGCGCCCCCGCCACGGTGTCAGCCCTGGAGCACCATGCACGTCCGGAGCAGCTGTTCCAGGTGCAGCTGGCTTCCCTCGTGGTCGAACACCTGGAGGGCGTCAAGGCAGGTAACGATCCAGCGGGCCTCGTCTTCGTCCTCGATCCGGACTGCCACGGCGGTCACCGCGCTCTCCAGGTCAAACGGGTCCGCCATGAACTCTTCGGAAAGAGACCGGTAGCCGGTCACGAGCAACGGGTCCGCATACACGCCGGTCGCCTCGGCAAAGGCACGAGCTTCGGCCCGGTCCTCGCGCAGACCGGCCAGCTTGTGCAGCACCGCGTCCGCGTCGCCCAGTTCGCCGTGGAGACGGTGGGCCTGGTCGACCAGGACCGGCCAGCCCCCGGTCAGCTCGTAGAGACGGTCCAGGCGATCCTCCGTATGGAACTTCTCGACCCGCTGAGCCCAGCCGCGCAGGCTGCGGCGGTCGTGCCGGCGCAGCACCACAGGAGCGGCCGAGGTGCGTTCGGTGCCCGTCAGCAGGGGACGCCACAGGCCCAGCTGGGAAGGGTCTGTGACCACGACCACAGCGCGGGTCACCCCCGGAGTCACAGGCAACAACGTATCGGCCAGGTCCACAGCTTGACGGGGGGCCTCGGGTCGGGCGTCCGGGTACCGCGCGAAGTCACTGATGACTACACGTCGTTCACGCGGGCGCCCACCCGTGAGCTCCTGCTTGTAGACACTGGGCCTGCCGACAGGCGGCAGCGTCCAGTCGGCGATACGTCCGGCAACCGTGCGAAGGGTGTCGCCGACGTCGCCGACACCGGTCGCGCTGGTGCCGAGGACGATTCTCGTCTGGTTGGCCCGCTCGCCGAGGAGGTCGTCAAGCTGGGTAATGGTGAGCGGGGCCGGCCGACCGTCGGGCAACTCGGGGCGCCCCTCCTGCACGATGCTCTCCTGGAGCTCGCAGTCCTGTTCGGCCCTGAGCAAACGGGCGTCCACCTCGTGAGAGGTGCCGATCATGCGCAGGGCGTTCGGGCCCCTCAGATGCCACCCCTGGCCATCGTGGTTGGGAGCGAGGACACCGAGGCCCACCATCTCGGAGAGATATGCGCGGAACCCCTCGGTGTCGAGCTGTTCGAAACCCTTGCGCCAGAAGGTCTCGCACTCTTCGCGCAGTTCGGCGTCGCTCAGCCGCACTTCCAGACCGCGGTGGCGTGCGTGATAGGCCAGCACGTTGGCGATCACGTCGTAGCGGTGGTCGAGACTCAGGGTGTCCTTGAACGCCGCTGAGATGCCGTCCCTGAGGCCGGTGTCCGACTCCACGACCTCGATGTCGGCGATCTCTACCGCGTACGGGGGGCCCTCGACTCCACGCCTCGTCCGCTTGCGGTGCATCACCTCGACCAGCCGGTGACCGAACATCTGGAGCAGGAAAGGCTGGTAGGAGCAGTAACCGAGTACCCGGTTGACGAGATCTATGTCCTGGAACTCGAAGCCGAGCGCCCGCATGGGGTCGACCAAGAGCTCGGCGGCGGACTGGGGAGCGAGCGGGCCAATCACCTTCGGGGTCTGCGCAAGATGACCGAACGGCCCGTTGCTGGCGAGCTTGGAGAACCGCTGCACGGAGTGCAAGCCCGCGAAGACGACCTTGGCACGGTCCTTGGTGTCGGACCCGAGGCCCTTGAGTTTCTTGGTCTGATCGAAGCGAGGGGCATCGGCCTCGAAGAACTGGTCGCACTCGTCGAGCAGGACCAGCAGCCGGCGACGGGAGTCCCCGTCGAGCCATGCACAGATGCCCGCGCGCACCCGTTCGGAGATGTCCTTCCCCGACTTACGGCCCGGGTGTCCGCCCAGCACTTCGGCCGCCCTGAGCTTCTGGTCGAGGACACTCCACAGCGCCTCCGGCCCCAGCGAGCTGCCCTTGCCGATGTTCTCCTGATCGAGGTTCACGTACACCGCCAACTGGTAACCGGGGCGCTGCTCCTCGAACCGCTCCCCCGCGTCACTGAGCAGGGCGGACTTACCGAGTCCCCGGCCTCCGAAGATGACCTGTGTGCCGTTCCGGTCGAGAACGCTCTTGCGCTCGACGTCACGTCCGTAGAACATCTCCTGGCCGATCCGGCCGCGCTTCTCCCTGATGTAGGGATTGACGCCCGAGAACGGCAGCAGGGTCTGCGTTGCCGTGCTGACCTGCCGGTTCCCCCGTGCCGCGAGATAGGCCAAGGCGGCGTCGTCCACGACCAGCATCGGCTGCAACCGGGCGGATTCAACAGCAAGTTCGACACGGGCCTCACGGCCCAGCGTTCCGAAGTAGAGGACGAGGAGACTCGCGCCGCTGGTGTCACTCCCGGCCAGGCTCATCACGTACTTGGCGGACGGACGGCCCCAGACCATCAGCACACGCAGGTTGCCGCCCTGCTCCCGAATCTCCGAGCCGAACGCGGGTGCCTTTGCCCTGCCGTTGATCTCCACTTCCGTCGCTTCGAAGAGACGGTACTCGCGTCGGCGATGGGACTTCTCGTCCAGTGGCTTGGCGCTCTTGGCTTCGTAGCCAAGGAGTTTGAGGGCCGGGAGCAGCTGCCGCCGAGCGGACACTTCAAGCCGGTCCTTCGGCTCGGTGGCACCCAGCTCCCGCCATTCCTCAACGGCGTCCGCCGCCAGGGCCGCCTCGTCGGTCGAGAGCGCACTGTAGTCCAGGATGGGGATGTCCGGGTGCGTTCCGCCGGACCGGACGAGATCGACGAGGGCGTGGTCAATGCCCTTGGGCAGCCCGTCGGGCACGGCCGGGAAGAACTCGGTCAGATGGGACTCGCCCCCGTCGATCTCCGGGACGTCCTCGCCGATCTCCAGGAAGTAGACCAGATCCGCGGCCGTGGCCAGGCCGCCGGTGTCCAGGTGCCGCAGGACCTGTGAGCGCAACTCCTCTGTGGGGTCCAGGACGTCGAGCCGGGCTCGGATCCGGTCGGCCGCCTGCTGCCGGAAGGTGGGCAGATCGTCCCGCACGGTGTCAAGCGCCCGTCGCACGTCGACCAGGCCGTACGCGTCGATGTCGTCGAGCCGGCCCCTGGCGTCGGCAAGGAGTTCTTGGAGACGCAGGTCTTGGTCGTCGGTGATGGCGCTGTCGGCCTGCGCTCGGTGCAGTTCAGCAACGAGGTCATCGTGTTCACCGTGCAGTGCCGCGCGCCGGGTGGCTGCCCTGGCCTCGATCTCGGCCACCGCGGGCGGGGTGAACTCATCGGTCCGTGCGCCGGGCAGCAGCCCTCGTCCCGCCAGTTCGACGAGGCTACGAGCTGCGGCAAAGGCATCGTTGGCGAGCCGCTCGGCGAGAGCGTCCTGCCAGCTACGGTCGACCGCGGTGAGCAGCTCGTCGAGCGACGGACGCTCGTCACGACGGTCGCACACCTTCAGCAGTTCCGCGTCCAGCACGAGTTCGGGATCCACGGGACTTCCGGGACGTATGGCCACGGTGTCACCTGCCAGCAGGGCAAACAGCTCCTCCATCGAAGCAAGTGCCGCCCAGGCAGTAGCGGCCTTGACGGCGCCGTAACTCCGGGCCAGCTGTTCCAGTTCGCCCAGCGCCGCCTCCTGGCCGTTCAGCAGCGAACGGCGCAGGGACGAGATCTCCTTGACCGCCCGGTTGCTGTCGGAGCGATCACCACGACGGATGGTCTCGACCGCCAGACACCACTCCTTGGCCAGGCCGACGGTTCGTTCCACGAGATGCACCAAGTCTTGCCGCCCGGAGCCCTGGAGCGGCTTGCCACTGGACGGACGGTGCTTGCGGTCCATACGGTCGATCTCGTTGTTGACCTCAGGCAGCTTCGACAGGCGTTCGGCCTGCTCGCGCACCCGGGCCGCCCCATCACGGTGGTCGCCGACCACGATCGTGAGCATCGATCCCAGGAGGCCGTCGTCGGACAGCCACCGCTTGGCGATCTCCGTCGCCCGCACGAACCGAAGCCTCGGAGGCACGAGCAGAACACGACACTGCTCCAGCAACTCCCGCAACCGCACCTCCGCCCCGGAGACGTCGGCGCTGACCACCAGCGGCGAGGCCGTCATCAGGGCCCCGCTGAGGGTACGGTCGGCAACCGCGGTCGCCGCCTCCGCCAACCGTTCCGGCAGCCGGGGCGCCAAGGCCTTCAACTGGGCACCCGCGAGGTGGTCCCCCGTGATCAACGCCGTGCGCAGCAAGGCGGGCAGCAGGAGGAACTCGCTGCCTTCCGTGTCGCGGCCGGCATATCCGCTGTACTGCTGGAGCAGGTCCGCAGTCAGCCGGGCTCCCTGGCTGTCACCTGACGTCAGCAGTCCGGCGGCACCGGCCAGGCGGAGCGCCATCACCTGCGGCTCGGCGTGACCGGCTGCGTTCGCGACGTGGTGGGCGAGTCCGAAGCGTCGCTCCACGACCAGTCTCGTCAGGGCCTGCTCCGTCACGACCGCACGAAAGGTCTCCTCGGTGGTGACCGGGGTGAGATCCTTCGCGGCCGGCTCTGCGGGCTGAGCTACTTCGTCGTGCGACGCAGTCGACACCAGCGCGGGCACGGGGGCGAGCGCTGCCGGGAAGTCCGCCGTCGGGTCCGTAACCGCTGCCACCGTCCCGTCGGGGGGAGTCATGGCCCGGACGTCGTCAGTGCAGAGCGGACCGGCCGCCGGTTTCGGGGCAGGGGCTTCCGGCTCAGGTACGGCGTGCAGCTGGGATCCCTCGGGGGCGCGGCCCCCAGTCCCGGCCGTCAGGCCCTCGTCCGCCTGCTCGAAGACCGGCTCGCCGTGCTCAGCGGCCATGCCGGCGGCGACAGGCTCGTCGACTCCTCCGACATCGCCTTCGGTGGTCTTCACATCCGCCTGGATCTCAACCTCGGCCCCAGCCTCGGCCGATTCCACGACGGGGTCCTTCGGCTGTGCCGGCACCAGCTCAGAGGCCATGACCACCGCCATGGCGCACGTAGGCAATACCTGCACCATCTGGTCCTGAAGAGCCAGGATCTCCGTCGCTGCGTACACCTGCCGCCCCTCCCGGATCAACCGTGCGAGGCCGGCGAGCGCGGCGCCTTCCTGCCGCTGGGTCTGCCCCCATACCGCTGTGTCCAGCAGACGGCGGGCCGCTCCTCGCACGGCCTCGGCGGCCGAGGCGGCGGGGCTGTCCGACCGGCATTCGACGTCCAGCAACTCCCTGAGGGTCTCCCGTACCTGGCGGTCGTGGTCATGTACCGTCCGGTACTCGCGCGCAGCGTGCGTCATGTCCTCCAGCCGGCGGGGCACCCCGTTCATCCCCGCCGCGCGGAACACCGCTTCGGCGGTGTCGAAGACGGCGCCCAGCGCACCCAGTGCAGCCAGGTCCTCGTCATGCGGGGGGCGGCCGTCCGCCACCGTACCGGTCACGTTCTCCGCGGCTTGCCGAGCCAGCGCGAGAGCCGACTCCAGCTGTCGGCAGGCCTCCTCCGGATCCGCCCTCTGGTCGGCACGAGTGTCTTCCGACGCGGCCATCGGCACGTCGTGCGGGACGCCGGAGTCCGACACGGCGTCCTCGGATACCGCGGCCTTCCCGCCCGACCCCCTGATGACAGCGGGCGCTTCGCCTTTTCCGTCACCTGCGGACAGCCGCTCGCGGCCTTCCCGTATGCCCATGAAATCCGGGTACGCCGCCACGATGGAGCGGGCCTCGTCGGCCACGGAGGCCAGGCGTAGGGCCCCCTCCTCGTCGGCCGTCTCTGTGAACCAGTCCTGGTCGGCCGCCCAGGCGAGAACGTAGGCGTCGGTGACGGAGGCATTGCACCAAGCAAACAATGTGGCCCGGAGCAACGTGCCGCCCCACCGGGAAACGGGGTCGGAGACGGTCGTGCCGTCCTGGGCGAAGGCGACCTCAACGATCTGGTCCAACACCGTGGGCGTGAGGTCCCTGATGCCGCAGGTACAGGTGTGCTGCCGGACATCGCGCCGCAGCCGGGAGAGAACGTCCTGACACAGGGCCCTGCCCACCCGCCGTGGGGCCGCCATACGGATACCCAGGCTGCCGAGCAGCTTCTGCCGTTCCCTGGGCGCAAGTGAGTTGAAGGCGAGTTCCACCATGTCGACCGTGAACTCGCTCATGGTGGCGTCAACCGGGTGTTCCAACGCGTTGAGCGCAGCGGCCAGGCCTTCGAGGTCCTCGGCCGAGACAGTCGGCGGGGACAACGGCGGCCCCGTGATGACATGGTAGCGGTCGTGCATGTACGCCTACTCCGTTTCTGTGGCTGATTGTGCGCGATCAGCTCCCTCGATGCCGAGGGGCCGGGAAGATGAGACAAAACGGCGGGACGAGAGATGGGAAGCATGGATTCAGGGATCAGCGGCCGCGCGTGTGCTCAGTTACGAACGTGTAGCCGTAAGGAAGTTCCCAGCCGTCCGCCTTGCCGAGCCTGCGGCAGTGTTCGCGGAAGGCAGCCTGCTGCGCCTCGCTGGGGAAGCAACCCGGTCGAAGGCGCCGCAGGTGACCTGCAACGAGCTGGGAAGTGAGCAGCCCCACGCCTTCCAGTTCCATGCCGCCCCAGGGACGTATCACCCGTGGTGCTACAGGGCGGTAGCCGATGAGCGGGATGGTCACCTGCCCGTCGCACGCCGGGTAGTGCGGTTGACCCCAAGCGTCCCGGCTGCCGAGGGCCGGCTCCAGAAGTCGTTCCGCGAGCAGCTCCGCGACCGCCGACTCCAGCGCGGCGGTCTGGGAACGCGCCGGCCGACGCCCGTAGGTCGCGCTCGGCAGAACCGAACGGTCCAACAGGGCATGGCCGTCCAGGGTGAGCAGCCCGCAGCGGCGCACGGTGCGCATCACCAGCTGCCGGGGGCCGAGGCCGGCCGCGCTGTCACCATGGCGATCGCTGCCCGGAGCATCCTCTCTGGTGAGCACCCGGGGGTCGTAGCAGTGCCCGATCACCCGGTCGCTGACATGCAACGGTTCCGGGAGCCGGGTCGTGGTCACGCGGATCACTGTTTCACCGCGGAGCCAGCGCACCTCAAGCATCAGACCGGGGAAGAAGTCGTGAGGCCAGTGGATCCCGGTCAAACGACCGGGTTCGTCGCCGAGTTCGGCAATGACATCCTGAGCTGCCTCGTGTTCGACCAGTGTCCGGCCGGCGTGACCGAGTTCGAGGTGCGACGTGAGACGTTGGCCGTGGGACCAGCGGAGTTCGCGTGCGGCGTCCGGATGCAGGGGGAACCAGCCGTCAACGAGATGGGCCAGCCTCATGGGCGACCGCCAGGCGATCTCCTTCGCGTCGTTCCGCAGGAGTTCACCGGGGCCGAGGAAGGCATCGTCAGCGAGGGGCAGATCGACCGGATCGACATCCGCTTCCGTATTCCTCCCTGCTTCCGGATCCGGCGGCGCGGGAAGCGTCGATGCCCAACCAAGTCCTGCCGGGGCCAAGGGGTCGCGGGGTGCTCCGGTGCCACCAGGATGGTGAGAGCGCCAGACGCCCCCGCTCTCGAAGGCGTCGTCGAGCGTGATCAGGGAGCCGTTCTCGAACAGGCCCTGGTTACTGTCCCTTCGGACAACGTCGGCGATCGTCAGGTTCGCCCGGCAGACCGCCGCGGCGTACCCCACTCCCCTGAGCAGCTCCGTCGCACCGGGGAACCGGCGAAGCCGCGGTCCGACCGCCGTGTACACGGTAACCGGGGCGATGAGACCATGGCGCCGCCTCACCGGGGTGGCCGCATGTTCCACCGCAGCTGCGAAGGACCTGAGGTCGCCGCCGCCCAGCGGGCCCGTATCGCCCCAGCGCTCCGCGAGAGAGGCCCGGGTCACGGCGTAGTGGCCCCATGTGCGCAGCGCGACGCTTGAGCCGAGGACGCCCCGCACCGTGTCGAGCAGACCGAGCAGACCCGATCGCAGTTCGCCATCACTTGTTCCGCCCATGAGTTCGGCCAGGGACATGGGAACGAAGGGACTGAGCAGCTGGTCCCGTGCCGTGGTCAGGAGATGGTCCGCATAGGCTGTCAGGTCGTCGCGCCGGGCCGCCTCCGGGGACAGGTAGGAGACGTCGACGACGACGTGCCCGTCCTCGTTGATCCAGCGCCGACGTGTGCGTAAGCGGTGGAGCTGGGCCGGTGAAAGGCTCAGGGCCGGGCCAAAGGCATGGAGATCCGGGACCAGAAGTTCTCTTCGGCGGAGAGCCGCGCCGGTCGCCGACCTGCCTGGGCCCGTGGCGCCGACAGGTGCCCCGGACACCCAAGCCGGTACGTCCCCGAGGTCCCCCACTTCCGGGTGTGCGCCCTCGCGGTGGACGATCTCCGCGTAGAGCGGGTCCGACCCCGTGGCTACGCACACCATGGCGCCGACCGGGAGCGCGGGAGCGCACCCCCCGAGGGTGACCACAGGGAAGTCGTCGAGGCGCAGGGGGCTGCCACCGTAGCCGTCACCTCCGAGGTCGTACCCGAAGTACACGGCGTTGAAGGCGACGGCGGTGTGCACCGGCGCCCGGCGGGCGGCGACCACTGCTTCGAGATAGCTCAGCAGCAGATGCCGTTCCGTGACAGGGGTCGCGTCATACCCTTTTGTCATGGCGGGGGTCAGCAGAGCATGTTCTCCGTACGGATCGGGCACCCCCGTTCGCCTGTGATCGCCGACCATTGCTGACATGTCCGGGTCCCCACCCATGGCACCTCCGCCGCGCTACAGGCCACCCCGGCCCGACTGCGGTAGTCCCGCAGACTACGCCGAGGTGTGGGGTCCCTGTGGCAGTTTCCTCACTTTGTGATCGCTAATAGCCACATACATCCAACTTGCACGGGTCGTCACGCCTGTCATGTTCCATCCGCCGAGAAGCAGGGCCACCGGGACATGGAGGCCCAGATCACCCGCTAAGGGTCCTGAGTCTGTCTGCTGTGGGGACGCCTCTGTGAGGTTCTCGCCTTCGAAGCCCTACGTCAGAGCGGTGTCGCCACGGCGGTGGGCTTCGTGACGGGCTGGTCATGTGGGCGCCGGGCCGATGCCCGCGGCCCGTGCGGTGTCCAACGGAACGCGCCCCCTCGGCAGGATGCGGCGCGGACCGAGTGGCGCGCCGCGCGGCGCCCATTCGCGGGGGTAGCCGAGCGAGACCTCCTCGAACGGCACGCCGTTCGCGACCGTGGAGCGCGGGATGTGCAGGTGGCCGTAGACCACGGCGGCGGCACCGTGGCGCAGGTGCCAGTCGGCGGTGTGCTCAGTGCCGCACCACAGGGCGAACTCGGGGTGGCGCAGCAGGTAGGTGGGATCACGGCGGAGCGGGAAGTGGTTGACCAGGACGGTGGGCAGGTCCGGGTCACGGGCATCGAGGAGGCGTTCCGTCTCGGCGATCCGGGCCCGGCACCAGCTGTCCCGGTCGGGGTACGGGTCGGGGTGGAGCAGCAGTTCGTCGGTGCAGACCACACCGGCCGCGTGGGCGGCGGCCAGCGCCTCGGCCTTGGTGGCGGTGCCGCGCGGGCGGAAGGTGTAGTCGTAGAGCAGGAACAGCGGCGCGACGGTGACCGGGCCACCGGGGCCGTTCCAGACGGGGTACGGGTCCTCAGGGGTGTGCACGCCGAGTTCGCGGCAGAGCCGGACGAGTGCCCGGTAGCGGGCCTCGCCTCGCAGTTGGACCGGGTCGTCGGGCAGGGTCCACAGTTCGTGGTTGCCGGGGGCCCAGACCACCTCGGCGAACCGGCCGCGCAAGGTGCGCAGGGCCCACGCGACGTCGTCGAAGCGTTCGGCGACGTCGCCGGCGACGATCAGCCAGTCGGCGGCCGACTCCGGCCGCAGGTCCTTCACGATGTCCCGGTTCTCGGTGTACCCGATGTGCAGGTCGCTGATGGCGAGCAGGCTCCCGGTCATGCGCCGGCCCCGAGCGGGGTGGCGGCGAGCAGGCGGCGGGTGTACTCGGCGGCGGGGCGGGCGAAGAGCTCCTCGGCGTGGCCGGTCTCCACCAGGCGGCCGTCGTGCATGACGGCGACCCGGTCGGCGAGATGCTGGACCACACCGAGGTCGTGCGAGATGAACAGCACCGCCAGGCCGGTGTCCCGCCGCAGGTCTTCGAGCAGGTCGAGGATCTGGGCCTGGACGGAGACGTCCAGCGCGGAGACCGGCTCGTCGCAGACCAGGATGCGCGGGCCGGAGGCGAGCGCCCGGGCGATGGCGACGCGTTGGCGTTGGCCGCCGGAGAGTTCGGTGGGCCGCCGGTCGAGCAGGGCGGCGGCCAGGCCGACCTGGTCGAGGAGTTCGGTGGTGCGCAGGGTGCGGGCCCGGCCGCGCGGGATGCCGGTGCGGGCGAGGGCCTCGCCGACGACGCGGGCCACCGTCCAGCGCGGGTCGAAGGAGGAGAGCGGGTCCTGCTGGACGGCCTGGATGTGTGAGCGCCGGGGGCGGCGGTGCCGCTCGGGCAGGCCGCTCCAGGGCTGCCCGTCGAGGCGGACCGCCCCGGTGTCGGGCTCCTCCAGGCCGAGGACGATGCGGGCGAGGGTGGTCTTGCCGGAGCCGGACTCGCCGACCAGGCCGAGCGTCTCCCCGGCGTCCAGCCGCAGCGACACCTCCTCGACGACGGGCCGGCCCCGGTAGGCCTTCGAGACTCCGTCGACCTCGACCAGCGTCTCCCCCGTGGCGGCGTCCGGACGGCGCCGCCGCTCCTCGCGGTCCGTCGACCGCGTCTTCTGCGGGGTGACGACGGGTTCCGGAGTGAGGGTGTCGGAGGCCGGGTGCCAGCAGCGGGTGCCGTGGCCGTCGAGCGGGGGCACGGTGGCGCGGCAGACGGCGTCGGCGGCCGGGCAGCGGCGCGCGTACGGGCAGCCGTCGGGGCCGGGCGGCGGCCCGTCGGTGGCCGGGACCGGGCCGGAGAGCCGGCGGCCGCGGGTGCGGGCGCCGGGGACGGCGGCGAGCAGTGCCCTGGTGTAGGGATGCCGGGGCCGGGCGAGCAGCCCTTCGGTGGGGCCGGTCTCGACGATCCGTCCGCCGAACATCACGGCGACCCGGTCGGCGAGCCGGGCGACCACCGACAGGTCGTGGCTGATCAGCAGCAATGCGGTGCCGGAGCGTCGCAGGGCGTCGAGCAGGTCCAGCACCTGGGCCTGGACGGTGGCGTCGAGGGCGGTGGTGGGTTCGTCGGCGATCAGGAGGTCGGGTTCGCCGGCCAGCGCGGAGGCGATCAGGGCGCGCTGGCGCAGCCCGCCGGAGAGCTGGTGCGGGTGTTGCGCGGCGCGCCGCTCGGGGTCGGGGACGCCGGCGCCGGTGAGCAGGTCGTGAACCCGGGCGGGCCGCTCGGCGCGCGGGGCGAGGCGGTGCACGCGCAGGGGTTCGGCGACCTCGGCGCCGACGGTGCGCAGGGGGTCGAGCGAGGTGAGGGCGTCCTGCAGGACCAGTCCGATCCGGCGGCCGCGGACGGCCCGCCACCGGGGTTCGCTCAGCCGGGTCAGGTCGGTGCCGTCGAAGTGCAGGGCGCGGGCGGTGACGGTGGCGCCGGAGCCGGTGAGGCCGACCAGGGTGCGGGCGGTGACACTCTTCCCGGAGCCGGACTCGCCGACCACGGCGAGGCATTCGCCCCGGTCGAGGGTGAGCGAGACGTCGCGGACGGCGTGGACGCCGCCGAAGCGCACGTCCAGTCCGTCGACGGCGAGGAGTGTCATGCGGCGGTCCTCCGGGTGAAGCGGCGCTGGGCGCGGCGTCCGACGGCGTTGACGGTGAGCGTGGTGAGGGTGATGGCGGCGCCGGGGAAGACGCCGATCCACCAGGCGGTGGCGAGGAAGCTGCGCCCCTGGGAGAGCATGGCGCCCCACTCGGGGGACGGCGGCTGCGGGCCGAGGCCGAGGAAGCTGAGGCCCGAGGCGGCGATCAGGGCGGCGCCGAAGCCGACGGTGGCGAGGACCAGCATCGGCCCGACGGCGTTGGGCAGGACGTGGCGCACGATCAGGACGGGGCGCGGGACACCGAGGACGACGGCGGACTCGACGTAGCCGGAGCGGCGGACCACCAGGGTCTCGGCGCGGACGATCCGGGCGTAGCCGGGGACGAAGGCGATCGCGATGGCGATCATCACATTGACCGAGCCGGTGCCGAGCACGGTGACGGCGAGCAGCGCGAGCAGGATCGGCGGCAGCGCGAGCAGCACGTCGGCTGCCCGCATCAGCACCTGGTCGGCGGCGCGTCCGCCGAGTGCGGCGGCCAGACCGAGGGCGGCGCCGCCGGCCACCGAGAGCGCGGTGGCGCCGAGGCCGAGCAGCAGCGAGGGCCGGGTGCCGTGGACCACCCGGGCGAACAGGTCGCGGCCGAGCTGGTCGGTGCCGAACCAGTGGGCACTGCCCGGAGGAGTGAGCGCGGCGACCGGGTCGGTCTCCAGCGGGGAGGCCCCGGCGATCAGGCCGGGGGCGACGGCGGCGAGCACGATCAGGACGAGCAGAGCGGCGGCGATTGCCGGGGCGGCGCGGCCGGTCAGCCGCAGCGCGGCGCGAGGTCGGACCACGGGTCACCGCTTCCTGAGTCGGGGGTCGATGGCGAGGTACAGCAGGTCGACGGCGATGGAGATGGTCACGAACACCAGCGCGGAGAGCAGGACCAGGCCGACCACCAGCGGCATGTCCTTGCTGGTGGTGCCCTGGAGGCTGAGCGCGCCGATACCGGGACGGCCGAAGACGCTCTCCACCAGGACGGCGCCGCCGAGCAGCGAGCCGGTGAGCCAGCCGGTCAGGGTGAGGGCGGAGGCGGCGGCGTGCCGCAGGGCGTGGCGCAGCAGGACGGCTACGGGGGCGAGGCCCCGGGACCGGGCGGTGAGGGTGAACGGCTGGCCGAGGGCGGTCTCCAGGCCTTCGCGCAGCACCTGGGCGAGCACGCCGGTCAGCGGCAGGGCGAGGGTGACCGCGGGCAGCACCAGGGCGGAGAGGTCCTGGTCCCCGGCGACCGGGAAGATCCGCAGCTGGAAGGAGAAGGCGGTGAGCAGCAGGATGCCGATCCAGTACGAGGGGCTGGAGACGGCGAGCAGTTCGGCGAGGGATCCCGCGCTGCGGGCCGGGCCGCGCCGCCCCGCCGTGGCGAGGGCGGCGAGCAGGGCCGACACCAGCGCCAGGAACATGGCGGCGAGGGCGAGTTCGACGGTGGGGGCGAGCTGGTCGCCGATCAGGTCGGCGACCGGCCGCTGCTGCTGGTAGGACTCTCCGAGGTCTCCGGTGGCCAGCCGGCCCAGGTAGTGCAGGTACTGCACCAGGACCGGCTGGTCGAGCCCGTACTGGGCCCGGATCTGCGCCTTCACCTCGGGGGTGGCGGCGGTGCCCGGGCCCAGCATCACGGTGACCGGGTCACCGGGGATCAGCTGGAGCGCGGCGAACGCGACCGTGGCGGCCCCGATGAGCACCGCGAGGGCGCCGGCCAGCCGTCGTGCCGTCCCGCGGAGCAGGGCGGGAACCGTCAGGTCGGGTGTCTTCACGTCACCGACCGAGCCAGGCGTCGTGGAAGTTCAGCCAGGTGTTGGGGTCGGCGGTGAGGCCGTGGACCCGGGTGGAGTGGCCGACCACGGCGGTGCGGACGTACAGCGGGACGATCAGCGACAGGTCGACGGCCCGCTGCTGGGTCTTGCTGTAGACGTCCTTGCGGACGGCCTTGTCGAAGGTGGACTTGCCGGTGTTGGTCCACTCGTCGAGCTGCTGGTCCTGGTAGAACGTGGCGTTCTGGCCGCCCTTGGCGGGCTGGCTGGCGCTGTTGAAGTACAGCCGCAGCACGTCCGGGTCGAAGCGGGCCCAGCTGTAGTCGGCGATGTGCTCCTGACCGCCGTACACGTTCTTGATGTAGGTGCCGATGTCGAGCCGGGGGCGGGTGACCTCGATGCCGATCTTCTTCAGGTCGGCCTGGATGGCCTGGCCGAGGGTCTCGCGCTGCTCGCGGACGTACTCGGCGGGCGGCAGCGGCCACTCCAGGGTGAGCCGCTGACCGTTCTTGGTGCGGTAGCCGGCCGCGTCCTTCTCGGTCCAGCCGGCCGCGTCGAGCGCCTTCTCGGCGGCCGCCTTGTCGTACGGCCAGGAGTTCTCCAGGGACCTGTCGTAGTCCGGGGTGGTCGGCGAGATCGGGCTCCAGGCGCGCTTGTAGACGTCGAAGTAGACGCTCTTGATGTCGGTGTCGAGGTCGATGCCGCGCTGGACGGCCCTGCGGACCTGCGGGTCGTCGAGCGGGGCCTTGGCGGTGTTGAGCACCAGCGCGTAGTTGGCGCCGGGTGCGTCGGTGCTGAGCAGCTTGAGCTTGGGGTCGGACTGGACGGTCCTGACGTTGGCCGGCGGGATCGGGTCGGCGACCTGGACCTGGCCGCTGGTCAGGGCTCCGACGCGCACCGAGTCCTCGGTGAGGAAGCGGATGGTCAGCTTGTCGAGGTGGGCCGGACCCTGGTGGGCGGCGTCGGCCGGGGCCCAGTTGTAGTCGGGGTTGCGGCTGAACTGGGCGCTCTGGCCCTTGGTGTAGCCGGTGAAGACGAACGGGCCGGTGCCGACGTCGGCGGGCCCGCCCGCGCCCAGTTTGGCGCCGTTCTCCTTGATCGCCTTCGGCGAGTAGAAGCCGAGGTAGGCGGTGGACGCGGCCTGCAGGAAGGGGGCGAACGGCTCGCTGAAGGACACCTTGACGGTGTGCGGGTCGATCACCTCGGTTCCGGTGTACGGGCCGAGCAGGCCGGCCGCGTACTGGGACTTGGTCTCCTTGGCGACGATCCGGTCGAAGTTGACCTTCACGGCCTCGGCGTCGAACGGGGTGCCGTCGGTGAACTTCACGCCGTCCCGGAGCCTGAAGGTGTAGCTCTTCAGGTCGGGGCCGATCTCCCACGAGCTGGCCAGCCAGGGCTGGAACCCGCCCTTGGCGTCCTGGTGGACCAGCGAGTCGAAGACGTTGCGCTGGATGGCGCCGGTGACGTCCTGCTGGCTGACGTGGATGTCGAAGGAGATCGGCTCGACGTCGGTGGCGTAGGTGAGCGAGCCGCCCTGGACGGGCTCGGCCGAGGCGCTGTCCGCCGCCGGGCCCGTCCCGTCGGAGCCGCAGCCGGCCACGAGGAGGGTTCCGGCGGTGACGGCCGCGAGCAGCGGGAGGGGACGGGGCCCGGTTCTGGCCATGCTGGTGACTCCGTTGCGAAGGAAGGGGGTTGAGCTGGGCTGATGCCGGAAAACTAACCGTGCGGCGATGCCCCCAGGACCCCTACCCGACCCCTAGCCCACCCCTGGGGTCAGCCCTGCGGGCGCAGCGGATAGCGCGGCACCGAGCGGCGGTGGGCGATCCGCCAGCCGTCGGGGGTGCGGACGTAACGGTCGTGGTACTCGCCGTTGTGCACGCCGCCGTCGGCGAGCAGCACCAGGTAGCGGCTGCGCCCGCGGACCGTGCCGTCGGCCTCGGGGGTGAGCACGGAGTCCAGGGTCTGGTGGTCGGGCGACTCGGCCCCGAGTTCCCGGGCGAACGTCCGGATCTGCGCCAGACCGGTGAACACCGCGCCGGTGCGGGCGAGTTCGATCACCCCGTCGGCGGCGAAGACGGTGCCGAGCGCCTCGTCGTCGGCGTTGTCGAAGGCGTGCGAGAAGCGGGCCAGCAGCTGGCGCAGCTGCTCCGCGTCGGTCGGGGTCAACTCGGTGGTCACGGCGGCCTCCTGGCGGACGTGGGCGAGGGCCCGGCCGGCGGTGCCGACCGGGCCCGGGGGCGAGGGGTCCGGGGTCAGAGACCGGCGGGGGCGAGCTGCTGGATGATGCCGAGCCGATCCGGCAGCACGTTGTAGCGGACGACCTTCCCGTCCCGGATGGTCAGCGTGCTGATGCTGAAGCCGCTGAACGTCCGGCCGGTGGCCGGGACGCCGAAGACCGGCCCCGTGTGGGTGCCCTCGATCCGCCAGAAGGCGATCACCCGGTCGCCCTCGGCGACCAGGTCCTCCACGGTGGCCTTGACGTCCTTGACGTTCTGCCACAGCCAGCGCAGGTGCTCGCGGAAGTCCTCGCGGGTGCCGGAGCCACCCGGTCCGACCCGGGTCTCGTCGGCGGCGTCCTCGGCGATCAGCTCCTCGATCAGGTCCAGTCGCTGCTCGCTGACCAGCTCGTGGTAGTAGCGCTCCACCAGGGCCTTGTTCGCGTCGATGCTCATGTCGTCTCTCTTCAACTGGTTGGGTCAGGAGGGGTTCTGCGGGGGCAGCAGGATGCCGCCGTTGGCGGTCAGGCCGCCGTCGACGGGGACGGTGACCCCGGTGACGTACGAGGCGGCGGGTGAGGCCAGGAACCACACCACCTCGGCCTGTTCGCGCGGGTCGGCCCAGCGCTGGGCCGGGATCCGGCGGGTGATGAAGGCGGAGAAGCCGGGGTCGGCGATCTGCGCGGCGGTCATCGCGGTGGCCGTCCCTCCGGGGGCGATGGCGTTGACCCGGATGCCTTCGGCCGCGTAGTCGATCGCCGCGCCCCGTACCAGGTTGATCACCGCGGCCTTGGTGGCGTTGTACGCCCAGGTGCCCGGGTCGCCGCGCAGCCCGGAGACCGAGGAGGTGGCGATCACCGACCCGCCGCCCGAGGCGCGCAGCGCCGGGACGGCGGCCCGCAGGCCCGCCACCACGCCGCGCACGTTCACCGCGTACAGCCGGTCGAGGCGCTCCAGCGCACCGGGTGCCTCCAGCGGCCCGCCGCCGCCGATGCCGGCGTTCAGCACGGCGGTGTCCAGCCGCCCGAAGCGCTCCAGGGCGAGCGCGACCGCGTCGACGGCGGTCGCCTCCTCGGCGACGTCGCCGGCCAGCGTCGCCACGCCGTCCAGGTCGGCGAGCGCCCGCAGCCCCGCCTCGTCGACGTCCACCGCCACGACCCGGTGGCCGCGTTCGACGAACAGTCGGGCCACCGCCTCGCCGATGCCGGACGCCGCTCCGGTCACCAGGACTACCGGGTCGACCATGCCTGCTCCTTCGTCTCGATCCATTCACGGACGGCCTGTGCCGTCGTCGGGGTGTTGTGCTCCAGAACGGTGAAGTGGTCACCCGGGATGTCCCGCACCTCGTGCGGGACCGGCCAGTACGCCCGCCAGTCCAGCTCGCCGCTCGGGTCGACGACCGTGCCGCGCAGCGGGGTGTCGGCGCGCAGGGCCAGCACCGGGGCGTCCACCGGGCCGGGCCGCCAGCCGGCGAACACGGTGTTGTAGCCGCCCATCGCGGTGAGGCTGGCGTCGCTCCACACCATGTCGTACTGCGCGATCCGGTCGACCATCCCGCCGAGCATGGCGTTCAGCCACCACTCGCCCATGCCCTCGCGCACGGCGCTGTCGATCGGGTACGAGTCGACCAGCACCAGGCCGGCGACCGGGCGGCCCTGTGCCTCCAGCCGCTCGGTGACCGCGTGCGCGACGCAGCCGCCCATCGAGCGGCCGACGATCACGAACGGCCGGTCGGGGCCGACCAGTTCGAGCACAGCCTCGGTGTGCAGGGTGAGGAAGGTGTCCAGTTCGTCCGGCAGCTCCTCGTCCGGCGCCCAG
Organism: Kitasatospora sp. NPDC097605; assembly: GCF_040302725.1. Classification (NCBI taxonomy): domain Bacteria; kingdom Bacillati; phylum Actinomycetota; class Actinomycetes; order Kitasatosporales; family Streptomycetaceae; genus Kitasatospora; species Kitasatospora sp. NPDC097605. The sequence goes on along the minus strand of NZ_JBEOSF010000062.1, from coordinate 3,753 downwards.
CCGGGCGACGGCAGCACGAAGACGTCGCGCTCGCCCTGGAAGGCGTGGGCGAGCCGGGCGTACTCGTGCGGGCCGGAGATCGCGCTCAGCGCGGGGAACGCCACCACCGCCAGCGGGGCGGGCCCGGAGGCCAGCCGCAGCGGTGCCAGCCCGTGCCGCGACCGGTCCTCCGCCGGGAAGCGGCCGCGCAGGTGGGAGGCCGCCCCGATCAACGCGGACGCCTCGACGAAACTGCCCTGGGCGGCGAGCCGCCGGTACAGCGTGGACAGCGGGTGCTGCGGATCGTCCCCGCCGGCCGGAGCGGTGGGCGCCTCGGCGGTGTCGCCGAGGGCGTCGAGGAGCTCGGACAGGTGCTCGGCGAGGCTGGTCGGGTCCGGCCGGTCGAAGGTGACGGTGGGGGCCAGTCGCAGGCCGGTGACCGCGGTCAGCCGGTTGCGCAGCTCGACGGCGGTCAGCGAGTCGAGGCCGAGGTCGTTGAACGGGCGGGCCGGGACGACCGCCTCGGGCGCGCTGCCGAGCGCGGCCGCCACCTCGGTGCGGACCAGCTCCAGCAGTGCCGCGGTGCGCTCCGCCGGACCGAGGCCCACCAGCCGGGCGGCCACCGCGCCCGGGCCGCCCGACGCGCCCGCGCGGGCCGCCGGTCGCCGTACCGCGGGCGCCAGGGACCGCAGCAGGGCGGGCGGTTCGGGCTGGGCGCGCAGCGCGGACAGGTCCAGCGGGGCGGCCACCAGGTGGGCCGCGTTCCGTTCCAGCGCGGCGTCGAACAGCTCCGCGCCGCGCCCGGCGGCGATCGGCCGCAGGCCGGCCCGGGCCGCGCGGCGGCGGTCCGCGTCGGTGAGGTGCGCGGTCACCGCGCTGGCCTCCGCCCACGGGCCCCAGGCCAGCGAAAGGCCCGGCAGGCCGATCGCGCGCCGGTGCGCGGCCAGCGCGTCCAGGTAGCTGTTGGCGGCCGCGTAGCTGCCCTGGCCGGGGCCGCCGAGCACCGCCGCGACGGAGGAGTACAGCACGAACGCGGCCAGCCGGTCGCCCCGGGTCAGCTCGTGCAGGTGCCGGGCCGCCTCCGCCTTCGGGGCCCACACGGCGGCCAGCCGCTCGGGTGTCAGCGCGGTGAACACACCGTCGTCCACCACGCCGGCGGTGTGCACCACGGCGGTCAGCGGATGCTCGGCCGGTATCGCGGCGAGCACGGCCTTCAGCGCCGCGCGGTCGGCCGCGTCGACGGCCGCGACCTTCACCCGGGCGCCCGCCGCCGCGAGCTCCGCGCGCAGTTCGGCCGCGCCGGGCGCGTCGGGGCCGCTGCGGGAGAGCAGCAGCAGGTGCCGCACGCCGTGCCCGGTCACCAGGTGCCGGGCCAGCAGGCCGCCCAGCACCCCGGTCCCGCCGGTGATCAGCACCGTGCCCTCGGGATCCCAGCCGGGGGCGGCGGGCGGCAGCACCGCTGCTCCGCCCCCGTGGCCCCGCACCGCACCGGACGCCCGGCCGGCGGCCGGGAGCGCGGAGGAGCCCGCGGCAGCCGGGAACGCCATGGCGCCGTCACCGTCACCCGGCACCGCAGCGGCCTCACTGCCGGCTCCCGCGCCGGCCGGGGCCTTCCCGGTGTGCCGTCCGCCGACCGTGCCGTCCGCCGGAGCCGCCCGGACCAGTCGTGGGACCCTCGCGCGTCCGCCGCGCAGGGCGAGCAGGGGCTCGCCGGTGGCAACGGCCGCGGCCAGGGCCCGGGCCGATGCCGGGTCCTCGTCGGTGTCCACCAGGACGATCCGGCCGGGGTGCTCGGACTGTGCGGAGCGCAGCAGGCCCCAGACGGCGGCGACCGCCAGGTCCGGCGACCCGCCGTCCGGCTCGACGGCGTCGCGGGTGAGCACCGCCAGCCTGGGCGCCGCCGACCCGTCGGCCAGCCAGGCCTGCACGGACGCGAGCACCTCGGCGAGCACGTCGGGCCCGGCGGAGACCGGCAGTTCGTCGAAGGCCCGGTCCGCGCCGGCCGGCAGGTCGAGGTCCACCCAGGCCTGCTCGAACAGCGCGTCGTGGTCCCGGCCGCCGGGCGGGGCGAGCTGTGCCTTGGCGACCAGCCGGGCCCGCAGCGCCCCCACCGACGCGACCGGCGCGCCCGAGCCGTCCGCGACGTCGACCGCGATCGTCTCGGATCCGGTGTACCGCAGGCGCACGCGCAGGGCTCCGGCGCCGGCCGCGTGCAGCCGTACGCCGGTGTACGCGAAGGGCAGCCGGCTCCGGCCGGGCGGGGTATCGGTCAGGCCGTGGTGGGCGGTGATGTGCACGGCGGCGTCCAGCAAGGCCGGGTGCACCCCGAACCTGCCCGCCTGTTCCCGCTGTTCGGCGGGCAGTTCGACCTCGGCCCAGAAGGTGTCGCCGTTGCGCCAGGCGGCGCGCAGGCCCCGGAAGGCGGGACCGTACACGAGTCCGGAGGCGGCCAGTTCGTCGTAGACCGCGTCGACCGGCAGGGCCTGCGCGCCCGGCGGCGGCCAGGCGGTCAGCGGGTCGCCGGGGGCGGCCGGTCCGTCGAGCAGGACGCCGGAGGCGTGCCGGGTCCATTCCCGGTCGCTCCCGGCAGGCCGGGAGTGCACGGTGACCGCCCGTGCGCCGCCGTCCGGTTCCCGGACGGCGACCTGGATGTGAACCGCGCCGCGTTCGGGCAGGACCAGCGGTGCCTCGACGACCAGTTCGTCGAGGACGGGGGCGCCGACCTCGTCGCCGGCCCGGATCGCCAGCTCGATCAGGGCGGTGCCGGGGACGATCACCGTGCCCTGGACGGCGTGGTCGGCGAGCCACGGGTGGCCGGCCAGGGAGAGGCTGCCGGTCAGGAGTGCGCCGCCCTCGGGCAGCCGGGTCGCCGTGGCGACCAGCGGGTGTCCGGCGTCGGCCAGGCCGAGGCTGTCGGCGCCGGCGGTGCGCGGGGCCTGCTCCAGCCAGTAGCGGCTGCGCTGGAACGGATAGGTGGGCAGGACGACGTCGGCGGGTCGCCCGGTGCCGAGCAGGGCGGTCCAGTCGACCGGGTGGCCCTGGACGTGGATCCGGGCGAGGGCGGTCAGCGCGGTGCGGACCTCCTCGCGGTCCCGGCGCAGCACGGCGGCGGTCACCGGCTCCTCCAGCGACTGCCCGACCAGCCCGGCCAGCGTGCCGTCCGGGCCCAGCTCGACGAAGGTGGTGACGCCCTCGGCCGCCAGCGCGGCCACGCCGTCGGCGAAGCGCACCGGCTCGCGGACCTGCCGCACCCAGTACGCCGGGTCGGTGAGCTCGGCGGCGGTCGCGATCCGGCCCGTCACATTGGACACCACGGGAATCGTGGGCGGCCGGTGGTCGAGCGTCTCGGCGACCTTGCGGAAGTCCTCCAGCATCGGGTCGAGCAGCGGTGAGTGGAAGGCGTGGGAGACCCGCAGCCGGGTCGCCCTGCGGCCCGCCCGCTCGAAGTGTGCGGCGATCTCCCGGACGGCCGGCTCCTCGCCCGAGATCACCACCGAGCGCGGGCCGTTGACGGCCGCGATCCCCGCCGCCTCGCTCAGCAGTGGCAGCACCTCCTGCTCGGTGGCCTCGACGGCGACCATCGCCCCGCCACCGGGCAGGGCCTGCATCAGACCGGCCCGCGCCACCACCAACCGAGCCGCGTCCTCCAACGAGAACACCCCCGCCACATGCGCCGCGGCCACCTCACCGATCGAATGCCCCGCCACGAAGTCCGGCCGCACACCCCACGACTCGAACAACCGGAACAGCGCCACCTCCAACGCGAACAGCGCG
>NZ_JBEOSF010000061.1:0-38820 GCF_040302725.1 Kitasatospora sp. NPDC097605 | reverse complement strand
AGGACGAGTTGTCGATGACACCGCTGGAGGCGGTCCACGGCGCGGCCGTGCCCGTCTCGAAGCCCGCGTTGCCGAGCAGCTGCGCCGGGGTGCAGCTGGTGTTGGGGTCGGTGACCGCCCAGGTGAAGCTGGTGGTCCCGGTCTTGCCCGCGGTGTCCTTGGCCGTCACGGTGACGCTGGAGTTGCCGATGGTGGTCGGGGTGCCGGTGATCACGCCGGTGGAGGCGTTGATCGACAGCCCGGCCGGCAGGCCGGTGGCCGTGTAGGTCAGCGCGCCGGTGCCGCCGGTCGCCTTGATGGCCAGGTTGACCGCGGTGCCGGCCTTGGTGCTCTGGTTGCCCGGGTTGGTGACGGTGACGCCGCCCGGGTTCGGGGGCACGGTGCCGACGTTGACGCCCGCCCAGGCGGTGCCGACCGCGATCACCTCGGGGCTGCCCGCGCCGTAGAGGTCCTTGGCGGCGTTCTCCGTCGCGGTGCGCGCCGCGGCGTAGTTGGTGGTGGAGGTCATGTACGTGGTCAGCGCCTTGTACCAGATCTGCAGCGCCTTGTCCCGGCCGATGCCGGTGACGGTGACGTTGTTGGCGGTCGGGCTGTTGTAGCTGACGCCGTTGATCACCTTGGCGCCGCTGCCCTCGGCCAGCAGGTAGAAGAAGTGGTTGGCGACACCGGACGAGTAGTGCACGTCCAGGTTGCCGACGCCCGAGTACCAGGAGTCGGCGGAGCGGCCGTCCTTGGAGGGCTTGTCCATGTAGCGCAGCGGCGTGCCGTTGCCGTTGATGTCGATGAGCTCGCCGACCAGGTAGTCCGGGTTGTCCTTCGGCAGGTTGGCGTAGAACTCGACCGCGTTGCCGAAGATGTCCGAGGTGGCCTCGTTGAGGCCGCCGGACTCGCCGGAGTAGTTGAGGTTGGCGGTGGCGGAGGTGACGCCGTGGCTCATCTCGTGGCCGGCCACGTCGAGCTCGGTCAGCGGGTGGGTGTCGCCGTCACCGTCACCGTAGGTCATGCAGAAGCAGCCGTCGTCCCAGAACGCGTTGACATAGCCGGTGTCGTAGTGGACCCGGCTGAAGGCGCCGACGCCGTCGTTGCGGATGCCGCTGCGGCCGAAGGTGTTCTTGTAGAAGTCCCAGGTGGCGGCGGCGCCGTACTGGGCGTCGACGGCGGCGGACTCGCGGTTGCTGGCCGAGCCGTTGCCCCAGGAGTCGGTGGACTTGGAGAACAGCGTGCCGTTGCCGGTGGTCCGGTTGCCCATGTCGGTGGTGTACTGGCCGCCGCGGCTGCCGTCCTTGAGCTGGTACGAGGACCCGCTCTGGGTGGTGGTCAGCGGCACGGTGCCGACGAAGACGCCGTTGCCGGTGCCGGTCTTGATGCCCTCGACCTTGCTCAGCACGGCGCCGGTGGCGGCGTCGGTGACGACCTTGAGGCGGCTCGGGGTGCCGTTCTCCTGCTTGCCGGAGACGACCGTCTCCCAGGCGAGCTTCGGGGTGCCGTCGGCGGCCCAGACGACCAGCCGCGGGGCGGTGTCGAGCGCGGAGCCGGCCTCGGAAGCCAGCGCGGCCTCCTGGGCCTTCGGCGCGGCGAGCTTCGGCGTGGTGTTGACGCCGCTCAGCACGGCCTCGCTGGCCTTGGTCACGCCCGTGGTGGCGCCGGTGGCGTCCTGGTGGACGATCAGGTCGCCGCCGAGCACCGGCAGGCCGGCGTAGGTGCGCTCGTAGCGCAGGTGGCGGGCGCCGTTGGCGTCCTGGACGACGTCCTTGGTGACCAGCTTCTCGTCACCGGTCAGGCCCAGGGTCTGGGCGATGCCGGCGGTCTGCTGGTTCGCGGAGGCGATCAGCTCGGCCCGGCTCGCCTGCTGCGCGGCGACGGCCGCCGGTGCGTCAGGGGTGGCCGCCTGCGCGATGACCGGGATGCCGGTCACCAGCAGCGCGGTGGTTGCGGCCATGACAACCGCGGCCTTCCGGGCGTGGGCGTAACGGGACATGCGGACTCCTTTTCCGACCACCGCGGGGTTCGCGGAGGTGGAGAGAACCTGGCCGCGGGGTTGCGACTCAGTGGGGGCCCCCGCCGCCGATACGCGGCGCGGGTGCGGTTGCGGAGCAAGGTGGTCGAGCGTTTTCCGGCAGGGGACGCGCTGTTCCTCACCTGGGACAGCCGCATCGGGGGGTGGGGTCCCCTCGTCTGCAGCCGCAGGAATCGTGGCAGCAAACGAGCCGTTAATGACAGATGCATGCCATGGATTGGCCGATTAGCTACCGACTCGTACATCCGTCAGGGGGGCGGCAGTGTTACGGCGGTAAGAACTTCCGAAGATCGTTTTCATTTCCGCCGAAAAAGTTTGGCCACCCCCGGCGGGCACTGACCAGCGCTCAGGGGCCGCACCGGGCCCGGTCGGCGGGGGACAGCGCCGGACGGGCGCGGCACGTCACCTTTCCGGCCGTGCCATGGGCGGTTTTCGGACAACTCCATACATTGAATGGAACCGGAAGCGGCTTGAAACGGTCAGGGCCCCGCACCACCGGAGGAGGTACGGGGCCCTGGCGGGCGATGCTCCGTCAGCCCTGGACGAACACCGCCACGGTGCGGCCCGGCACGGTGAAGGTGCCGGTGGCGGCGTCGAAGCCGGCCTGCTTCACCACCGGATCGGCGCCCCGCGCCTGCACCGGGTGCAGTGCCTGGGCGGTCCCGGCGAGCGCTGCCACGGTCTGGCTCGCCGCGGTCGGCGCGGCGTTGAAGACCACGGTGACGCCCTTCTCCGCACCCGGCAGCCCGGTGCCGTCGAGGTGCAGGGTGATCACCCCGGGCAGCTCCCCGGGCGTGCCGGACAGCGGGTAGGAGAGCCGCTGCTGGACGGCCGCCAGGGTGGGCAGCGCGAACAGCGGCGAGGAGCGCTTGATCCGCAGCAGGTCCTGGTACTGCGCGCTCGCCGCCCGGATGTCGGCCGCGCCGACGGTCAGCCGCGGATCGGCCAGCAGGCCCTTGGCGGCGGGCCACATCTCCCGGTTGTCCGCCGCCGGCGGCAGGCCGCGGCCCCAGCCGTTGCCCCGCGCCGGGTCCCAGTGGATGGCGTTGAACCAGTCACCGGAGTCGTAGGAGTTGGCGTCCAGCGACTTGGAGCGCAGCAGGTCGCTGCCGGCCTGGGCGAAGCCCGCGCCCTGGGAGAGCGCGGTCAGCGACAGCGCCAGCGCCTGCGCCCGGGCCCGGTCGGCGGGCGCGGTGCCGGCCGGCAGCTTGTACGCGAGCGCGTCGAACAGGTCGGCGTTGTCGTGCGCGTCCACGTACGCGACGGCCTCGCCGGGCCGGGCCGCGTAGCCGGTCGGGGCGCCGTTGTAGTCGACGTCCTTGCCGGTGACGGTCCGTCCGGAGCTGTCGGTGAAGGAGTAGCCGGCCAGGTTGCCGGTCAGCCCCACCTTGAGCTGGTCCATCTGCCGCAGCAGCCGGGCCCGCTGCTCCTCCGGCGTCCCGTTGGCGGGCGAGCCGTTGGGGTCGGTGAACAGGCCCGAGGCGAAGCCCTGCCGGGGCGCCGAGGAGAGCTGGAAGTTACCGCCGCGGGCGGCGTCCCGGAGCCGGTCGTCGAAGGTGGCGATGCCGGTGCCCGCCATGTTCAGCTGGGTGGCCTGTTCGAACCGGGCGTTGTTCGCGACCACGCCGAAGTTCCAGCCCTCGCCGTAGAGCAGGACGTTCTTCCCGTCCACGCCGTCCGAGTCCGGGGTCATCCGGCGCAGCGCGGCCTGCACGTCCAGCATGGTGGACTTCGGGTCCAGGCCCATCAGGTCGAAGCGGAAGCCGTCCACCTTGTACTCGCGGGCCCAGGTGGTGACCGAGTCGACCACCAGGCGGTTCATCATGGCGTGCTCGGGCGCGGTGTCGGCGCAGCAGCTGTCGGTGGTCACCCTGCCGTCGGCGTCCAGCCGCTGGTAGTAGCCGGGCACCACCCTGTCCAGCACGGAGTGCGCGTCCTGGCCGCTCGCGGCGGTGTGGTTGTAGACGACGTCGAGCACCACCCGCAGGCCCGCCGCGTGCAGCGCCTGCACCATCCGCCGGAACTGCACGGTGCGCGCGGTCCCTTCGGGGTCGGTGGCGTACGAGCCCTCCGGCACCGTGTAGTGCAGCGGGTCGTAGCCCCAGTTGTAGGCGTCCTCGGCGGCGACGGCCGCCACGCACTCCTGCTGCCGCTCACTGTCGGCCGCCAGCGCCGCGAGGTCGCAGGCGGGCAGCTTCTGCTCGGCCCGGTTCTCCCGGACGGTGGCGATGTCGAAGGTCGGCAGCAGGTGCACGGTGGTGACGCCGGCTGCGGCGAGCTCGCGCAGGTGCTTCATGCCGGCCGACCCGGACTCGGTGAACGCCAGGTATGTGCCGCGCTCCGGGGCCGGGACGGTGTCGTCGGCGACCGAGAAGTCACGGACGTGCAGCTCCTGGATCTGCTCCCGGCCGAGCGGCACGGCCGGCGGCGCGGCGTGCTCCTCCCAGCCCTGCGGCTTCAGCTCCTTCGCGGCGAGGTCGGCGACCAGGCTGCGCCGCGAGTCGGTGGAGAGCGCGACGGAGTAGGGGTCGGTGACGGTGTTGACCACCACCCGCTGGACGGCCGGCGCCCAGACCTTGACCTGGTACAGGTAGTACTTGCCGTCCAGTTCCGCCTTGTCGCGGACCACCTCCCAGACGCCGGTCTCGTCGTCGAGCTTGAGCGGCAGGGTCTTCGGGGTGCCGCCGGTGGCGGTGTCGAAGACCTGGACGGAGACCTCCTGGGCGGTCGGCGCCCAGAGCGAGAGCGCGACCTTGCCGCGGTAGTACGCGGGGCCGAAGTCGACCCGGCCGGTGCGGCGGGCGTACAGGTCGTCGAGCACGCCGGGCAGCTGCACGCCGGTGGCGGCCAGCACGGCGCCGCTGGGCAGGTGCTCGGTGAAGAGCAGCTGGCCGCGCAGCGCGGCGGGCACCCGGGCGGTGTCGCGCGGGTCGACGGTGAAGGCGCGGTAGCCGGCCAGGTGCGGGTGGGCGGCCTTCTGGGCGTCGGTCAGCCCGCCCGGCACCGGGTCCAGCCGGATCCACCGGCCGGACTTGCCGAGCGCGCCGTTCTCCGCGCGGATGCCGCCGGCCGGGTCGTGGACCAGCTGGGCGCTGGTGCCGGAGGCCAGGGCGGCGTCCCCGGCGCCGTACCCGGGCGGGACGACGACGGTCCGCGCGTCGATCCACTGGGCCTTGGCCGTGCCGGGGTCCAGCTGGGAGGAGGCGCCGGCGGTCTGCGGCAGCAGGTAGCCGGCGCGGCCGCCGAGGATCCAGACCTCGCGGCCGTCGGCGGCCAGGTCGAGGGACTGGTCGTCGGGGAGATCCTTGTCGTTGCCCTTGTGCAGGATGTAGCTGAGGCCGGTCGCGCCGGCGGCGAGCGGCACCTCGAAGACGGCGCCGAAGGCGTCGCGGCGCACCGGCTGCAGCGGGTTGCCCCAGTCGGTGGGGGCGGCGGCGCCGGTCCAGGTGTGCAGGCCCCAGCCGTCGTAGTCCCCGTCGGCCCGGTTGTAGTGGAGCACGGCGGTGCCGGCGGGCTGGGTGTTCACCGGGCCGGGGTTGGTGGTGCGCACGGCCGGGTCGCCCTCGGCGACCCAGACCTCGCCGGTGGAGCCGACGTCCAGGTGCCGGTCGCCTCGACGTCCTTGACCCCGTTCTTCTCGACGACGAAGCCGACGTCCGAGGCGCCCGGCTTGAGCTTCACATAGGCGAAGGCGCCGTAGGCGTCCCGGCCGGTGAAGGGGTGCCCGGCCGGCCACGGGGTGCTCTCGCCGTCGGCGAGGTCGCCCCAGGCGTAGAGGTTCCAGCCGTCGTAGTCGCCGTCCTTGCGCTGGTAGTGGACGACCGCGTACGGGCGGGTGGTGGCGGTGGGCACCGGCTGGGGCGCGGGGGTGCCGGTGGTGAAGCCGCCGGTGACGGAGGCCAGCCGGCCGCCGGCGTCCTGGACCACGGCCTTGTAGCGCACGGGCGTGCCGGGGGCGACGCCGGCGAGGTCCTGGGTGACGGCGTGGCGTCCGGTGTCGGAGGTGCCGAGCACCTGCCAGGGCCGGTCGCCGACCTGGGCGGCGAAGGTGACCCGGCCGAAGCCGCCGCCGGGGACGTCCGCGCCGACGGTGACGGTGCCGGTGGAGCCCTCGGCGGGAGCCTTGAGGGTGATCGTGGGCGCGGCCGTGGCGGGGGCGGGCTTCCCGGCGGCCTTGAGCACCACGGAGGAGAGCGCCGGCACGGTGACGGTGACCTTGCGGTCGGCGCCGCTGGTGGTCCGCTCCCCCGCGGCCGGGTAGATCCGCTCGAAGCCCTGGCCGGCCGAGAAGGTGTCCAGGGTGACGGTCTTCGCCTCGGTGGCGTTGTTGACCGCGACCAGGTACTCGACCTGCTGGGCCGCGTCGATCCGGGAGAAGGCGTAGACGCCCGGGCCGTCGGCGGCGTACCGCTCGATCTGGGCGCCGTCGGCGAGCGCCGGGTGGTCGCGGCGCAGCTTGGCCAGGGCCGCGATGTCCCGGTACGGCTCGCCGCCCTCGCCGTAGCGGTCGGCGGAGCCGGGGGCGCCGCCGAGCACCCGGTCGGTGTTGTAGGAGGGGGTCTGCGAGGCGAAGAGGTCCTGCCGGGCGTCCTTGTCGCCGCCGGCGCCGGTGAAGCCCTGCTCGTCGCCGTAGTAGACGACGGGCTGGCCGCGGGTGAGGAACATCAGCTCGTTGCCGAGCCGGTCCTTCTTCAGCAGGGTGGCCTCGTCGGCGCCCGGGTTGTCGGCGAGCAGGAAGGAGCCGAACCGGCCCATGTCGTGGTTGCCGAGGAAGGTGGGCAGCTCGTAGGCGTCGGTGTCGGCGGTGGTGTAGCGGTAGTCCTGGCCGTAGAGGTCGGCGAGGGCGCGTGCCGAGCCGCTCCGGGAGGCGTAGGAGCGGGCGGCGTTCTGGAACGGGAAGTCCAGGGTGGCCTGCAGCCGGCCCTTGGTGACGTAGGGGGCGGTGACCGCCGGGTCGCCGGAGTAGACCTCGCCGAACATGAAGAACCTCTTGTTGCCCTGCTTGGCGGCGAAGTCCTTGAGCGCGGGCGCCCACTGCTGCCAGAAGGCCAGGTTGACGTGCTTGACGGTGTCGATCCGGAAGCCGTCCACGCCGGCGTCCTTGACCCACTGCTGGTACACCTTCTCGAAGCCCTTGACCACCTTGGGGTTCTGGGTGTCGAGGTCGTCGAGGCCGGAGAAGTCGCCCTCGGTGGCGGACTCGCCGGCGAAGGTGGAGTCGCCCCGGTTGTGGTAGAGCGCGGGGTCGTTGAGCCAGGCCGGGGTCTTGGCGGTGGCGTCGGCCGGCTTGCGGAAGACCGGGCTGTAGGGGAAGGAGTCCTTGGTGAGCTTCGGCCAGGCGGCGCCGCTGTCGGCGAGCGCGGTCTCGTCGACCGGACTGCCGTCGGCGTCCAGCACCGGGTAGGCGCCGGTGCTGCGGTAGCCGTACTGCTGCTGCCGGTAGTCGATGACATCGGCGGTGTGGTTGGTGATGACGTCGAAGAAGACCTTGATGCCGCGCGCGTGGGCCTTGGCGATCAGCTCCTTCAGCTGCTCATTGGTGCCGAAGTGCGGGTCGACCCGGGTGAAGTCGGTGATCCAGTAGCCGTGGTAGCCGGCGCTGGCGTTGTCACCGGTGCCCTGGACCGGCTTGTTGGCGAAGATCGGCGCCATCCAGATCGCGGTGGTGCCGAGGTCCTGGATGTAGTCGAGCCGCTGGATCAGCCCGGCCAGGTCGCCGCCGTGGTAGAAGCCCTTGTCGGCCGGGTCGAGGCCGTGGTCCAGGCGGGTACCGGTGATGCCTCCGGTGTCGTTGCCCCGGTCGCCGTTGGCGAAGCGGTCCGGCAGGACGAAGTAGAACTGCTCGCGGGTGAGGTCGTGCCGCCCGGCGGTGGCGGCGAGCGCGGCGTCCGAGGGCGGGCCGGGCGGGGCGGCGGCGAGCGCGGCCGGACCGGCGGTGCCGAGGGTGGCGGCGGTCAGCGAGGCGGCGAGCAGCACCGCCGTCCGGCCGGGTCTGCGAGGGGTGCTCCGCCTGCGGCGGGGCGGGAGTTCGGCCACGGATGGCTCCCTTGCGGGGGTGAGGGTGGTCGGGTTGCCGAGACGCTAGCGGCCTGCAATATGTTTCAGCAAGATGCAGAAAGCGTTTCGGGCAGGAAGAACGCGTCCCCCTCCTGCTGCCCCACCCCCGATTGCGCCACCCGGCCCTCCCGGCATGACAATGGGTCGTATGCCCGTCCCACCGGTCCGCACCAGACCCGATCGCACCCCCTCTCCCGGTGGGAGCCACCCCCTACCTCTCAAGGGGGACAGCCGGTGAAGAATCCACTTCCGGAGGATGAGCGGACGGCTACGGGACGTCTGGCAGACTTCTCGTCCATGGGGGAACCGACCGAGATCCAGCAGAACGGCGGCCGCATGCCCGACGGAGCCACCCGCGCCGCCCAGACCCGTACCGCGGCCCTGCGCGAGCGCGCCCGTGAGCAGCGCCGTTCGCCGGCCCGGCCGCGGATCTGGTTCGAGCTGGCACTGATCGGCATCAGCTACTGGGTCTACTCACTGGTGCGCAACGCCGTTCCCGAGCAGGAGTCGGTGGCGCAGAAGCACGCCGGCTGGATCTGGGACCTCGAACACTCCCTCGGCATCGCCGTCGAGCGTTCGGTCAACCACGCGGTGGACAGCGTCGGCTGGCTGATCACCGGTATGAACTACTACTACGCGACGCTGCACTTCGTGGTGACCATCGGCGTGCTGGTCTGGCTCTACCGCTGGCACCCGGGTCGCTACGGCGCGGTGCGCACGGTGCTGTTCGTCACCACCGCGATCGCGCTGGTCGGCTTCTACTTCTTCCCGCTGGCCCCGCCCCGGCTGATGACCGACGGCGGCTTCATCGACACCGTGAAGACCCACGGCACCTGGGGCTCGATGGCCTCCGGCCCGGCCACCCATGTCTCCAACCAGTTCGCCGCGATGCCCTCGATGCACATCGGCTGGTCGACGTGGTGCGGTCTGACCATCTTCTTCCTGGCCCGCCGGACCTGGGTCCGGGTACTCGGCCTGCTCTACCCGGTCGCCACCCTGGTGGTGATCGTCGCGACCGCCAACCACTTCTGGATGGACGCCGTCGGCGGCCTGCTCTGCCTGCTGGTGGGCTTCCTCGCCGCGCGCTGGCTCTACCACTCCTGGGTCTACCGCCTCCCGCAGGTGCCCGCCCGGGAGGAGAAGCCGGCCGAGCCGGTCACCGTCCCCGAGCAGTGGAGCGAACCCGCGGTGACCACCGTGCGACGCTAGCGCCGGAACGGACCTCGGAGGGCCCCCGGAGTACCGGGGGCCCTTTGTCGTTCCCCCTTCCGCCGGCCGTCACCCGTAGAAGAGCCGTTCCACCACCGACCGGGCCCGCCGGGTGGTGCGCCGGTAGTCGTCCACCAGTTCGCCGCTGTGCCCGGCCCCGTACCCCAGGTAGCGGGCCACCCCCGCCAGCTCCCGGGCGTCCGCCGGGAAGGAGTCGCCCGGCCGGCCGCGCACCAGCATCACCGCCGAGCGCACCCGGGAGGCCAGCACCCAGGCCGCGTCCAGCACCTCCGCGTCCTCGGCGCCGACCAGCCCGGCCCCGGCCGCCGCCGCCAGCGCCGCCCTGGTCCGGGTGGTGCGCAGCCCCGGCAGCCCGTGCCCGTGCTGGAGCTGGAGCAGCTGGACGGTCCACTCGACGTCCGCCAGCCCGCCCCGGCCGATCTTGGTGTGGGTGGTCGGGTCGGCGCCGCGCGGCAGCCGCTCCGCCTCGATCCGGGCCTTGATCCGGCGGATCTCCAGCAGGTCCCGCTCCGGCACCCCGGTGCCCGGGTAGCGCAGCGGGTCGATCAGCTGCCGGAACCGCTCCCCCAGCTCCGGGTCGCCCGCCACCGGCTCGGCCCGCAGCAACGCCTGGCTCTCCCAGGCGTGCGACCAGCGCCGGTAGTACGCCGCGTACGAGGCGAGCGAGCGCACCAGCGGGCCGTTGCGGCCCTCCGGCCGCAGGTCGGCGTCCACCTCCAGCGGCGGCTCGGTGGACGGCGCGGCCAGCAGGGCGCGCAGTTCCAGGCAGACCGCCTGGGCGGCTCGGGCGGCGTCCTCCTCCAGCGAACCGAGCAGCGGCTCGTGGACGAAGAGCACGTCCGCGTCCGAGCCGTAGCCCAGCTCGTGCCCGCCGAACCGGCCCATCGCGATCACCGCGATCCGGGTCGGCAGTGCGCCGTTGCGGGCCTCCCAGCCGGCCACGCAGGCCCGCAGCGCGCCCTGCAGGGTGGCGGCGTTCAGCGCGGTGAGCGCCTCGGCGGCGGTGTCCAGCGCCTGCGCCGGGTCCTCACCGAACCGGCCGAGCACATCGGCGGCGGCGGTGCGGAACAGCTCGCGGCGGCGCACCGCCCGGACGGCGGCCACCGCGGCGGCGGTCGAGTCGGCCCGGCCGGCGGCGGCCAGCCCCTCCCGCTCCACCGCGGCCCGCCCGCGCGGCACCAGGCCCCGCGGGTCGCCGAGCAGGGCGACCGCCTCGGGCGCGCGCAGCAGCAGGTCGGGGGCGAGCCTCCCGGCCGACAGCACCCGCGCGAGCTGCTCCGCGGCGGCGCTCTCGTCGCGCAGCAGCCGCAGGTACCAGGGGGTGCGGCCGAGCGCGTCGGAGACCTGGCGGAAGTTGAGCAGCCCGGCGTCCGGATCGGCGGAGTCGGCGAACCAGCCGAGCAGCACCGGCAGCAGGGTGCGCTGGATGGCCGCCTTGCGGCTGACCCCGGAGGCGAGCGCGCTCAGGTGGCGCAGCGCGGCGGCCGGGTCGGCGTAGCCGAGCGCCTCCAGCCGGGCCCGGGCCGCCTCGGGGCGCAGGCCGGCCGCGCCGGGCGGCAGTTCGGCGACGGCGTCCAGCAGCGGCCGGTAGAACAGCTTCTCGTGCAGCCGGCGCACCTCGACCGCGTGCCGCTTCCACTCCCGCTGGAGCGCGGCGACCGGGTCGGCCCGGGTGTCGTCGTTGATCAGCGGGGCGAGCGAGCGGGCGAGCCGGCGCAGGTCCTCCTCGCCGGTGGGCATCAGATGGGTGCGGCGCAGCCGGTGCAGCTGGATCCGGTGCTCCAGCGAGCGCAGGAACCGGTAGGCGGTGTCCAGCGAGGCGGCGTCGGCGCGGCCCACGTACCCGCCCCGGGAGAGCGCTGCCAGCGCCTCCAGGGTGTTGCCGCTGCGCAGCGCCTCGTCGGTGCGCCCGTGCACCAGCTGGAGCAGTTGGACGGAGAACTCGACGTCGCGCAGCCCGCCGGGGCCGAGCTTGAGCTGGCGGTCCAGCTCGGTGACCGGGATCGAGTCGATCACCCGGCGGCGCATCTGCTGCACATCGGCGACGAAGTTCTCCCGGGCGGCGGCCTGCCAGACCATCGGCGCCAGCGCGGCGGTGTACGCCTCGCCGAGCTCCTGGTCGCCGGCCACCGGGCGGGCCTTGAGCAGCGCCTGGAACTCCCAGGTCTTGGCCCAGCGCTGGTAGTACGCCAGGTGGCTGGCCAGGGTGCGGACCAGCGGGCCGTTGCGGCCCTCGGGGCGCAGATTGGCGTCGACCGGCCAGATGGTGCCCTCACCGGTGGTGTCGGCGCACAGCCGGGTGAGCGCGGCGGCCAGCCGGGTGGCGGCCTGGACCGCCTCCTGCTCGTCGACGCCCTCGCGCGGCTCGGCCACGTAGATGACGTCGACGTCGGAGACGTAGTTGAGTTCGCGCCCGCCGCACTTGCCCATGCCGATGACGGCCAGCCGGCAGGCCGCGGCGGCGTCCGGGTCCTCGGCGGCGGCCAGGTCGAGGGCGGTCTGCAGGGTGGCGCCGGCCAGGTCGGCGAGTTCGGCGGCGGTCTGGGCGAGGTCGGTGGTGCCGGTGAGGTCGCGGGCGGCGATGGCCAGCAGGCAGCGGCGGTAGGCGACGCGCAGCGCGTCGGCCGGGCGGCCGGCGGTGTCGGCGGCGAGGGCCTCGGCGAGCGCGCGGCGGAAGTCCTCCGGACCGGGATGCATGTCGCGCAGCTCGAAGGTGACCAGCACGTGCCAGTCGTGCGGGTGCCTGGCCAGGTGGTCGGCGAGCGCGGTGGAGGCGCCGAGCACGCCGAGCAGCCGGTCGCGCAGCGGCTTGGACGTGGTCAGGGTGTCCCGCAGGGTCTGCCGGTCGGCCGGGCCGGCGGCCTCCAGCAGCCGGGACAGGCCGAGCAGCGCGAGGTCGGGGTCGGCGGTGGCGGCGAGCGCGTCGAGCAGCAGCGGGTCCGTGGCGAGACCGTCCAGGGCCGGTTCGGCGAGCAGCCGCAGCGCCCGCGCCGGATCGGTGAACCCGCGCCGCACCAGCCTGATCTCCGGCCGGCTGACCCGGCTGCCGGCCCGCTGTTCCTCCACCGCCATCGGCCTCTCCGTCCGTCCGCTCAGCAGGTTACGCGCCCTCGGCCCACGGGGCGTGCCGGACCGGACCGGGCCGGGGAACACGCCGACGGGCGGTGCGCCGTTCCGCGCACCGCCCGTCGGTCACCCGGCACCCCGTGGGCCGGGCCCGGTCACGCGGAGCGTCGGCCCCGGCCGATCCGGACGGCCGCGGCGCCCGCCGCGACGAGCGCCGCCGAGAGGCCGAGCAAGGCCGGCGACGCCGCGCTCCCGGTCTCGGCCAGCTCAGCGTGGTGGT
Source organism: Kitasatospora sp. NPDC097605 (assembly GCF_040302725.1). Classification (NCBI taxonomy): domain Bacteria; kingdom Bacillati; phylum Actinomycetota; class Actinomycetes; order Kitasatosporales; family Streptomycetaceae; genus Kitasatospora; species Kitasatospora sp. NPDC097605. Next base: position 26,170 of record NZ_JBEOSF010000061.1, on the reverse strand, counting down.
CGCCGTACTCCTCGTCGTGGCCGCCCTTGTGGCCCTTGTGGCTCTCGTAACCCTGGTGGCCCTCGTGGCCCTCGTGCCCCTCGTAGCCGCCGTGGCCCTGGTGCCCGGAGTGGCCCGGCTTGTACGACCCGTGCGCGCCCGCGCCGGACTTGGCCTTGTTCACGTTGGAGTTGTTGTTGCTCTGCGAGGCCGACTGGCTGTTGTGCGCGGTGTTCTGGACGGAGTTCGACGCCGTGTTCTGCGCCGAGTTGTTCGAGGTGCTGGTGGCGCTGTTGTTGAGGTTGTTGTCGTTGTGGATGTGGTTCTGCACGATGACCGTCACATTGACGTGCTGCTCCTGGGCCTGCTCGCCGGTCTGGGACTGCCCCTGGGCCTGCTCCTGCTCCTGCGCCTGGGCCTGTGCCTGCTCCTGCGCCTGGGCCTGGTTCTCGGTCTGGCTCTGCTGGCCGCCGTTCCCGCCGTTCCCGCCGTTGCCGCCGTTCCCGCCATTACCGCCGCCACCGCCGTTCCCGCCGTTGCCCCCGTGGTCGCCGTGGTGGCAGGGGCAGGCCGGAACGTGCTCGTGGCAGTGCTTGCCGCCGGGCGCCGCCGCCTCGCCCTTGTCGAGGGCCCCGGACGTCGACGGCTCGGCGGCGGGCCGCACCAGCTCGTCGGCCGCCTGGACCGCCGCGCCCTGCTCGGCCCCCTGCTCGACGGCCCCGGCCGGTGCCTGGCCGAAGGGCATGGCCACACCCGCCAGGCCGGCCCCCTCGGGCAGGAACGTCTCCACGACGGCGCCCGGCCGGCTGGTGGTCTGGCGGACCGCCGGCTCGGACAGCAGGGCGCCGCGGTCGCCGAAGGCCCAGGCCCGGGTGGCGCCGCCGCCGTCCTCCGCGGCCGTCCGGAGAAGCCCGTCGACCCATTCACCCTGGGCCTCCGCCGAGCCGACGGCTGCACGGAGGTCGTCGGCGGAGGGCGAGGCGTAGGCGGCGGAGGCGGCACCGCACACAAGGGCGGCTGAGGTCAGTCCGGACAGGGCCAGGGTGGTGATTCGAGTACGCATGACACTCCAGGGTGATCCGCAAAACGGATCTTCTGCATACGCCTCTTCATCACCCCGCAACGCCTCGCACCGCTGCAGAGTAACCGCATTGGCCTAACGGATTACCATGCCTGGGGGACACCACCCCTTCGGCGCGGCCCGCTTGACAGACCGTAAGAGAACCTGAAGATTCTTCCGCAGCTCGAACGGGGTGACCTCGGAGCGGCACTCCTCCCACTCCTGTCTTCTTGTTGCGCAGGAACTGACGCTACCTCGGGATGGGATCGTTCAGCCTCTGACAACCGGCCGTGGAGCGGCCGCTGGCGAGTGCTACTGGCCATCGCAGGCCGGCCCCGGACGACCCAGGCACACACCTACTTTGCAAGGCTTGGCATGGGACACCCTCGCTGACCTGCGCCGCTCCCGGCCTGCCTGTTCCCTGGCCACCGCCCTGCAGGCGCCCGCAACTGACCGCCACATACCGCCCCATCTAGCACGCCCTTCCTGCGCTTGGCCACATGCCAGTTGCACGCTTCTACCTCAATGCTTTGGGCTACCGCAATCAGCCAGACGGCACATCCGACGGCAGAGCCGGTCGCGAGCCGCATGCATGAGGCCACCCTCGTTCAATACTGCCACCCACTACCCATCAGTAGCATTCAGCGTGCACGACAAGACCCGTCGCAGCCCCGCGATGCCCTTTGGTGGCAAACCCAAAGGCCCTTCAGGTCGCTATCGAAAATTTTGAGAATGTACCATACAAGCCAGCATGCCATCAAGCTTTGACATTTCGGTTGAAGAGTGGATGACTAGTACGCCATCATGAGCCATGCAGATGAAGCGCGCGCGGATCCAGAACTTCCGCTGCCTCGTCGACGCCGAGGTCAGGTTCGACGAGGTCACATCAATCATTGGACCTAATGGCGTAGGAAAGTCGACCGTTCTCCGCGCGCTGGATTGGTTCTTTAATGGCGAGAAGTCGGTAGCGCTAACTGACTCCGACATATGCGAGAGTGGCACCTCGGAAAAGATCATCGTCGAGGTAGAGTTCAACTCCCTTACGCCCGAAGACCGTGGCGAACTCGGTAGCTACGCGCCAGAAGGTGTCGATAATCTAATTCTCTGGAGATCATGGGAGAATGGGGAAGACAAGATTACGGGGAAAGCGCTCGCCTATCCGCCATTTCAGAAGATCCGCTCCGAGCTCGGGGCAATGGAGAAGCGGCGCGCCTACAATAGACTGCGCGAGGAGGAACCATCGCTAGGGCTCCCTTCTGTTGGCAGCGAGAAGGCCCTTAATGCCGCTCTCGTGACCTGGGAGAGGGAAAATCGCCACCAGCTCGTAGAGTCTGTAGAAGAGGTTACCTCCTTCTTTGGATTTGCAGGTCAAGGAAAGCTTCATGGCTTGTTCGAGTATATTCTAGTCAGCGCCGACCTTAGGGCGCTGGAGGAATCCACCGACACTCGCGGGTCGATCTTCGGGCGCATCATTGAGCGGGCAGTAGACCGTCGCGCCGCTAATGCCGAATTCGAAGAACTCGAGGTCAGGTCCAACCTTCAGCGGACAGAGATTTCAGACCGTCTCTTCGGCCCTCAGCTCGAACAGATTTCACACGAGATCTCCGAGGCAGTTGGAGTGTTCTCGTCGGGCAGAGGAGTTCGGGTCTCTGCCGCAGAGTATCGAATTAAGCCATCGAGGCCGACATTTCTAGTGGGTATCCTCGACGGCGACGTGGAAACAACTCTCTCCAATCAAGGTCATGGATTTCAGCGCGCAATGATCATCTCTGCGCTCAAACTGCTCTCTGACCGCCGCAGTGCAGGTGGCCGCATGGGCGCGCTATGCCTGGCCATTGAAGAGCCGGAACTGTACCAGCACCCAGTTCAAGCGCGCGCCTTTGCAACGGTCCTTCGGCGGATCGCTGAGGACCCTCTTCAAAAGACCCAGGTAGCCTACGCGACGCACAACCCCATCTTTGTCGAGCCTCGCAAGTTTCACGAAATTCGACGCATCAGCCGCGAGAAATCCTCGGGCAACAATTATAAGGTTTCCGTTTCTCACGTCACGGTCGACAATGTGGTGGAGCATCTTGACGGCTATTTGGACGGAGAAAAGATTGGCCGACAGCTGGAAAATGCCTGCCTGAACAAACTGTCCGAAGCGATGTTTGCTTCTGCCGTTGTGCTCGTCGAAGGAACGACCGACAAGTCCGTTCTTGAAGGCTTCGCCGAGCGGGAAGACGGGCCGCTCACGGTTGGCGGAATTCATGTTTCTGACGCAAATGGGAAAGTCGGAATTATACTCAGTCATGCAATTCTGAGCCTGCTTGGGATTCCATGTTACGTCGTTTTCGACGGAGACTCCGGGGTCGAGGAAAGGAAGATTCAAAAGAACGGCAATACTGTTGAAGCCCTACGCGATGCACGGAAGGCGGCCGGCGAGAATATGAAACTCCTCAGGTACCTCGGGCATCCGGCAGAAGAGTGGCCTTCGACGCGCGCAACCTTTAATCATGCATCCTTTGCTGACCGACTCGAAGACTGCATTGAGCACCACTGGCCAGAGTGGGGCCACCGACTGAGCGAGCTGGTAATGTCAGGCCTGGGGTATAGCGGAAAGAATTCCTTTACATACTACGAGACTTCACGCACGGCCCAGGGGGCTGGACCAACCGTACTCAAGGAAATCATTCACCACGTCCGCGGCCTCGCCCGCTGATACCGGAGCTACTAATGCAGCTGGAGCCTGTGCGATCGAGCAACTTGCGAGCCGTAGGGTACGACGAATCGACTGAACTGCTGAGAATAGAATTTCTAGGCGGGGATCTATACGAATACTTTGAGGTTCCCGAGGGCATCTATCGTGGACTCATGTCTGCAAGAAGTCATGGAAGATTCTTTTCCTCGACCATTCGAGGGAAATATTCATACCGGAGGGTCGTTCGTAGGGTTTGAACTCTTTAGCGAGCTGTCGCCAAGACCTGACGTTGGACAGTGGAGTGGTTTTGGCCAGTGTCCTGTCCAATCTGAGGTAGAGCATGATCGGGGGCCGTGAGCTGTTGCGGCTCGGTCAGGGCTCTTTGGGCTTGCCGACGATTTGGCCGAGTGGCCCTCGGTCTTGCTCGACGCGGGCCCCGGTCCGGAGAGATAGGTAAAACCGCAGAGCCGCCTGCCCCAACCACCGCAGGTTCTGACCCCAGGCTCCCTGACGCCTGGCCGCTCTGCGCGGCCGGCCGCCGCCGGAGCGGGGGCGAAGGCAGGGCAGCGGCGTGCGGCTGAGCCGGGCGCTGACGCGCCCTTTGAACTGGTAGGGAAACTCGAAACCCGCAGTGGGTTCTATCCACGGCTTGGACAGCTGCCATCTGTGAGTTCCATCCTGGCCGCTGGCAACTGACCCCTGCGATCGTTCATCCTGGCTAGGTATCTGCCTAGAGAAGGGAGCGGCTAGTGCCGGAGCGGAGCCCGCGCGGTACCTACCTGCGGATCGCCGACGCGATCGAGACCGAAATCAGCGGGAACTCCACGGTGACGTCGCTTCCTTCCGAAGCTCAGCTGATGGAGACCCACGGCGTTGGCCGGACAACGATTCGTCGCGCCCTGGATTCCCTTGCAGCGAAGGGCCTCATCACATCGCGCCCCGGAGCTGGGTGGGTCGTTGTGGGTGCCGAGCGCAAGCCCCCGGTGCTCGACCAGCTCACCGCACTGGTGCTCACGCTCAATGTCGGAGCCGACTTCCCCTCGGAGAAGGAACTCACCGAGACGACCGGCGCCGCGCGGGGAACCGTCCGACGAGCCCTCGCGCAGTTGGAGGGCGCCGGCGTTCTCGAAGTGCGCCATAGGAAGGGCCGGCGTGTCCGAGCGCTTCCCGCCGATCGCTCCTGACCACGATCACTGAGGAGCAGATACAACCGTGTGGGCCTACGAGCTTGCCGAGTCCCTCCTGTCCACCGACCTTCCCCGGCGCTGGTCCCACTCGAAGGGGGTGGCCAACAAGGCGCGCACCCTCGCCGGCATCCTCGGCCCGGACGCCGAGCTGCTGGAGGCCGCCGCGGTCCTCCACGACGTCGGGTACTCGCCGCGGATCGTTGACACCGGGTTCCACCCGCTCGACGGCGCGCGGTTCCTGCGCGCGGAGAACGTCGACGAGCGCGTCGTGCGGCTGGTCGCCCACCACTCGTGCGCGCTGCTCGAAGCGGAGGAGCGCGGCCTGCGGCAAGAGCTGGAGGCGGAGTTCCCGCTGGAGGAGCCGCACCTGGTGGACGCGCTGATCTACGCGACATGACGACGACCCCGGACCGCACGCCGACAACGACGCCCGACCGGATCGCGGAGATCGTGGGCCGGTACGGGCCCGACAGCATCGTCGGCCGGTTCATCGGGCGGGCCGAGCCGGAGATCGACGCGGCCGCACGCCGGATCGACAGCCGGCTGATTCAGGCTCGCGCCACGGCCTAACCGATGTGCGGCTGCACCCGGGTGGCATCCAAGCCGTGCGTGATCCGGAGCCGCATGGACGGGTGGATGTCCAGGTCGTCGAGGTCCGCCGGGTTCACCCAGCGGACCTCTTTCGACTCCGAACTCGTCCGCAGTTCGCCGCTGACAGGCCGGGCCCTGAAGCAGATGGAGAACTGCTGCCGGACCTCCCCGTCGTCGTACGCCATGACGTGTCCCGGGTCCGTGTACAGGCCCACGACGGAATCGACCTCGACCTCGATTCCCGTCTCCCCGCGCACCTCGCGGACCACCGTGTCCGCGACGGATTCCCCGATGTCGTGCCCGCCGCCGGGGAGCGCCCAGAGGTCGTTGTCGGTCTTGTGGATCAGCAGCAGTCGTCCCGCCCCGTCCGTCACCACCGCGGTGACGGACGGTACGACGGAGTTCGCCAGCGGGGCGGCCGGGTCATGGAAGTAGTCGATCCGGCTCATACTGCGGCCTCATTTTCGAGCTGGGGCGAGGTGAGGGTCCGGGAACCCTCCCAGATGCGTTCGATGCTCGCCGCGTACGTACTGAACAGCTCTCCGCCGGGAACCTGCGAGAGGTGCAACACCGGGGCCAGGTAAGCACCGACCCCGTAGACATGCCCGTTGACGAGCAGGTCGTCGTCGGCGCGGTAGAGCGAGTTGTACCCTCGTCTTCGCCTCGCTGGGCCACCCCGGGACTGTCGGGATCGCCCAACATGAGCCGCACGCACGTCGGCCTGAGCCTTCTCCCGGATGAGCCGGAAGAACAGTGGGTCCTCGGAGAGCCAGAAGCCCGCGTAGACCACCAGGTCGAAGTGGCGCGTGGCCTTCGCATAGAGCGACGTCCACAGCTCCTTCGGGACGACGGCCCGGTGGGGGTAGAGCTTCACCAATTCCGCCCGGCCGGCCTCGGCCGTCGCGCTGCTGGTCTGCTCGTCCGACCATAGCTCTGACAGGTCCCGCTACAGCAGGTTGGCGAGCGCGTACTGGAAGCGCCGGTGGGGTCGGCGCCCGTCCTTGGCCTCCACCCACCGCTCCACCGTCCGCGGGCTCGTGCCTAGCCGTTCGGCGATCTGCTCCATCGTCAACTTACTGGCGCGGATCGGCCCTGGAAGCCTCTCGTTGGCCATCGCGCTCTCCCCTGGACGACGTTGCGGCACTTGGACGATCAGGGACAACTGGACCGTAGCGAAGTCGGAACGCAGCCATCCAGACGCGCCGTGTTCTGACAGGGCCGAAGCGCCGAATCCAGTGATGCGCGGTCGGGATCTCCGATCCGACCAAGCAAAGGACTTGACGGAGCGTCGGCTTCTCGACATCGCAAGAGACATGTTCAACACGCCTCGCATGGCAAGACTGGTGAACTGACAGCCCTTTTTGGGGCTGCCTGAGCTGCGCAAACGTACGATCGACAACTCCACAGCCTGATCCACCACCGCAGTCCGTCCGTGACCGCACCGGTCGGGGTGGCCCCGGGTCGGCGGCTGAACACCGCCGACCCGGGGCCCTAGCTCAGGCTGGAATCGGCCCTGACCTGCGGCTACAGCACCTGGAGGTTCTTCCGCAGCTCGAAGGGCGTGACCTCGGAGCGGTACTCCTCCCACTCCTGCTTCTTGTTGCGCAGGAAGAAGTCGAAGACGTGCTCGCCGAGGGTCTCGGCGACGAGTTCGCTGCGCTGCATGAGGTCGATCGCCTCGCCGAGGTTCTGCGGCATCGGCTGGATGCCCAGGGCGCGGCGCTCGGCGTCGGTGAGGGCCCAGACGTCGTCGTCGGCGCCGGGCGGGAGCTCGTAGCCCTCCTCAATGCCCTTGAGGCCGGCGGCCAGGGTGACGGCGTAGGCGAGGTAGGGGTTGCAGCCGGTGTCGAGGGAGCGGACCTCGACCCGGGTGGAGCCCTGCTTGCCCGGCTTGTACATCGGGACGCGGATCAGCGCGGAGCGGTTGTTGTGGCCCCAGCAGATGTAGGACGGGGCCTCGCCGCCGGCGCCGGCGGTGCGCTGGGAGCCGCCCCAGATCCGCTTGTAGGAGTTCACCCACTGGTTGGTGACGGCGGCGGTCTCGGCGGCGTGCCGCAGCAGGCCGGCGATGAAGGAGCGGCCGACCTTGGAGAGCTGGTACTCGGCGCCGGACTCGTGGAAGGCGTTGCGGTCGCCCTCGAACAGCGAGAGGTGGGTGTGCATGCCCGAGCCGGGGTGGTCGGAGAACGGCTTGGGCATGAAGCTGGCGTAGACGCCCTGCTCCAGCGCGACCTCCTTCATCACCAGCCGGAAGGTCATGATGTTGTCGGCGGTGGAGAGCGCGTCGGCGTACCGCAGGTCGATCTCCTGCTGGCCGGGGGCGCCCTCGTGGTGGGAGAACTCCACCGAGATGCCCATCGACTCCAGCATGGTGATCGCCTGGCGGCGGAAGTCGTGGCCCACCCCGCGCGGGGTGTGGTCGAAGTAGCCGGACTGGTCGGCGGGGATCGGCGGGGTGCCGTCGCCGGGCAGGTTCTTCAGCAGGAAGAACTCGATCTCGGGGTGGGTGTAGAAGGTGAAGCCCTGGGCGGAGGCCTTCTCCAGGGTGCGCTTCAGCACGAACCGCGGGTCGGCGTAGGAGGGCGAGCCGTCCGGCATCAGGATGTCGCAGAACATCCGGGCGGTACCCGGGGTCTCCGAGCGCCACGGCAGGATCTGGAAGGTGGTCGGGTCCGGCTTGGCGATCATGTCGGACTCGTAGACCCGGGCGAAGCCCTCGATCGCCGAGCCGTCGAAGCCGATGCCCTCCTCGAAGGCCTGCTCCAGCTCGGCCGGCGCCACCGCGACCGACTTCAGGAACCCCAGGACATCGGTGAACCAGAGCCGGACGAACCGGATGTCACGCTCTTCGAGCGTCCGAAGCACGAACTCCTGCTGCTTGCCCATGGGGACAGTCTCACCTCTGCTCTTTACGTTCGTGTTACGCCCGGAGACCGCCCGGAGGCGGCTCTCCCCCATCATGGCGGATCACCGGCCCCGCGGGCAGCGGTGACCCCGGCCGAGACATTGCGTCAGATCGACGATTAGACTCGGTGGCATGCCCAATCTCCGTCTCGCCCTCTGCCAGACCGACCCGTGGGTCGGTGACATCGCACGCAACAGCGATGAGGTGGTGCACTGGACCAAGCAGGCCGTCGAGGCCGGTGCCCAGCTGGTCGCGTTCCCCGAGATGGCCCTGACCGGCTACCCGGTCGAGGACCTCGCGCTGCGCCGCTCCTTCGTCGAGGCGTCACGGGCCGGGCTGGTCGAGCTGGCCGGGCGGCTCGCCGGGGAGGGGCTCGGCGAGGTGCCCGTCGTGGTGGGCTACCTCGGCCGCTCCGAGCAGGCCTCGCCGCGCTTCGGCCGGCCGGCCGGCTCGCCGCAGAACTGCGCCGCCGTGCTGTTCCGGGGCAAGGTGGCCACCCGGTTCGCCAAGCACCACCTGCCGAACTACGGCGTGTTCGACGAGTACCGCTGGTTCGTCCCCGGCGACCAGCTGCCGGTGGTGCGGCTGCACGGGGTGGACGTCGCGCTGGCGATCTGCGAGGACATCTGGCAGGACGGCGGCCGGGTGACCGCCGCCCGCGAGGCCGGGGCCGGCCTGCTGCTGGTGATCAACGGCTCGCCGTTCGAGCGCAACAAGGACGACGTCCGGCTGGAGCTGGTCCGCCGCCGGGCCGCCGAGGCGGGCTGCGCGCTGGCGTACGTGAACATGGTCGGCGGCCAGGACGAGCTGGTCTTCGACGGCGACTCGATCGTGGTCGCCGCGGACGGCGAGGTGCTGGCCCGCTCGCCGCAGTTCGAGGAGCACCTGCTGGTGCTGGACCTCGACCTGCCGGCCGCGAGCAGCGACCACACCGACGGGCTGCTGCTCGCCGACGGCCTGCACCTGGTCCGTGCCGAGCTGGGCGGCGAGCCGGCCGGGGCGCCGGCCGAGCCGGTGTCCGCCGGGGTCGCGCCGCGGATCAGCGACGAGGCGGAGATCTGGTCCGCGCTGGTCTCCGGCACCCGGGCCTACGTCCGCAAGAACGGCTTCCGCTCGGTGCTGATCGGCCTCTCCGGCGGCATCGACTCGGCCGTGGTGGCCGCCCTCGCGGTGGACGCGATCGGTGCCGAGAACGTGTACTGCGTCTCGATGCCGAGCCGCTACTCCTCGCAGCACTCCCGGGACGACGCGGCCGAACTGGCCCGCCGCACCGGGCTGAACTTCCGCACCGTGTCGATCGCCCCGATGTTCGACGCCTACCTGGCGGCCACCGAGCTGACCGGCCTGGCCGAGGAGAACCTGCAGTCCCGGCTGCGCGGCACCCTGCTGATGGCCATCTCCAACCAGGAGGGGCACATCGTGCTCGCGCCCGGCAACAAGAGCGAGCTGGCGGTCGGTTACTCCACCCTCTACGGCGACTCGGTCGGCGCCTTCGGCCCGATCAAGGACGTCTACAAGTCGCTGATCTTCCGGCTGGCCCGCTGGCGCAACGAGGAGGCCGAGCGGCTCGGCGAGGTGCCGCCGATCCCGGAGAACACCATCTCCAAGCCGCCGTCCGCCGAGCTGCGGCCGGACCAGAAGGACACCGACTCGCTGCCCGACTACGACCTGCTGGACACCGTCCTCGACCTGTACGTCGAGGGCGACCACGGCCGGGACGCGATCGTGGCGGCGGGCTTCGACCCGGCCGTGGTGGACCGGGTGGTGCGGCTGGTGGACACCGCCGAGTACAAGCGGCGGCAGTACCCGCCGGGCCCGAAGATCTCGGTCAAGGGCTTCGGCCGGGACCGCCGGCTGCCGATCACCAACCGGTGGCGCCGGGGCTGAGCGGGGTCAATAGCGGTAGGTGGCGGCCACCGCGAGGTGGTCGCTGCCGTCCCGCTCCAGGGTCCGCGAGTCGGTGGGCTCCAGCCCGCCCTTGCTCATGATCTGGTCGATTCGGGCCATCGGGAAGGACGCCGGCCAGCTGAAGCCGAAGCCGTCCCCGGCCGCGCCCTGGGCGGAGCGCATCTGCGAGGTGACCGGCGCCAGGCTGCGGTCGTTCATGGTGCCGTTGAGGTCGCCGAGCAGCAGCACCTTCTGCAGGGACTCGGCCTCGATGGCGTCGCCGAGCAGCTGGGCGCTGACGTCCCGCTGGTTGACGGTGAAGCCGCCCTCGGCCTTGAGCCGGACCGACGGCAGGTGCGCGACGTACACCGCGACCGGGCCCTGCGGGGTGCTGACCTGGGCGCGGAACGCCCTGGTCCAGCCCATCCTGATGTCGACCACCCGGACGTCGCTGATCGGGTACTTGGACCAGAGCCCGACGGTGCCCTCCACCGCGTGGTGCGGGTAGCTGTCGGCCAGCTCGGTCTCGTAGGTGCGCAGCGGCCGGCCGGCCAGCTCCTGGAGCGCGACGATCTGCGCGCCGGAGTCCTCCAGCATCCGGACGGTGCCCTGCGGGTCGGCGTTGAGGGCGGCCACGTTGTGGCTGACCACCGTGAAGTCGCCGGTGCCGCCGCTCTTGTCGCTGAGCGCGCCGCCGAACATGTCGGCCCAGATCACCGTCGGCACCAGCAGCGCCACCAGCGCGGTGGCGGAGCGGCGCAGCAGGGCGGGGACGAGCAGCAGCGGAATCGCCAGGCCCACCCAGGGCAGGAAGGTCTCCAGCAGGCTGCCGAGGTTGCCGGTGCTGTTCGGCACCTCGGCGTGGAAGGCCATCAGGGCGCCGGTGAGCAGGGCCAGCAGGGCGAGCAGCAGGCCGCGCCGCCAGGTGGTGGCGCCGCGGGCGTCACGGCCCCAGTGCCGCAGCCCGAGGAATCCGGCCGCGGGGCGCCGGCCGGGTTCCGGGTCGCCGGCCTCCGCCGTGGACACCCGGTCCGCCCTGTACGCCTGCGCCATGCCGTGGCTCCCGTCGTTCGCGCCGCCCGTCCGTCCGCGGCCGGTCCGGGCGGGCCGTTCGCCGGGCGGCGGCGGGCGTGCCGGACTGGTGCGGGTTTGGTCGGATTTCCCGGCTCAGCCTATGCCGGGACAGACGTCCGATCGGGAGCCCGGGGTTCCGGCGTGGCCCGGTTGGTGAGCCAGGCCACTGCCCGGGGAAGGGGCGGTCGCGGGCGGTCAGGCGGGCACGGGCCGGCGCAGGGCCGGGCCGGCCAGGCCCTGGAGCAGCGCGTCGACCATCCGCTCGGCCAGCTCCGGGTCGTCCAGGTCGGAGTCGTCCCACAGGATGCTGCGGGCCAGGATCGGGCCGATCAGCAGGTCGGAGAGGAGTTCCTCGTCGAGGTCGGCGCGCAGCTCGCCCTCGGTGACGCCGCGGCGGATGACGTCCCGGGCGGCCTCCCGGCGCGGCACGACCACCCGTTCGCGGTAGGCGGCGTGCAGCTCGGGCCAGCCGTGCATCTGGCCGAGCGCCGCCTTGAGCACCCAGCGGGAGCGCTTGGCGAGCCCCCGCAGCCGCATGTACTCGATCATCGCGACCAGGTCGCCGCGGATCGAGCCGGTGGTGGCGGGCAGCGGCTCCTCCATCCTGCTGACCATGTCGACCAGCAGCGCCTCCTTGTTGGGCCAGCGCCGGTAGATGGTGGCCTTGCCCACGCCGGCGGCGGTGGCGATGCCCTCGATGGTCAGCTCGGACAGGCTGGTGCCGGCCGTCATCTGCTCCTCGACGGCGGCGAAGATCGCCTGCTCGGCGGCCTCGCTGCGGGGCCTGCCCCGGCGCGGGCCGGTGCAGGTCGGCGCGGCCGTCGGCTCGGTCTTCATCTCACATCTCCCGGTGGTGGGGCCCCGACCCGGCGGAAGGGCGGGGGTCGCACGCGCTCGTGGGCCCTGTCACCGGCGGGTTCCCGGCGACAGGGCCCCATTCTCGCTCAGCCGGGCCGCTGGTCGGGCGTACGTGGCCCGGGCGTACGCGGGCCGGGCGTACGCGGGCCGGGCGCGGACACGGGTCAGGCGTCCGCGGCGGCGGTCTTGCGGACCGCCGGGTCCGGGCGGGCCGTCCCCGCCTCGCCGGACGGGCCGGCGGGCCCGCCGGCCGGGGCCTTGCCGGGCAGCAGGAACCAGGCCAGCAGCGCGCCGGCCAGGGTGATCCCGGCGGAGAGCCCGGCCACCACGTGCATGGCGTGGATGAAGGAGTCGTTGGCCGGGCCGATCAGCTCCTTGCCCCGGTCACCGAGCCGGGCGGCGACGGCCAGGGTGGCCTCCAGCGACTCGCCGGCCTTCTCCCGCAGCTCCGGGCCGGGCAGCCGGGCGAGCTCGTCGGAGACCCCGTCCCGGTAGACGGTGGAGAGCACCGCGCCGAGCACCGCGACCCCGAGCGAGCCGCCGACCTGGCGGAAGGTGTTGTTGACCGCCGAGCCGGCGCCCGCCTTCTCCCGGGGCAGCGAGCCCATGATCGCGACGGTGATCGGCGGCATCACGTGCGCCATGCCGGTGCCCATCAGCAGGCCGAGCACGACCAGCACCCAGATCGGGGTGGTGGCGCCCAGCAGCAGGTAGCCGAGGAAGCCGGCCGCGATGAACAGCATGCCGACGGCGCAGGTGGCGCGGATGCCGAAGCGGTCGACCACCAGCCGGGCGCGCGGGGCGAACACCAGCTGGGCGGCGGCCAGCGGCAGCATCAGCACACCGGCCTCCAGCGCGCTGTAGCCGCGCACGCTCTGGATGTAGAAGACGCCGAAGAAGGAGACGCCCATCAGCGCGAAGAAGACCACGCCGACCACCACCACCGAGGCACTGAACACCTTGTTGCGGAACCAGTCGACGTCCAGCGCGGGGTGCGTGGTGCGGCGCTCGAAGAGCACGAACGCGGTCAGCGCCGCCAGGCCGAGCAGGACCGGGCCCCAGGCCTCGACGGCGGTGAAGTCGGCCAGCTCGCCGCCCTTGATGATGCCGTAGATCAGCGCCACCAGGCCGATGATCGACAGCAGCACGCCGACCGGGTCCATCCGGCCCGGGTTCGGGTCCTTGGACTCGGGGACCAGCACCGCCATCGCGATCAGCGCCACGATCACGATCGGCACGTTGACCAGGAAGACCGAGCCCCACCAGAAGTGCTCGATCAGCAGGCCGCCGGTGATCGGGCCGATCGCGATGGCCAGGCCGACGGCGCCGGCCCAGATGCCGATCGCCTTGGGCTGCTCGGAGCGTTCGAAGACGTTCATGATGATGGCGAGCGTGGCCGGCATCGCCAGCGCGCCGCCGACGCCCATCAGCGCGCGGTAGCCGATCAGCTCGCCGGGTGTGGCGGCGAGCGCGGAGAGCAGCGAGGCGACGCCGAAGACGACCATGCCGGCCAGCAGGGCCCGCTTGCGGCCGAACCGGTCGCCGAGCAGGCCGGAGGTGAACAGCAGCCCGGCGAAGACCAGCGTGTAGGAGTTGATCGACCATTCCAGGTCGCTCTGGCTGGCGCCGATGCCGGTGGGCGCCGGGGACGCGATGGTCTTCATCGCGACGTTGAGGATCGAGTTGTCGAGCACGACGACGAGCAGGGCGAGCACCAGGGTGCCCAGGATCGCCCAGCGGCGGCGGTGGATGGCTTCCGGCACACGGGGTGGCGCGGCGGCGGTGGTCATGGATTCTTCCCGTCGTGGTACGGCGTGGCACGGGCGGGCATTTCGATCCGCGATCGTCTCGTAAACCCCCCCGGCCAGCGTAACGACATTTTCGATACGAGACGAATCCGTATCGTAAAACCATGGCAAAGACCCGCCGACCCCCGGCGACGGACCGCGGAAGCGGAGTGGCCCCCGCCCCTTTTGCGCCCGCGCCGGGCCGTGCAAGCATGGAGGTGATCCGGGGACGCCGCACGGCGCCACGAGACGACAACCCTTCAGGAGCCTGTTCGATGAACGCTTCTTCGCCCTCGCCTGCCCAGAACCAGGCGTCGACCGCCACCCTCTACGGTGGGGTCACCAACCGCCGCGTCACCGTCCGCGACCTCGCCGCCGCCAAGCAGCGCGGCGAGAAGTGGTCGATGCTGACCGCCTACGACGCCCTCACCGCCGGCGTCTTCGACGAGGCCGGCACCCCCGTCCTGCTGGTCGGCGACTCCGCCGGCAACTGCCACCTCGGCTACGAGACCACCGTGCCGGTGACCATGGATCAGATGGTGATGCTCGCCGCCGCCGTCGTCCGGGGCACCCAGCGCGCCATGATCGTCGCCGACCTGCCGTTCGGCTCGTACCAGGAGTCCCCGGCCCAGGCCATGCGCAACGCGGCCCGGCTGATGAAGGAGGCCGGGGTCGGCGCGGTCAAGCTGGAGGGTGGCGAGCGCAGCGCCCGCTCGATCGAGCTGCTGGTCGAGGCCGGCGTCCCGGTGATGGCCCACATCGGCCTCACCCCGCAGTCCGTGCACGCGCTCGGCGGCTACCCCGTCCAGGGCCGCGGCGACGAGGCCGCCCACCAGCTGCTGCGCGACGCCAAGGCGGTGCAGCAGGCCGGCGCCTTCGCGGTCGTGCTGGAGGCGGTGCCCGCCGAGCTGGCCCGCCAGGTCACCGAGCAGCTCGCCGTTCCCACCGTCGGCATCGGCGCCGGAGCGGACTGCGACGCCCAGGTGCTGGTCTGGACGGACTTCGCCGGGATGACGGCGGGCCGGGTGCCCAAGTTCGTCAAGCAGTACGCCGACCTGCGGGCCGTCCTCGGCGACGCCGCCCGCGCGTTCGCCGAGGACGTGCGCGGCGGCGCCTTCCCCGCGCCGGAGCACACCTTCCACTGACGCGGACCGTCACCGGTGCCCGGCCACGGCCGGGCCGGGCCCCGGTGACAGCGGCGTGACAGCGGGCCGACAGCGCCCGGCCGGCCCGCCCCCGCACCGGCCCGCCCCCTGACAGCGGGCTGACAGCCGGGGCGGACAGTCTTGGGGCATGACACGAATCTCCACCGCCCCGAACGACCGGGGGCCCGCCGCGGGGAACGCCGTCGAGGTGCACGGCATCGTCAAGCACTTCGGCACCACCAAGGCGCTCGACGGCGTCGACCTCACCGTGCGCGAGGGCACCGTCCTCGGTGTGCTCGGCCCCAACGGCGCCGGCAAGACCACCCTGGTCCGCGTCCTGTCCACACTGATCAAGCCCGACGCCGGCACCGCCTTCGTCGGCGGCTACGACGTGCTGCGCCAGCCCAAGCAGCTGCGCCGCACCATCGGCCTCACCGGCCAGTACGCCTCGGTCGACGAGCTGCTCTCCGGCTACGAGAACCTCTACCTCATCGGCCGACTGCTCGACCTCTCCCGCCGGGACGCCAAGGCCCGCGCCACCGAGCTGCTGGAGCGGTTCTCGCTCACCGAGGCCGCCAAGCGGCCCGCCAAGACCTACTCCGGCGGCATGCGCCGCCGCCTCGACCTGGCCGCCTCGATGATCGGCCGGCCCAGGGTGCTCTACCTGGACGAGCCCACCACCGGCCTCGACCCGCGCACCCGCAACGAGGTCTGGGACGAGGTCCAGCGGATGGTCGCCGAGGGCTCCACCGTGCTGCTCACCACCCAGTACATGGAGGAGGCCGAGCAGCTCGCGGGCGAGCTGACCGTGATCGACCGCGGCCGGGTCATCGCGGCCGGCGGCATAGCCGAGCTCAAGGCCCAGGTCGGCGGCCGGACCCTGCAGGTCCGCCCGGCGCACCCGGCCGAGCTGCCCGAGATGGCCCGCTGCCTGCGGGACACCGGCCTGACCGCCACCTTCTCCGCCGACACCGGCCTGCTCTCGGTGCCGATCACCGCCGACGAGCAGCTGACCGCCGTGATCGGCGTGCTCGGCACCCGCGGCTTCGCGGTCGCCGGCATCGACACCAAGCTGCCCAGCCTCGACGAGGTCTTCCTCGCCATCACCGGCAAGCCCGCGGACCGTCCGGCGCCCGCGGACGACGTCCCCAGCCTCGCCAAGGAGCCCGTCGCATGACCACCGCCACGCTCGCCCCCGCCCGGGCCGAGGACACCGGGATCGGCCTGGCCGGCCACCTGCGGCACGTCGGCGCGCTGACCCGCCGCAACCTGATGCGGATCAAGGCCGACCCGGAGTCGATGTTCGACGCCGTCCTGATGCCGATCATCTTCACGGTGCTGTTCGTCTACGTCTTCGGCGGCGCCATCTCCGGCGGCCAGGACGCCTACAAGCAGTACATGATCCCCGGCCTGCTCGGGCAGACCGGGCTCACCCTGGCGATGGCCGTCGGCACCGGCCTCAACAGCGACTTCCAGACCGGCGTGATGGACCGCTTCCGCACCCTGCCGATCGGCCGCTCCTCGGTCCTGCTGTCCAAGATCGCCGCGGAGACCTGCCGCGCCCTGCTGTCCTTCACCATCCTGATCGTGTTCTCGCTGATCCTCGGCTTCGAACTGAACGGCGGCGTGCTGAACGCGCTGGGGGCGGTCGGCCTGTCGCTGGTGTTCGGCATGTCGATCGTGTGGATCTCGATGCTGCTGGGCATGGCCCTGCGCAGCGCCCAGGCCGTCCAGGGAGTCGCCATGCTGGTGCTGATGCCGATGCAGTTCGGCAGTTCGATCTTCGCCCCGACCGACACCATGCCGGGCTGGCTGCAGGCCTTCACCAAGGTCAACCCGCTGTCCGCGCTGGCCGACGCCTGCCGGGCGCTGATGAACGGCCACGGCGCGGTGGCGCACCCGACCTTCGTCGTCCTGGCCTGGTCGGCCGCCATCACCGCGGTCTTCGCGCCGCTCGCCGTCGCCCGGTTCCGCAAGCGGACCTGAGCGGTGACCGGACGGCCGGACCCCGGGGTGCGCGAGGGGAGCACCCCGGGGTCCGGCGCCTCCGGGTCAGCCGACCAGCCGGTCGAGCAGCGTGCTGGTCTCCAGCACGGACAGTCCGCGCCCCTCGGCGAAGGCCGCGTCGAACACCGCGTCACCGAGCAGGTCGCGCAGGCTCTCCTCGGCCCGCTCGCGCTCCACCCGGTCGAGGTAGCCGCCGCGCGGCCCGTTCATCCCGGCGTGCGCGCCGAACAGCACGGCGGCCCGGCGGGCCTTGTCCAGATCCCCGTCACGCCGGGCGAAGACCTCCAGCACCCCGACCACCGGCGGCAGCAGCATCACCGACAGCTGCTCGACGAAACCGCTCGCGGTGGACGGCACCGCGTACAGCAACTCCCGCCCCTCGTGGACGAGTTCGAGACCGCGATCGGGGTCGCCGCCACGGGCGGTGATCCAGCCCCGGGTGACGGTCAGCATCCCGCCGACCACGTCCGGGGCGAACGCGCCGACCCGCGTCCAGCGCAGCGCGTCCAGCTCGGCCAGCGCCGCCCCGTAGTCGCCGCGCTGGGCCTGGATGCCGCAGAGCATCAGGTGCCCGAAGAGCAGCGCGCCGTTGGTCGCCTGGTTCTCGCCCGGCCGGATCCCCTCCATCGCCTCGCGGATCCGGCGCTCCCCCGCGTCCAGGTCCGCGTCCAGCATCGCCGAGCCCAGGTGCACCCGGAGCATCGGCACCTCCTGCGGGGCGCCCAGCTCCTCGGCCAGCTCGATCGCCCGCCGGTACGCCTCGACGGCCTCCTCCGAGCGGCCCTGGTTGGCCAGCGACTCGCCGCGCGCGGACAGCGCCTGGGACATCCCCCACAGGTCGCCGGTGCGGCGGTACAGCTCCAGCGACTCCTCGCCGTCCACGGTGCTCTGCGCCGCGCCGTCCGGCCAGTCGTTCATCATCTTGGCCCGGATCTGCAGGATGAACGCCAGGTCGGTGAGGTTGCCGTCGCGCCGGCAGCCCTCCACCGCGTCGTCCAGCAGGTCCTTCATGGTGTCCAGCTGGCCGACCAGGAAGGCGCCGAAGACCCGCATCAGCCCGGGGAAGCGGTAGGCCTGCGGCAGGTCCGGGGTGTAGGCGTCGGCGATCTTCCGGGCGGTGGCGACCGCCTCCGGATCGGCCAGTACGTCCAGGTTTCCCTCGAACATGCTGATCAGCCGGTAGATGACGAGCGCCCGGCGGGCCTCGGCGACCGCCTCCGGCGGCATCGGCGTCGGGTACTCCAGCACATGCCGCTCCAGCGGCACCCGCAGGGCGTCCGGGCCGAACGGGTCCGGGCCGATCGCCAGCACCGCCTCGTACGAGCGGCGGGCCTCCTGGCTGAAGCCGCGCAGCGACCAGTACCAGCTCATGCCCAGCGCCAGCACCAGCGCCTCGCCCTCGTCCCGGCGGTCGACGGCACGGCGCAGCGCGGCCCGGATGTTGTCGTGCTCCCGCTCCAGCACCGCCAGCCAGTGCAGCTGCGCCGGGCCGTGGACGTTCAGTTCGGCGGTGCGGACCAGCTCGCGGAAGTACTCGACGTGCCGGCCCTCGCTCGCCGACGTCTCCCCCGCCTCGGCCAGCCGTTCGACCGCGTACTCGTGGATGGTCTCCAGCATCCGGTAGCGCGGCGGGCCGTCCCCGTCCAGATCGGCGACCAGCAGGGACTTGTCGACCAGCGAGAGCAGCAGGTCGGCGACCTCCGCGCCGGACACCTCGGCGGCGTCCGAGCAGACCGCCTCGGCCTCCTCCATCGTCCAGCCGCCGGCGAACACCGCCAGCCGGCGCAGCACCGCGCGCTCCTGCTTGCCGAGCAGATCCCAGCTCCAGTCGACGACCGCGCGCAGCGTCTGCTGGCGCGGCAGCAGGGTGCGGCTGCCGGCGGTGAGCAGGGCGAACCGGCCGTCCAGCCGGTCGGCGATCTGGCGGGCCGTCATCACCCGCAGCCGGGCGGCGGCCAGTTCGATGGCGAGCGGCAGGCCGTCCAGCCGGCGGCAGATCTCGGCGCAGGCCTCCGGGTCGCTCCGCGGGTCGAAGCCGGGGCGGGCGGCAGCGGCCCGCTCGGCCAGCAGCCGCAGCGCCACCGGGTCGGGCAGCGGCTCCACCGGCAGCACGGTCTCCCCCGGTACGCCCAGCGGCTCGCGGCTGGTGGCCAGGACGGTCAGGCCGGGGCACTCGGTGAGCAGGCTGTCGGCGAGGTCGGCGGCGGACTGGACGAGGTGCTCGCAGTTGTCCAGGACGAGCAGCATCCGGCGCCGCCCGCAGTACTCGATCAGCCGGCGCACCGGATCGTCGGTGCGGGCCTCGATCACCTCGGCGACCATGCTGCCGCCGGTGTGCAGCACGGTCTCGCGCAGGCCGAGCGCCGAGACCACCGCGCCGGGCACCGCGTCCGGGCGCTCCACCGGGGCCAGCTCGGCCAGCCAGACGCCGTCCGGCCAGTGCCCGGCGCCCTGCTCCAGACGGCCGGCCTCGACCGACAGCCGGGTCTTGCCGGAGCCGCCGGGGCCGGTCAGGGTGACCAGCCGGCTGGTGGCCAGCATCGAGCGCAGGGTGGCGAGGTCGCTCTCGCGGCCGACGAAGCTGGTGAGCCGGCCGCGCAGATTGCCGGCGGCGGCGCGGGCCGGCGGCGCCGCGGTGGGGGGCACCGGCGCGGCGGGGGCCGGGGTGGGGACGGGGGCCTCGGCGGGGGTCAGCAGCTCGGCGTAGAGAGTCTGGAGCGCACGGCCCGGGTCGACGCCCAGCTCGTCCGCCAGGGCCCGCCGGGTGCGCTCGTAGTGGCGCAGCGCCTCCGCCGTCCGGCCGCTCTCGTGCAGCGCCCGCACCATCAGGTACTGCAGCGGCTCGTCCAGCGGCTGCCCCTCGCACAGCTCGGCGAGCTCGGCCACCAGGTCGGCGGCCCGGCCGAGGCCGAGCTCGGCGGTGATCCGGTGCCGGCGGACCTCCTCGCGCTGCGCCTCCAGCCGGGTGGCCGGGCCGCTGCGGTCCGGCAGGTCCGCGAGCGCCGGGCCGCGCCACAGCGCGAGCGCGGCCCGCAGCCGCTCGGCGGCGCCGGCGTGGTCGCCGCGCTCCAGCTCCCGGCGGCCCTCGGCGGCCAGCCGCTGGAACTCGGCGAGATCGGTCACCGGGTCGGTCAGCCAGTACCCGGCGGGGCCGGAGCCCACCCGGTCACGGCCGATGGTGCGGCGCAGCCGGCCGACCAGCGTCTGCAGCGCCGCCGAGGAGTCCTGCGGCGGCTCGGCGTCCCACACCTCGTCGACCAGCAGGTCGGCCGGCACCGGGCGGCCCTGCCGCAGGGCCAGCGCGGCCAGCAGGGCACGCAGCCGGGCGCCGCCGAGCGGGACCGGGGTGCCGTCGTCGTGGTGGGCCGTGGTGGTGCCGAGGATGCCGTAGTGCACCGAACCATTCTGGTGGATCGGCACGGCCGGCCACGCACATTTGTCCGGTCCTCCCCGAGGCTCGGCTCTGCCGCCCGCTCGCCGGGTCGGGCCCTCCCCGGAACCGGTACCCGGTTCCGTACGTTCATCCGGGGCGGCTTGTCCGACGCGGGCCCGCCCGGCATGATCGGCCTCTGCCCAGTCCTCATGCGACCCCGACCACCGGAGCACCCACACCATGACCTTCGCCGCCACGCAGCGCTCCCGCAGCGAGGACCGCCGGATCAGTCCGGTGTTCTGGGCGCTGCTCGCGATCTTCGTCACCTCCGCCGTGGCGGTCCACCAGGGGTACGGCAACGCCCGGTTCGGGATCTTCCTGTTCGTGGTGGCGGGCTGGATGGTCTCGCTCTGCCTGCACGAGTACGCGCACGCGCGGACCGCGCTGCACGGCGGCGACATCAGCGTCGGAGCCAAGGGCTACCTGACCCTCAACCCGTTCAAGTACGCCAACGCGCTGCTCAGCTTCGTGCTGCCGATCGTCTTCGTGCTGCTCGGCGGCATCGGCCTGCCCGGTGGCGCGGTCTGGATCGAGCGGCACCGGGTGCAGGGGCGGCTCAAGCACAGCCTGATCTCGGCGGCCGGACCGCTGGTGAACCTGCTCGCCGCCGTGCTGCTGCTGATCCCGGTCGGCGCGGGCTGGCTGGACGATCCCGAGGTGCACGCGGTCTGGAACGGCTACGAGCTGAACGTCTCGCCGTTCGCGCTGGCGCTGGGATTCCTCGGCATGCTGCAGCTGAGCGCGACCCTGCTCAACCTGCTGCCGGTGCCCGGCCTGGACGGCTACGGGATCGTCGAGCCCTGGCTGTCGCACAAGACCCGGCGGGCGATCGAGCCGTTCGCGCCGTACGGCATGCTGGCCGTCTTCGCGCTGCTCTGGCAGCCGGAGGTGAACCACTGGTTCTTCGAGGCCGTGTACGGCGTGATGGACCTGCTGGGCGTCGACCGCGCCTACCCGCAGGTGGGCCACGAGCTGTTCACGTTCTGGAAGGACTGACCCGGGGCCGGGGGCCCGGGGCCGGACGGCGGGCTCAGGCCTGTTCGGCGGCCGCCCGGGCCAGCTTCTCGCGGCGCAGGTTCATCCAGAGCACGTTGCTGGCGATGCCCGCCATCGGGAGCCAGATCAGGCCGAGCCACCAGCCCTGCACCACCGAGACCACGGCGGCGGCCAGGGCGAGAACGGCGACGATCAGGGCGAGGACGGACGTGCGGGGCATGGCGGCAGACTCCTGGGGCCGGTGGACGGACGGCCCCCATTGTCGCCGACCTCACCTCCGGAGCGGGTCCAGGGGTGAGGTCGGCGAGCCGGTGATCAGGCGCCGGTGATCAGGCGCCGGTGATCAGACGTCGGTGATCCGCAGGCCCGCGTGGGCCTTGTAGCGGCGGTTGACCGAGATGAGGTTGGCCACCAGCGACTCCACCTGGTGCGCGTTGCGCAGCCGGCCCGCGAAGATGCCGCGCATGCCCGGGATCCGCCCGGCCAGCGCCTGCACGATGTCGGTGGCGGCCCGCTCCTCGCCGAGCACCATCACATCGGTGTCGATCCGCTCGATCGACTCGTCCTGGAGCAGCACCGCCGACAGGTGGTGGAAGGCGGCGGTCACCCGGGAGTCCGGCAGCAGGGCGGCGGCCTGCTGGGCGGCGCTGCCCTCCTCCGGGACGAGCGCGAAGGCGCCCTGCTTGTCGAAGCCGAGCGGGTTGACGCAGTCCACCACGATCTTGCCGACCAGCTCCTCGCGGAGCGCGGTGAGCGTGGCGGCGTGGCCGTCCCACGGCACCGCGACGATCACGATGTCGCTCTCCCGGGCGGTGGCGGCGTTGTCGGCGCCGCGCACGCCGTGGCCGATCGCGTCCGCCGAGGCCTTCGCGCGGTCCGCGTCGCGCGAGCCGATGATCACCTGCTGGCCGGCCTTGGCCAGCCGCAGGGCCAGCCCCCGCCCCTGGTCGCCGGTGCCGCCGAGCACGCCGACGACGAACTGCGAGACGTCCGGCAGCTCGTGGGCCGGGTTTGTCGCTGAATCGAGGGAAGTCATGGCCCGATCCTGCCAAACCCCGGGCCCCCCGCGTCATCCTGTCCGCCATGGACGCGGTGAGAGTTTCGGCACTACGGGAGCGGCTGTCCGGGACCGGCTGGCTGGAGGCCGTCGGCGGCTTCGCCGGTGAGCTGCGGCGGGCGGTCTCCCGGCGCGGCGCGGACGGGCTGCTGCTGGTCGGCACCGAGGCGTACGAGCCCTGGCACCTGGCCGCGCATCTGCAGGACGAGGCCGCCTGGTCGGACGTCCCCCGGCTGGCCCCGACCCTGTTGCGGCACCGGGTCCCGCCGCAGGCGCCGGCCCACCTGGCGCACGGCCTGCGCCGGCTGACCGAGGCCGGGCGCGGGGCGACCGTCCTGGTGGTGGCCCCGGCGCCGGCCGGCGGGACGCTGCTGGAGCGGGTGCACGACGCCCGCCGGCACGGCGCGACGGTGCTGGCGCTGGACGGCGCCGGGACCGGCCGGCGGGCCGGCCCGGCGGGGGCGCCCGAGCCGACCGACCAGACCGACCCGGCCGGCCTCGCCGCACTGGCCGACCTGGCCGGCCTGGCGCACCGGCGGCTCGCCGTCGGCACGGCCGAGGAGGAGCCGTTCGACCTGGCGCAGCACCTGGTCAGCGCCGCCGCCGGGGAACGGCCCGCGCGGCGCCTCGCGCTCGACCGGCTGGTGGCGCTGGCCGGACGGCTCGCGGCGGGGCCGACGGTCAGCCGCTGGTAGCGGGGACCGGGGAGCGGCGGGCGCGGCAGCAGCGGGCGCGGCAGCAGCGGGCGCGGCGCCGCGGCGGGCGGGAAAATCCGTTGCGGCCCGGCCGGGAACCCCCGCAGGATGGTCGCTCGTGAAC
Source organism: Kitasatospora sp. NPDC097605 (assembly GCF_040302725.1). Lineage (NCBI taxonomy): Bacteria > Bacillati > Actinomycetota > Actinomycetes > Kitasatosporales > Streptomycetaceae > Kitasatospora > Kitasatospora sp. NPDC097605. The sequence continues at coordinate 2,705 of NZ_JBEOSF010000061.1, read as the reverse complement.
GACGCCGACCCACCCCCGACCGGTCGGGCGAGCTCGCTGCTGCGCGCAGTCACCCCCGACCTCTCCCCCTGGCGCTCCTCCCGGGACTTCCGCCTGCTCTGGCTCTCCGGATGCGTCACCAGCTTCGGCAGCTTCCTCACCTACGTCGCCGTGCCGCTGCAGATCAAGGAGCTGACCGGCTCCTCCTTCGCGGTCGGCCTGGTCGGCGCCTTCGAGCTGGTCCCGCTGATCGTCTTCGGCCTCTGGGGCGGCGCCCTCGCCGACGCCCTGGACCGCCGCCGCCTGGTGCTGTTCGCCGAGGCCGGGCTCGGCCTGCTCAGCGCGCTGCTGCTGGTCAACGCGCTGCTGCCGACGCCCGTGCTGTGGCCGGTCTACCTGGTGGCCGCGCTGGTCGCCGCCGCCGACGGCCTGCAGCGTCCCTCGTTGGACGCGCTCACCCCGAGGGTGGTCCGGCACGACCAGCTGGCCGCCGCCTTCGCCCTCAACTCGCTCTACCGCAACGTCGGTTCGGTGGCCGGCCCGGCGCTCGCGGGCGTCGTGGTGACCTTCGCCGGGGTGCAGACCGCGTACGCGCTGGACGTCGTGACCTTCGGCGCCTCGCTGCTGCTGCTCGCCCGGATCCGCGCCGTCCCGCCGCCGACCGACGCCGAGAAGCCGTCGGTACGGGCGGTGCTCACCGGGATCCGGTACGCGTGGAGCCGCAAGGACCTGCTGGGCACCTACGCGATCGACCTGTGCGCGATGCTGTTCGCCTTCCCGGTGGCGATCTTCCCGTTCCTGGCCGCCGAGCTGCACGCCGACTGGGCGCTCGGCCCGATGTACTCGGCCTCGGCGGTCGGCGCCCTGCTCGTCTCGGTCACCAGCGGCTGGACCTCCCGGATCCACCGGCACGGCCGGCTGCTGCTGGCCGCCGCGCTCGGCTGGGGCGCCGCCATCGCGCTGGCGGGCCTGGCCGGCTCGGTCTGGCTGGTGCTGTTCTGCCTGGCCCTGGCCGGGGCCGCCGACCAGATCAGCGGCGTCGCCCGCTCCACCCTGTGGAACCAGTCGATCCCGGACGAGGTGCGCGGCCGGATGGCCGGGGTGGAACTGCTGAGCTACTCGGTGGGCCCGCAGCTCGGCCAGGTCCGGGCGGGCGGCATGGCGGGGCTGGTCGGGGTGCGGTCCTCGGTGTGGATCGGCGGCGTCGCCTGTGTGGTGGGCGTGCTGGCGCTGGCCACCGCACTGCCGCGGCTGCTCTCCTACGACGACCGCACCGACCCGAACGCCGCCGCCGTCCGCGCCGCGCACGAGCGCGAGGCCGCGGAGCGGGAGGCGGCGGAGCGGGCGGCGGCGGAGCGGGCGGACGCCGGCGCGTCCTGACCCGCTACTCCCCGGGCGCGTCCTCGGGCTTGTCGCGCCAGCGCGGGTCGTTGGTCCACTCCCGGTTGCGCAGCTCGGCGGTCTCCAGCGCGTGCGCCGCCTCCTCCCGGGTGGCGTACGGGCCGAGGCGGTCCTTCGCCGGGCACTCCGGCCCCTCCTCGACCTTGCCGTGCTTGATGCAGTAGAACCACTCGCCGGGCCGGCCGGTCGGCTTGTTGCGGCGGAATCCCAGGGGCATGGTGTGGTCACCTCCGTGTCGGCGGTCGCGGCTCGCGCTCCCGGTACGGCGTCGCGTCGCCCCGATCATTCCCCGCCCCGGCACCGTCCGCACACTCGGGCCCGGTCACGGTGCCCGGCCACGGCGCGCGGGCGCCGCCAACTAGACTCGCCGCCATGGCACTCGTACCCGGCATCCAGTCCCCCACCCGCAAGGTCCCCCCGCACATCGCGCGCCCCGAGTACGTCGGCAGGCCCGCCCCGGCGGCGTACACCGGGCCCGAGGTGCAGACCGCCGAGACGGTCGAGAAGATGCGGATCGCCGGTGGGATCGCCGCCCGGGCGATGGCCGAGGCGGCCAAGCTGATCGCGCCCGGCGTCACCACGGACGCGCTGGACGCGGTCGCCCACGAGTACATGTGCGACCACGGCGCCTACCCGTCCGACCTCGGCTACCGGGGCTTCCCCAAGTCGGTCTGCACCTCGATCAACGAGGTCATCTGCCACGGCATCCCGGACTCGACCGTCCTCCAGGACGGTGACATCGTCAACATCGACGCCACCGCGTACATCCACGGGGTGCACGGCGACCTCAACGCCACCTACCTGGTCGGCGACGTGGACGAGGAGTCCCGGCTGCTGGTCGAGCGGACCCGGGAGTCGCTCGACCGGGCGATCAAGGCGGTCAAGCCCGGCCGCCGGATCAACGTCATCGGACGCGTCATCGAGTCCTACGCCAAGCGCTTCGACTACGGCGTGGTGCGGGACTTCACCGGGCACGGCATCAACACGTCGTTCCACTCCGGCCTGATCGTCCCGCACTACGACAGCGAGCGGGCCACCGAGGTGATCAAGCCGGGGATGACCTTCACCATCGAGCCGATGCTCACCCTGGGCACCTACGACTACGAGATCTGGCCGGACGGCTGGACCGTCGTCACCAAGGACCGCAAGCGCACCGCCCAGTTCGAGCACACCCTGGTCGTCACGGCGGACGGCGCGGAGATCCTCACCCTGCCGTAGCCCTCGCGCCGGTCCCCTGGATCTCCTCGGGCGCCACCTTGTGCACCGTCTCGCGGTCGAACTTGGGCAGCACGGTGTCCGCGAACAGGATCTTCAGGGTGGACGCC
>NZ_JBEOSF010000060.1:0-41098 GCF_040302725.1 Kitasatospora sp. NPDC097605 | reverse complement strand
CCCACGTCGACTGCCCGGGTCACGCCGACTACATCAAGAACATGATCACCGGTGCCGCCCAGATGGACGGCGCCCGCTCAGGGGGCCGGCCGGCCCGGCGCGGGGAAGACGTGACGGTCGAGCAGCGGCGGGCGCGGGGCTACCCCGGGCCCGCCCGCCCGGATCCAGTCGGCGACGGCCTCCGTCGCGGCCGGGTCGTTGACCAGGCCCAGCCAGACCGGCCGGCCGCCGGCCGCCCGGCCTCCGGCGGACGGCCGGACCACGATCACGTTCGCCTGCTCGCACACGTCCAGGCACGCGGAGATTCCCACCGGGGCGGCCTCGCGCAGTCGCGCCGTCTGCGCCGCGTGGTCCGCGCCGGTCACCTTGACCGTGCCGCAGCAGCAGTCCCGGCAGACCACCACCCGGCAGGGCACCGCGCCGGGCGGTTCCGCCGCCCCGCCCCCTGTATCGACTCCCGTGCCGACTCCCGTACCGGCGAGCGTTCCGCCGACGGCTTCGGCCGTTCCGAGGTCCATGAGGTCGGGCACGCCGAACCACCCCTCTCTCCGGGGAGATCCGCCCCGGGCTCCAGCGAGGAGGCGACGCCGTGAGTCTCCTGGCTCCCGGGTCGCAGCTCGTCCCGGCCTTCCCGCCCCTTGCGGGGGCAGTGGCCCGTGCGGGATCCGCTCGCCGGTCACAGTGGCGGGACCGCGCCGGATTTCCACCGGCTTCCTCGTTCCGCCGTCGCCCTGTCGCCGATCATCATCCCATCGGACCGGCCTCTCGCCCAGCCCGCCTCTCGCCCAGCCCGCCTCCGGACCAGCCCGCCTCCGGCCCGGCCGGCCGACGGTACCCGTGCGGCCGGCGACTCAGCCGGTGCCGCCGGCCTGACCACCCGAGGCCGGCGGCGCCGGCGGACGGGCCCGCCCGCCGTCGTGGCCGGACGCCGCCACCGCGACCAGGCCGACCACGACGGCCGCCACCGCCACCCGTCCGAGCGCCCGCACCGCCCAGGCCGGCAGCGACCGGGCCCCGCCCCGCCCCGGCGCACCCAGCCGCTCGGCCCGCCGGGCCGGCCGCAGCAGCCGGACCAGCAGCAGGACGGCGAGCGGGACCTGCAGCAGCCACAGGACCGTGCGCGGCCACTCGCCGAACCACACGTTGGTCCCGTAGAGCAGGGTGTGCCAGACGCTCAGCACGTAGACGACGACCACGAAGCGGTGCAGCCGGCGCCAGGTGTTCGGCCCGATCCGGTGCCGCACGTAGAACAGCAGGCCGAGCGGCACGGCCAGGTAGAGCGCACCCTGCCCGAGCGGGATGGCGGTCCGGCCGGTGCCGGAGTCGTACCAGCCGGGCACGAAGCTGTCGGCGAACCCCGACCAGAGCCGGTCGCCCCACGCCGATCCGGCCTCGTAGCGCACGAGTTCGGCCGCGAACATCAGCGCGTGCGCGAACATCAGGGCCGTCGTTGTCAGGCTCGTCGTGCGGTGCCAGCGCTCCAGGGTCTGCCGGGCGACCGGCAGTCGGACGGGCCGCGGACCGGACAGCAGCAGCCCCAGCACCACCGTCCCCCAGGCCCACAGCAGTCCCGACCAGCCGAACGCCTGGCTCAGCAGGTACATCCAGTACGTGCGCGAGTCGTCCATGAACGGCATGACCGCCACCGTGGCCGAGGTGCCCGCGTCCATCCGGACGTACAGCAGCACGAACACCGCCGCGGTGACGCCGACCGCCGCACTCGCGTCGGGCAGCGCGGCCCGCAGGTCGGCGCGCAGGTCGGTGCGCGGGGCGGCGCGCGGGGCGATGCGTTCGGCGGGCCGCCTCCCGGCGGCGGGCGGGGCGTCCGGAGCGTCGTCCCCCGACGTCGTCTCAGGCAGCATCGTGGACCTTCCGGAACGGCGGGACACCGATTGACGGTGTACAGCGGGCGATGGGTCGAACAAGTGTGGCGGAGGGGTTCCGGCATGCCGAGCCCGTATCCGGCCAGAGTGGCACGTGCACCGGCGGCCTCCCGCCGCGGCGCCCCCACGCTCCGGCCCGCGGACCGATCGCATTCGGACAACCGCCCGCACGTGCCCTGCCACCGGAGCGCGAGCCCCCGTATGCTCATCACCGCAGCCGGTTCGCGCCTCCCGACCGACCGGACTTCGGCGGCGCGACGCAAGAGGGAACCCGGTGGGAAACCGGGACTGTCCCGCAGCGGTGAGTGGGAACGAAAGCCGTCATCAGCACTGGGCCGGGCTCCGCCCCGGCCCGGGAAGCGACGGCCGGTAGGTGTGCGCCGGTCCTTCGGCGTACCGGCCCACGAGTCCGAAGACCTGCCGCTGCGCCCGCACCCCCACGTGCGGGCTGTGCACGGTGACCTCGTGGACTGGGTCGGCGGTACGACGGCTGCGCGGCGTGCGACGACACGCCGTGCCCTCCTCCTCCGGGTCATGACGCGGGGCTCGGAACGAGGAGGAGGACGTGCCCGTGACCGCGCGAGTTCCGCCCGCCCGCACCGGGCGCCGACCGGCCCGCCCACCGGCGGCCCGGGCGGCGCGATGGTGACCCCCACCGGAGGGGCCCGGCCCGCCCCGCCGCCGGGCGGCACGCTCTCCGGTGTCTGCCACGGCACCCTGGGCGAGCTCTACCAGGGACCGCTGCGCGCAGGTCCCCGCCCCGACATCGCGGTGGTGTCGTTCCCCGTCGACCGCCACTCCTGGGTGCACTTCACCCCGGGGACGGACACGTCGGACCCGCTGCCGCTCGGGGCGAAGGCCGCGACGGCCGCCCGGCTGTTCCTGGAGCGCTTCGGGCTGACCCTGCCGCCGGGCCGCTGGTGCGTGCACTCCGAGCTCACCGTCGGGGTGGGCATGGCGAGTTCGACCGCCGACATCGTGGCGACGCTGCGCTGCCTGTTCCGGATCTTCGCGCTGCCGTACGACACCGGGGTGGTGCTCGCCGTGCTGCGCCAGATCGAACGGGCCGACAGCGTCTTCCTCGACGAGTTCGCCCTGCACCTGAGTGGCCGGCACCGGGTGGTGCGGCGGCTGGGCACCGGCATCGGCTTCCACACCGCGTACATCACCGAGCCCGGGACGGTGGACACCGCCGCCGTCACCGACCTGCTGCTCGGGCACTACCGGCGGCACGGCGAGGAGTACCGGCGCTGCCTGACCGACCTGCTGAAGGGATTCGCCGCGGGCGACCAGGCCGCCGTCGCGCGCACGGCCACGGCCAGCGCCGCGCTCTCCCAACAGGTTCTCCCCAAAGCGACGTTCGACGCGCTGCTCGCCCACCGCGAGGAGTTCGGTGCCGACGGGATCTTCGTCGCCCACACCGGTTGCCTGGTCGGCTACCTGCTCCCCGGACGCCCGGACGCCGCGCTCAAGTCGGACCTGTCCGCGTTCTTCCACTCGCTCGGCCACCAGTGTTCCTTCGCCCAAGGAGGCTACAGGTGATCCACCCCCACATCGCCGACGCCCTGAAGGTCCCCGATCTCGTCCGGCTCACCGACGGCCTCGTGCTGGTCCGGTTCGAGTCGATGAAGATCTACTCGGCGCTCGCCGCCGTCCGCCACCTGCTGGAGCGCGGCACCGTCCGCCCCGGGCAGACCCTGGTGGACAGCTCCAGCGGCATCTACGCCTACGCGCTGGCGCTCGCCTGCCACCGGCACCGCATGCGCTGCCACATCGTCGCGTCCACCACCGTCGACGCCACCACCCGCGCCCAGTTGGAGATCCTCGGCGCCACCGTGGAGCAGGTCGTGCCGTCCCGCGACCTCAAACTGGACCAGGAGCTGCGGGTGCGCCGGGTACGCGAGCTGCTCGCCGAACACCCGGACTGGCACTGGATGCGGCAGTACCACGACGACGTCCACTACCTCGGCTACCACGAGGTCGCCGACCGGATCACGGCCGCCTTCCCCGGCGCGGCGCTGACCGTCGTCGGCGGCGTCGGCTCCGGCGCCTCGACCGGCGGGGTGGCGACCCGGCTGCGCGCCTCCGACCCGTCGGTGCGGCTGGTCGGGGTGCAGCCCTTCGGCAGCGTCACCTTCGGCAGCCAGCGGCACCACGACCCGGAGGCGATCATCGCCGGGATCGGCTCCTCCATCGTCTTCGACAACGTCCGCCACCACCTCTACGACGGCATCCACTGGCTGGACTTCACCCACGCCATGGCGGGCACCGTCGCCCTGCTGCGCGACCACGCCGTCTTCGCCGGGCTGTCCACCGGCGCCGGCTACCTGGCCGCGACCTACGAGGCACGCCGCCACCCCGACCGGCTGCACCTGGTGATCGGTGCCGACACCGGCCACCGCTACGTCGAGCGCGTCTTCGCCCGGCACGCCGAAGCCCCCGACCCGGCCGCGTTGAAACCGGTCGAGGTCTCCGCCCCCGAGGAGATGTCCATGCCCTGGTCCACCATGGCCTGGCGGCGCACCGCGTGCCCGCCGCACCCCGGGGAGCGGGCGGCATGAGCATCGTCTGCCTGGAATCGCTCACCTTCGGCCTCGGCCACCTGGTGCGGGCCGCCGACGCGCTCGGCGAGCGGCTGACCCTGCTCACCCGCGACCGCTCCTACTACACCTACGAGTTGGAGCGGCTGCCGGCGGAGGCGCTGGACGTCGTGGAGACCGACACCTTCGACGTGGACGGGCTCACCGCGCTGCTGGAACGCTCCCCCCGGCCACGCGGCCTGATCAGCTCCACCGACACCTGGACGCTGGTCGCCGCCGAACTCGCCGAACGGCTCGGCCTGCCCGGCCTCGACCCGGCCGTGCTGCGGCTGACCCGGGACAAGTCGGCGGTGCGCCGCCGACTGTACGAGGCCGGGCTGACCCGCGGCCGGGCGGTACCGGTCACCGGGGCCGGCCCGGAGGCGGCGGAGGCACTCCTCAAGGAGCCCGGCCTGCCCGCCGTCCTCAAGGACACCGCGGGCACCGGCAGCCAGAACGTCTGGCTGGTGCGCGACCCGGCGGAGCTGGACGCCGTCCTCGCCGAGGCCGCCCGCCGGGAGTTCCGCGGCCGGCTGTTCGCCGAACCGTACTTCGCCGGGCCGGTGTACAGCGCCGAGACGCTCGGCTGGGACGGCCGGACCAGGCTGCTGGGCGTCTCCAGCCGGCTGATGTCCCCCGAGCCGTACTTCCGGGAGGAGATCACGGCGTTCCCGGTGGCGTTCCCGGAGCCGCGCCGGGCCGCGCTGGAGCGGTGGCTCGGCGACGTCCTCGCCGCGGTCGGCTACACCGACCGCTTCGCGCACGTGGAGTTCGTGCTGACCGCCGACGGCCCGGAGATCGTCGAGATCAACCCGCGGATCGGCGGCGCACTGGTCGGCGAGGGCCTGTGCCGCGCGCTCGGCGTCAACGTGTACGAGGCGCTGGTCGAGGCCGCGCTCGGCCGCCGCCCCGCCCTGATGGACGCCGAACCACCCGGCGGCCCGGCCGTCGCCTTCGTCCTCGGCTACCCCGCCGCGCCCGGGGTGTTCACCGGCGTCGCCGGGCTGGAGCGGCTGGCCGGCCTGCCCGGCTCGCCCGCCTGGTACCCGGTCAGGTCGGTGGGCGATCCGGTCGAGCACCTGGCCGACAGCCGCGGCTACGCGGGCATCGTCTACGCGGAGGGCGAGACCGCCGAGCTGGCCACCCACCACGCGGTCGCCGCCGCCAACGCCCTGCGGGTGCTCACCGAGCCGGTCGCGCCGCCCGCGGCCGCCGGCGGGGGCGGCGGGGCCGACGGTGGCTGACCGCACCGCCGGCCCGACGGGGCTGCGGGCCGCGCTCGGCACGCTCGACGGGCCGCTGCGGTTCCTGCTGCTCAGCTCGTTCCTGATCCCGCTCGGCAGCTTCATGGTGCTGCCGTTCATGTCGGTCTTCCTGCACGAGCGGCTCGGCATGGGCCTCGGCACGGTCGGCGTCGTGCTGGCCGCGGCCTCCCTGGTGCAGTTCTCCGGCGGGATCGCGGGCGGCGCGCTGGCCGAGCGGATCGGGTTGCGGCGCACCATGCTGTGGGCGCTCACCGTCCGTACGGCGGGCTTCGCCGGCCTGCTGCTCGCCCTGCGCTGGCCGCCGCTGGCGGTCGGCGCGCTCGTGCTCACGTGCTGCGGCGCCGCGCTGTACCTGCCCGCCAACAAGGCCTACCTGGTGCGGGGCGTCGACGACGCGCGCCGGCCGGCGTTCCTGTCGGCGGGCAACGCCGCCCTCAACGCGGGCATGGCGGTCGGGCCGCTGATCGCCGGGCCGTTCGTGCTCTCCTCGCCCGGCTACCTCTTCCTCGCCGCCACGGCGCTGTTCGCGCTGGTCACCGCCGGCCACGCGGGGCTGCCCGCCGGGGCCGCGCCGCAGCGGGCGCAGGAGCCGGGAGGCGGGCGCGGCCTGCTGGCCGGGATCGCGGTGCTGCCGTTCGCGGCCAACGCGCTCGCCTTCTACCTGTACTTCCACTTCCAGCACTTCCTGGCGATGTACGCGGTCGAGCGGGCCTCGGGCACCTTCTACAGCCTGGTGCTGCTGCTCTGCTTCACGCTGGTCATCGTGGTGCAGCCGCTCGCCTCCGACGCGATCCGGCGGATGCCCTACCCGATCGCCCTGGCGGCCGGCTTCGCCGGGCTCGCCGCGGGGCTGGCCGTGCTCGCCGCCGGCACCCGGCCCGCGCTGCTGGCGGGCGGGGCGCTGATCACCCTGGGCGACATCGTGCTCTTCCTCAAGAACGACCTGGAGGCGCTGGCCCGCAGCCCGCGCTCGGACGCCGTGGTCTTCGGGCAGCAGCGGCTCGGCGCCGGACTCGGCGCCTGCGTGAGCGGCCTCCTCGGCGGACAGCTCTACGGACTCTCCGAACGGGGCGGCCACACCGCGCTGTTCTGGCTGCTGGCCGCCGCGCAGTGCCTGCTGCTGCCCCCGCTGCTGCTCGCGCTGCGCCCCCGCGCCGCCGGACCCCACCCCCCAACCGCACGACGACGAAGGAGCACTGAGGCCGCATGACACGGACGGGCGGGTTCCAGGACGATGACTTCTGGACCGAGTTCCACGACTTCCTGTTCTCCGAGCAGCGCCACACGCAGGCCGAGGAACTGCTCGGCTCCTCCCCGCTGCTGGACTTCCCGGCCGGCTCCCGAGTGCTCGACCTGTGCTGCGGGCCCGGCGTCTTCAGCGTCCCGCTGGCACGGCGCGGCCACGCCGTGACCGGCGTCGACCTCAGCCCGCCGATGCTGGAACGCGCCCGGCGGCTGGCCGACGGGGCCGGCGCCGAGGTGACGTTCGTGCGGGCCGACGCGCGCACGTACGAGGCGCCGGGCGAGTTCGACGTGGTGCTCAACATGTTCACCTCCTTCGGCTACTTCGAGGACCCCGCCGACAACGCCCGGGTGCTGCGCACCATGCACGACAGCCTGACGCCCGGCGGGACGCTCGTCCTCGACCTGGCCGGCAAGGAACTGCTGGCCCGCCGGGTCACCCCGCCGAAGGTGGTGCGGCGCGGCGAGGACCTCGTCGTCCAGACCGACACGGTGCTGGACGACTGGGCGCGGCTGCGCAGCGACTGGGTGATGGTGCGGGGCGAGCGCGTCACCCGTGCCACCCTGGTGTGGTTCGTCTACAGCGCCGTGGAGCTGCGCCGGATGGCCGAGGAGGCGGGGTTCGAACGGATCGAGGTGTTCGGCGGCTTCGACGGCCGCCCGTACGACGAGAACGCCGAGCGCCTGGTGCTGCGGGCGGCCCGCCCGGCGTGACGGCGGGCGGGCGCGTCCACCACCTGCGCCCGTCCCCTGCGCCCCATCCAAGGATCCAGAGGTCACACTGGTGAACATCCGTAAGACGCATGGCGCCCTGCTGAGCCGGCTGCTTCCTGACGACGAACCGGACCGTCTCACGGTGCGACAGGGGCAGTTCCACCACGTGGTCGTCGGTTCGGACCGCGTCGTGTGCCTGCCCCGTACCCGGGCGGCGGCCGCCCGGCTGCCCGAGCGCGTCGCCGCACTGCGCCTGCTCGCCGGGCTCGACCTCGGCGTCCGCACACCCGAACCGCTGTTCCAGGGCGAGGCCCACGGCGCCGACGGACTGCCGTTCCTGGTCCTCACCCGCATCGCCGGGGAACCGCTCCGAGCCGACGCACTCAGCGATCGCCGGGTGGCCGACACCGTGGCGGCGCAGTATGCGACGCTGCTGGGCGGTCTGGCCCGTGCCGGCAACGACGGGGCGGTACGGGCAGCGCTGCCCCGGGTACCGGCGGACCGGTGGAGGCACTTCGCGGAGGATGTGCGCGCGGAGCTGTTCCGGCTCATGTCCGACAGCGGGCGGCTACGGGCCGAGCGAGAGCTCGCAGCACTCGACGACCTTCCCCACCTCACCCGAGCGGTGGTGCATGGTGACCTCGGTGCCGAGAACGTCCTGTGGGAGTGGACGCACGGCCTGCCGCACCTCGCCGGAGTGCTCGACTGGGACGATGTCGCACTCGGCGACCCGGCCGAGGACCTCGCGGCCATCGGCGCCGGCCACGGTGCCGAGTTCCTGGAACGGGTGCTTGCCCCGGGCGGCTCGCCGAACCACGGACTCACCGCCCGCATCGCGGCGATCCGCGACACCTTCGCTCTGCAACAAGCCCTCTACGCCATCCGCGACGGAGACGAAGAAGAACTGGCGGACGGCCTGGCCGACTACCGCTGAGGCACGCCGGCACACCGACCTCATCGGGGCATCGGTCGACCACGCCCCGGTGGACCGGCGGGGCGGTCGGGAGGTCAGGTCGAGGCGTCGGAAGGGCAGCACACGGCGGAGGAAGGCGTCGTTCCAGAAGTCGGCGTCGCCTCGGTGCGGCCGGTCCACAGGTCGTGCCGGAGGACGTCGGTGGCGCGCCCTCGGCGGTCGGCTGGGTACGAGCCGACCGCCGGGCAGGATCCGGGTCAATGCCCCGGACATCGCTGTGACAAGAACCCGCCGACCCGTCGCCTCCGGCGTGAAGCGTTCCGCCCGGCGGACCCGGAACGGCCGTTTCCGGCCACGGCGCGGACGGGACGCGCGGGTGCCGTGGGGCCGGCGGTACCGGTGTGGCGGGGCGCGGGACGGGCGGGACGCAACACGTCCGGAGGGGCGCCCTCCGGGTGCCGCGTGAAGGGCCGGGCGGCGCGTGCCGCAGGCCTGTGCCGCCGCCCGGCGCGCCCCTACGATGTGAGCGCCGTCGGGCCTGACCCCCGACCCCGCCCCTGCCGGCCGACACCGGGCGGCACCGGTCCCCGCCCTGACGGACCGGTCGCCCCGTCGGGCGCCGCGCGCCCGGCTCACCCCGGGCGCGAGCGGAGCAGCGGGGCGGGCAGCACCGCGCAGGCCGCCCGTGACCACCCACACCCAAGGGGTATGCCCATGCACGCCGGCACCGCCGTACCACCGGTCGGACCCGTCCCCACCGTCCGCGCGTTCCGCGCCCTGCTGCTCGTCCTCGCCGTGCTGGCCGCCCTGGTGGGCGTCAGCCTCCCGGCGGCCGGCCCGGCGCACGCCGCCGTGCCCGACCGCTGGGGCTTCGCCTACCTCGACAACCCGGCCCCGCCGCCGGGCTACGTCCCCGACACCACCCGCCAGTGGGGCAGCTGGCCCTCGCCGGCCACCAACCCGGTGCGGGTCGACAAGGTCGGCACCGGCTCCTACGTCGTGCACTTCCCGCTGATCGCCGGCCCGGGCGGCATCGCGCACGTCACCGCCGTCGCCCGCACCGGCTCCTGGTGCCAGGTCCGGGGCTGGGCCACCGCGGGCTCCGGCCAGGACGTCGCCGTCGGCTGCTACCGCACGGGCGGTGCGCCCGAGGACAACCGCTTCACCGTCCTCTACACCACCAGCAGCGGCGTGCCGTCCCCGCCCGCCGGCGGCTACGGCTACGTCTTCGCCAACCCGACCGGGTCGGTGGTCACCCAGTACAACTCGACCGGCGGCACCAACGTCGTCGGCTCCGGGGGCACCGGCATCTGGAAGGTCTGGCTGCCGGGCCTGGGCCAGTCCACCCCGGCCGGCAACCTGGAGGTCACCGCCGTCGACGCGGCCAACGGCGCGCGCTGCAAGGTCGCCGACTGGTCGCCGTCCTCGACCGGCCAGACCGTCATCGTCAACTGCTACAACGCGGGCAACGTCCTGTACAACACCCGCTGGACGCTGAGCTACTCGGAGAAGCGGGCCGTGCACGGGCCGGCCCTGCCGCCCGACTTCTACGGCTACCTCTGGTTCAACGGCGGGCTGCCCGCCACGACCAACTTCAACTCCTCCGGCGCGGTCAACACGCTCGCCGGCTCCGTCCCCTACACCGTCAACCTGCCGAACATCGCCGTCCCCTCGGACACCGCGCAGGTCACCGCCTTCGGCCCCGGCCCGGACCACTGCACCCTGGCCACCCCGTGGAACCGCAGCGCCGGCACGGTGAACCTCTACCCGATCTGCTTCAACGCCTCCGGCTCGCCGGTCCCGTCCCGCTTCTTCACCGCGTACACCTCGGCGTCCTGATCCGCCGGCGGCCGGCCCGGGGCGCACCACCGCCTCGGGCCCGGCCCGCGCCGCGGCCCCCGGTCCGGCTGATGCCGATCCAAAGAACGGGCCGGCCTGTCCCCACGCCATGAGGACGGGCCGGCCGCACCTCGGCGCCGACGGTGCTACTTCTGCCAGCCGATGGTCTCGGGCAGCGGGCTGTGGAAGATGGCGGCACCGACGTTGGCGAGCCCCTTCCGGAGGCCGTAGGTGGAGGGTCCGCTGTAGAGCGGCAGCAGGGAGTACTGCTGAAGGGCCTTCTGCTCGACCTTGTTCACGGCCGCGATCTGCTGGCCGAGGTCGGCGATGTCCCCGGTGGCGCGTATCTCCTGGTCCAGTTCGGGGGTGCCGGCTCCGGTGATGTTCGACTCGCGGTCCGAGCAGTAGAAGTCGCACAGGGACCGCGCGCCGAAGGGGTCCGTCGAGCGGTTGCCGGAGATGAACAGGTCGAAGCGGCGCTCGCTGAGCACCTTGGAGAAGTCGTTCGAGGAGACCTTGTTGACGTTCAGCCGCACGCCGACGGCCTTGAGCATCGCGGTGAACGCTCCGGAGACGGCCTTCTCGACGGGGTCGTCGCCGAGCAGGGTGTAGCCGAGTTCGAGTTCCTTGCCGTCCTTCGCGCGGATGCCGTCGGCCCCGGGCTTCCAGCCGGCCGCGTCCAGGGTCTTCCGTGCCTCCTCCGGGTCGTACTTCAGCACGGCGGAGACGTTGTCCTGGTAGCCCTGCTGGAAGCTGTAGAGCACCGCCGAGCCCGGCAGCGGCTCGCTGTAGTCGAGGCCCTGGAAGCGGATCTTCGTGATCTGCGAGCGGTCGATGCTCTCCTGCACCGCCTTGCGGACCTGGACGTCACCGAGGAACGGGGACTTGGTGTTGAGGTACAGCGAGTACTCGAAGGGGCTGCCACCGCTGCGGACCTCGGCGTCCTTGACGGCCTTCACCTGCTTCAGGTTCTCCGCGTCCCCGACCGGGGCGTAGTCGATCTCGCCGTTCTTGAAGGCGTTGATCGAGGCGGCGCGCTCGAGGTTGACGTAGACGCGCTTGTCGAGCTTGCCCTTGCGGCCCCACCAGTGGGGGTTGCGCACGAAGGTGATGTTGCCGGACTGGGCGTCCCAGGTGCCCACGGTGTACGGTCCGGCGCCCCATTCGGGGTGCGCCGTCTTGACGTACGCCTTGTTGAAGTTCTCGACGGTGGCGGCCTGGGGGTGCAGGAAGGTGGTGAACAGCGCGGACCAGGAGGCGTTGACGCCCTTGAAGGCGATGACCGCCTGCCTGTCGTCCGCGCCCCGGGTGACGGACGTGATGCGGTCGTAGCCGTCGGTGGAGGAGGCCGCGTACTCCTTGTCCGAGCCGTTGTTGGCCTTCCAGGTGGCCTCGATGGCCCGCCAGTCGATCGGGGTGCCGTCGTTGAAGACGGCCTTGGGGTTGATGGTGATGACGACCTTCTGGTCGCCGCCCTCGACGGAGACCTTCACGTCGCTGTAGTAGTCGGGGTTGTACTGGACCTCGCCGGTGGGCGAGTAGGTGATGGCGTCGGCGTTGTACCAGGACCAGATCCGCAGCGCGTTGAGGGTGCCGTTGACGTTGAAGGGGTTGCCCTGCTCGTCGAAGGTGCCCGCGGTGGTGTAGGTGCCGCCGTCCTTGAGGTTCTCGTACGGCTGGGGGTTGTAGTCGGTGACCGAGGACGCGACCCCGGCGGTGTTTCCGGTCTCCTTCCCCGAGGAGTCGCTCGGGGAGGACGAGGAGGCGCAGGCGGTGGCGGCGACCGAGACGGCCGCGACCAGCGCGAGGGGCAGAACGAGCTTACGACGCACGGGATGTCCTTGGTGAGAGGGGAACAACGGGTGAGGAAGGGGGAGCGGGCGTCAGACCGCGTGGCAGGCGTACTGGTGGTCGGAACCGTCCGACGCGCCGACCGTCGGAGGCCGTTCGGTGCGGCAGCGCGTCCGCACGCTCTCGTCGGCCTCCCGGTGGAGCGGGCAGCGGTCGACGAACACGCAGCCCGCCGGCAGCCGGGCGGCGCTGGGCTGCTCGCCCTTGAGGACGATGCGCTCGCGGCGGCGCTCGCGCTCCGGGTCGGGCAGCGGGATCGCCGACAACAGGGCCTTCGTGTACGGGTGCCGCGGCCGGGCGAAGATCTCCTCGGTGGCGCCGGACTCGACGATGTGTCCGAGGTACATCACCGCGATCCGGTCGGAGAAGTGACGCACCACGGCCAGGTCGTGCGCCACCACGAGGTAGGCCAGGCCGAGTTCCCGCTTCAGCCGGACGAGCAGGTTGACGATCCCGGCCTGTACGGAGACGTCCAGGGCGGACAGCGGCTCGTCCAGGACCAGCAGCTTCGGCTCGCGCGCCAGGGCGCGGGCGATGCCGACCCGCTGGCGCTGGCCGCCGGACAGGGCGGCGGGGAAGCGGTCGCCCACGGCGCGGTCCAGGCCCACCAGGTCCAGGAGCCGCGGGACCCGGGACCGCACGGCCGTCCGGTCGGCGCCGGCGGCCTGGAGCGGTTCGGCCAGCAGGTCGAAGACGGTCAGCCGGGGGTCCAGGGCGTCCGTCGGATCCTGGAGGACGATCTGGATCTCGCGCCGCAGTCCCCGCACCTGGGCGGCCGAGCGCAGCGTCGCGACATCGGTGCCGGCCACCTCGATCCGACCGCCCTCGGGGGCGCGCAGGCGCAGCACCTCGCGCAGCGTGGTGGTCTTGCCGCTGCCGGATTCCCCCACCAGGGCGAGGGTTTCGCCCGCGCGCAGCTCGAAGCCGACGCGGTTGACGGCGTGCAGAATGCCCACCCGGCGTTTGAGGAGGGTGCCCTTGGTGACGGGGAACGTCCTGACCAGGTCCTCGACGCGCAGGACCACGTCGCCGACGGTCCGTTCCGCGGCGCGGGCCGGCGGTGGGGGAGTGGCGTCCCCGGCCGGGTCCAGGCTGCCGTCGGCGATCTCCTGCGCGCGGTGGCAGGCGACGCGGCCGGGCCGCCCGGCGGGTGCGGCCAGATCCGGTTCGGTGGTCCGGCAGAGGTCCCGGGCCACCGCGCAGCGCGGCGCGAAGGCGCAGCCGTCGGGCAGGCCGACCAGGGAGGGCGGCTCACCGCCGATCGGGATCAGAGGCCGTTCGACGCCGCTGTCCACGGTGGGAACGCCGGCCAGCAGCCGGGCGGTGTAGGGCATGGTGGGACGGCCGAAGAGCTCGTCGACGCCCGCGTGCTCGACGATCCGTCCGGCGTACATGACGGCGACGTCGTCGGCGTAGCCGGCCACCACGCCCAGGTCGTGGGTGATCAGGACGAGACCGGCGCCGGTCTCGCGCTGGGCCAGCCGCAGCACGTCGAGGATCTGGGCCTGGACGGTGACGTCGAGCGCGGTGGTGGGCTCGTCGGCGACGAGGACCGAGGGCTTGTTGGCGATGGCCAGGGCGATGACGACGCGTTGGCGCATGCCGCCGGAGAACTCGTGCGGGAACGCCTTGGCGCGTTCGCGCGGGTCGGGGATGCCGACCAGGTCCAGCAGTTCCACCGCCTGTTCCCAGGCGTCCTTCCTGGACAGGTCCCGGTGCACGCGCAGGGCCTGGGAGAGCAGCCGGCCGACGCTGAAGATGGGCGTCAGCGCGGACATCGGGTCCTGGAAGACCATGCCGATGTCCTTGCCGCGGACCCGGGAGAGTTCCGTGTCGTCCATCGCCGCCAGGTCACGGCCGCCCAGCAGGATCCGGCCGCCGAGCCGCGCGGTGGGCGGCAGCAGGCCTATGACGGCGAGGGCGGTGGCCGACTTGCCGGAGCCGGACTCACCGACGATGCCCAGGGTGCGCCCGGGCAGGAGGTCGAAGTCGACGCCGCGCACGGCTTCCACCGGTCCGGCCTCGGAGGGGAAGGAGACGCGCAGGTCGCGTACGGACAGGACGGGTGCGGGCCGGGCCGGCCCGGCCTCGGGCCCGGTACGGCGGGCGGGTGCGAGGGTCATCGTCGGCCTCCTGCCGCGCCGGTGGTGGACGTGGGGTCGAGGGCGTCGCGCAGGCCGTCGCCGACGAAGGTCATCGAGACGGTGAGCAGCACGGTCAGCCCGGCGGGGAAGGCGAAGAGCCAGGGGGCGCTGGTGATGGTGCCCGCGCCGTCGGCGAGCATGGTGCCCAGCGAGACGTCCGGGGTCTGCACGCCGAAGCCGAGGAAGGACAGGGCGGTCTCGCTGAGGACGGTGGAGACCACGCCCAGGGTGAGGTTGACGATGAGCAGGGAACCCAGGTTGGGGATGATGTGGCGCAGGACGACGCGCAGGGGGCGCACGCCCATGAACTCCGCGGCGAGCACGTAGTCCCGCTCGCGCAGCGACGTCGACACCGACCAGACCACGCGGGTGGTGGACATCCAGCCGAACACCGTCAGGACGAGGATGAGGACCCGCCAGTCGCCCGCCAGACGGTGCGAGACCAGGGCGAGGACGAGGAAGGAGGGCACGATCAGCAGGAAGTGGATGAGGGCGAGGGTGGCCTTCTCCACCCGGCCCCCGAGGTAGGCGGCGCCCGCGCCCACGACCGCGGAGACGGCGACGGTCAGGACGGAGACGGTCACCGCGATCACCAGGGAGCGCTGGAGACCGTGCACGGCCGAGGCGTAGACGTCGTTGCCGCCCTGGTTGGTGCCGAACCAGTGCTCGGCGCCGGGGGCCTGGGTCAGGGCCGAGAAGTCGGCGTCCGAGAAGTGGTACGGGGTGAACAGCCCGCCGAACGCGCTGAACAGCACGAGCAGCAGGAGGATCACCACACCGGCGACGGCGGTCCGGTTGCGCCGGAAGCGGCGCACGTAGAGGCGGCGCCGGCCGAGGTAGCGCCCGTCGTGCCCGCTGGGCGGCCGCTGGGCGGCCGGCCCGGGGGCGGTGGCGAGGAGGCCGTCGGGGGTCGTGTCGGGACTCACAGGGATGCCCATCTCAGCTCACCCGCACTCTCGGGTCGAGAAGAACGGTGGTGATGTCCGCGAGGATCGCGCCGATCGCGGTCAGGGCGGCGGCGAAGGCGGCGGTCGCCACGGTGCCGTGCACGTCGTTCTTGTTGATGGTCTGGATGAAGTACTGGCCCATGCCGTTCCAGCCGAAGATGGTCTCGGTGAGGACGGCGCCGGTGAAGACGGCCGGGATGCTGAAGGCCACGGACTGGGCGGTGGGGATCAGGGCGGTGCGCAGGGCGTGGCGGCGGATCGCCTGGGCGCGGGTGAGCCCGGTGGCCCGGGCGGTGCGCACGAAGTCGGAGCCGATCACGTCCAGCAGCAGGGAGCGCTGGGTGAGGTGGTAGCCCACGTACCCCGTCAGGGTGAGCGTCAGCGTCGGCAGGATCAGGTGTGCCAGCCGGTCGCCGAGGGTCGCCCAGAAGCCCTCCACGTCGGGCGACTTCTCGCCCGCGACGTACAGGAAGTGCCAGCCCGCCTGTTCGTTCAGCCGGATCGCGAGCAGGACCAGGGCGAGTGCGGCGATGGACACCGGGACGTTGAAGAGCGCCATGGACAGGGCCTGGGCGGCCCGGTCCCGCCAGCCGTACTGGCGCGAGGCGGTGTGGACGGCGAGCGCGACACCGACGACGACGGACAGGACGGTCGCGCCGATCACCAACTGGGCGCTGACGAGGGAGCGGTAGCCGATCTCCCCGTTGACCTCCACCCCGACCGGGGAGCGTCCCCAGTCGAAGCGCAGGACCACCCCGGTGAGCCAGTCCCACCAGCGGTGGAGCAGCGGCTCGTGCGGGTCGAGGTTGTAGGGGGCCAGGGCCCGGGAGATCTGCTCGTCGGTGCGGACCGGGCGCAGTTCCTTGAAGTTCGACCGCGGGTCGAGGAACGAACTGGCGAGGAAGTACGTGGCGTTGGTGGCCACCGCGATCACCAGGAACCAGCCCGCCGCCCTGCGTGTCACGTACCGGAGCACGGATGCCACCTCCCCACGGGAGAGGGCGGGTGGGACGGGGAAGCGCCGGGTCTGGCGGAGCTGAGCATGGGGGTGGAACTCTTTCGGTCCAGGGGGGTGCTTGCACTGTGGTGCAGAGGCCAAGTCTGTGTGCGAGCGACACGTGGCACCAGTGGTCCAGAGGTTTGGACACGAAGACGAAACACCCCCGAAGCAGGCGGACGTGTTCGCGTCACATCTCCGTCAATTCGCAGGTGGGAGCGGGTGCGACGGCTGCTTGGGCCTCCCGTCGGTGACGGGCCGTCGCCGTGTTGGCGTGGTGGGGATACGGCCTTCTCGGTCTTCGGCAGGCCGTTCTGGCAGGCCGGGCCGCATTCCGCCTCGCAGCCACCTCCTGCGGATCCGCGGACGACCGCGGACGCGGGCCTCAGACGCCGCCGCCGCAGCCCCCTCCGCCGCAGCCCCCTCCGCCGCAGCCCCCTCCGCCGCCCATCCCGCAGGCGCCGACGCCCCCGTCCCGGCCCGTGTGGCGTGCGGGTGCGGGTGCGGGTGCGGGTTCGGGTTCGGGGGCGAGTGATCGCTCCCATCGGCGGGTGATCGCCCGAGTCCAGTCGCCGTTCTGGCAGACCCTCAGGTCGTGGTCCTCGGGCAGGGCTGACAGTCCGTGGGCGGCCACGGCCGCGGAGCCGTGCTTCCAGCGGTCGGCCGCCTGTGCCTCGGCGAGGACCCGGGCGCCGGTACTGGTGAGGCGGCGCCACTTCGGGAACGACACGGAACGCACCCCGCCGGCGAGCGCCACCAGCGCGGTGAAGGCCGCCGCCGGGATGCGCCAGTCCTCGCCGCGCACCAGCGTCCACCCCAGGGCTGCCACGCCCGCCAGGACGACCGTGGCGTTCGCCCATCCCATCCGAGTGCATGCCTTCAACGCCTGCTGGCGCAGCGCCCCGTCCACGAGCAGTCCCGTGGCCGCCAGTCGCTCGCGCAGTGCCCGTACCTGCGGACAGCGGGCCACGTCAACGATCAGAGTCCCGAATTCCCACGTACTCTGGGGCCCGAGCCACCGCACGAGTGCCGTCTCGAGGTCGCCCTCGCCGGGAGCCCCGCTCCCGTCGGTGGCTCCGAGCGCCCGGGTGATGGTGATGTCACCGGACCGGGAGGCCACGAGCCGGCCGTCCTCGTGCATCCGTGCCATGAGCAGCACCGCCACGTTGTCGGCCAGGCCCGCGAGTTCGTACGGATCGAGGTCGAACTCCCGCCGGGCCGCCAGCCGGGCGGCCCGGCGCAGCGCCACCCGCGCCTGCCAGCACCGAAGCCCGGCCCGGGCCGGCCACACGGCGGACCCCAGCAGCAGAACCACGACCACCCACACGCCGTCCCCCTTGCCTCGGCGGGTCAACCCAGTGTGGGGATCGCGGAGTCGTTCCTGCAAGCCTAATCAGCTTATGAGGCAGTGGAGTTGTCCATGCCGAGGGCTGCCGATCGCCCTCGCGCCGGCCCGCCGGGGTGAGGGCGACCGTCACGGAGCCGGCCCACCCCGGGGCCTGGTCAGGCTGCGGTGGTTGAGTCACGGCCGGACATGGTCCACACCGTTCTTCGCGGCATCGTTCCGGTCATTCGCAGGATGGGCAGGCCCCCTATGTGCGGCGCCGGCGGTCGGGACCGATCCGGCGGTGCTGCCGGTCGTCGAGGCCGCGGTATCACGTGAGGCCGGTCCGCCCAGGTCAGGGCCCTGAGACCCTGCGCGGTGCCGCGCACTGCGGGCGGCGGGTGAAGGAGTGCAGCCGGTCGACGTCCGTGCAGCCGGCCCGGTCGTACATCCCGTGGGCGGCGGTGCGATCCCGTTCCGGGTCCCCGGCGGGCGCATCCGCACCCTCGCCGCCGACGCCCGGCGCACCCTACGGTTCGGCATCCGGTTCCACGTCGTCGCCCGCGACACGAACGGGCAGGCGTGGGCCGCCGCCGAGCGCCTGCTGACCGGGATCGACCCGGACCACATCGCCCGGGCGCAGGCCCACACCGGCCCCCACCTCGACGCTGTCCACCGTCCTCGACTCCTGGAGCCGGCCGTGACCGTGACCGTCGCCGAGCGCGTCTTCGAACACCGCCGCCTCCGGCATCTCACCCGGGAGGTCGTCCTCGACACCGCCGAGTCCGCCGGCCTCGGCTACAGCGGGGCGGGCTCGGAACGGAGTGCGGACGGGGCCGTCGGCACTCCGGGCACGTGGGGTTTGCCTTCGCTGTCGACGGTCGTGCTGCCGGGGTAGCGGAGGCACTCCGAAATGGCGAAGACCTCCAGAACGCCGCTGGGGTAGAACCGCACCCCTGTGCGGACCGTGACGCCGTCGCCGGTGGCCGGGGGCCGCAGGTACAGGTCGGCGTCCTCGGCCGGGCTCTCGGAGGAGGAGGTGATCTCCCATCCGGCCGCCGTCAGCGTCCGCCGGGCCCTGGCCATCGCCTCCACGGCCTCGGCGGCGGGCACACCCTCCAGCGCCCAGCTCTCGTGCACGGCGGCCGTGCCGGGCTCCGGAGGAGGGGAGTCGTTCAGGGCTTCCCCCAGCCCGCGGGCGTAGCAGCTCTGGACAGTGGCCTCGATCCCGCTCCCGGGCCAGTCGGGGTCGAGCCGCGCCGACGGCAACTGCAGCGCGTCGTAGATCGTCTGCGTCTGCCCGTCCAGCCGCTGCGCGACCGTCACCGGATCGGCGACCGGGAACGGCTCCCCTTGCCAGAGCTCGACGGCCTTCAGCCCGGTGAGGAACACCACCCCGACCAGCAGCACACCGGCCGCGCTCAGACGCGCCGCCTTCCACTTCCTGCCCGTACTGCCAAGCTGTCGACCGGTCATGGAGCCGATGCTCCCCGCCACGCCGATCCGCCGCATGAGTACCCGTACTCAACCCCGGGCGGGCCGTGAGCCACAGCCCGGTGACGGGAGGGGACCACCTCACCGGACCGTCAGTGGCACGGGCTACTGTCGCGGGACAACGCGCGGCGGCACAGGGAGCGAACCGGTGGGAATCGACGAGGGTGGCAAGTGCGGTGGCACGTGGGCGTGGCCGGCCGGGCTGACCGACGAGCGCAGCCGGACCATGCTCGCGGCCGGGGAACTGTCGTGGTGTTACGCGTACCTGGACCTGAGCGCCACCTCGGCCGGGCCTCCGCAGACGGCTGCCGAGTGGTTCGGGACCGCCCTCGCGGACGCCGAGGGGCTCTTCGTCCTGGGCGAGGCCCTGTACCCGACGGACGACGAGAACGTCGCGGTCCTGCTCGACGGTGAGAGCGGCGCGGTGTACCTCGCGTGCCCCGATGAGAGCGGTGCGCTGCGGCGGGACCTGCTGGCCAGCAGTCCCCGTGCGTTGATCGCTCTGGCGGTGGTGGTGGAGGCGGTCACGCTGACCGCCGCGGGCGCCTACGAGCGCGACGAGGACGAGGTGCTGCCACCGTACGGACCCGCCACCGCCGACGCCGCCGTCCGGCTCGGACTCCGGGAACTCCGCGAGGCCGACCCGGACCTGTGGCAGCGCACTGGCGGCCGGCCCGCCCACTGGGAGACCGCCCTGCGGATCCGTGCGCTCGCCTGGGGCGCCGGACCGCCGGCAGCGGACGGAGTGCCGTACACCGTCGGACCGGACCTGGTCGAGGACCTCGCGGAGCTCACCGGCACGGGAACCGTGCGCCGCTTCCTCCCCGAGGAACTGCCCGCCCGGCTCACCCACGCCCCGACCCGGCGGCTGCTCACCGAGGTCGGACTGCCGGTCTCCAGCCGGGGCCCCCTGACCGTGCCCGCCGAAGGGCCGCTCGTCACCATGGCGCAGGCCTTCCCCGACGCGTACGCGGACACCGAGGACGAGGAGCCGAGCGCCCGCCCGTACCAGGGCGACCACCTCGCGCTCGGCGGCTGGACGTACGACCTCGAAGCCACCCTCGACGGCGCTACCGGACGCGTCGAGCTGCCGGACTGGCACGACGACGACCAACCCGCCCCCTACCTCCACCGTGACCTGGCGACGCTGCTCCACGTCCTGTGGACCTACGAACGACTGCGTGCCGAACGCCGTCGCTGGGGCTCCTCCACTCCGTCACCGTGGGCCGTCTTCCGGCCCTGCGACCTTCTCGACGGCGTCGTGGTTCCTGTTCTGCGTTCTCTCGATCCGTCGGCCTGGGCCGTCGAGGGCCAGTACTGGCCGACCCGGGCCGATGACTGCCATATGGGAGAGTTGTTGGAGTAGCGGCGGGGTGGGCAGGCAACGTCCGGGGCGGGGGCCGTCCTGGGTGATCGGTCGGCGGGGTGGTCCGGGCGCGTCGCCGAAGTTTCCGGTGCGTAGGCGGGCCGAGGTCCGGTAGCGTGCGCGGAGGAGTGCCGGGAAGCCTGGTCGGCGAACAAGGGGCAGTTGTGTCCGTTGGCCGGTCCGGGGGTGGTGTGCGTGGCGCTCGACGCGAGGTCCGCCGGCACGCCGTCGGCCGGCCCGCGGCTTCCGGCCCGCCGCCCCCTTTTCGCTCCGGCCCGTTCGGGCTGGTGGAGGGCGTCGAGGTGGTCGCGGCCGGCGCGTGCGTGCAGGACGGCCGGGCCGAGCTGCTCGCCGTCCATCGTCTCCGGTTCCCGCCGCCCGGCGGCGGCCGGCTGCGGGCCGAGGGCCTTCAGTCCCAGGCCTGCTCGCGGTAGAGGGCCGGACGTCCGGTGCGGGCCGGGCCGGGCAGCGGCCGCCCGCGCATACGGCGGCGCCCTGTCCGTGATGATCCGTCACCGTCCTGCCGTGACGGAACCGGGCGTGCGCCCGCAGGCTGCCCCGCCGGACCGCCGAGAAGGGGGCGCCTCGTCAGATGCTGTGCCGGGTGCTTCCGTCACCGGAAGGCGGTGACGGAAGCTCGTCGACGGGCCGGTCGGGGACAGGCGGGTCCGCCTGGGCCTGCGGGTGCGGCGCTTCGTGCGCGGCGACCCGTCGTGCGGGCGGCGGGAAGCCCGTCTGGTGCGGTGTCGTCGTCCGGATCGGAGGCGTCCGTGCGGGCCGCTGTGCCCGCGCGGACCGGCCACGGGCGCCGGGACTCGACGTCCTGCGCCGGCCTGCTCGCGTCCCGCCCGCCCCGGTCGGTGGGCACCGGGCCCCGGCCGTCGACCAGCTCACCCCGTCCCGTCCTCGGCGCTTGTGCTGTGCCGGTCCTCCTCCGTGACGGCACTTCACCCGCCGGTCGCGCCGGTCGCCGTGGCCTGCCCGGTCTGCCGGGCCTGGCGGGCGCTGCGCCCGCGCGCTCGGGGAACAGGAAATCTTGCGGTCAGCGGGGTGGAAAATGGCTCTCGCCTCTCCCGGTTGTGCCGAAGGATTTCCTGTCCGGGTGGGGTCGCTGTGTGGGGGAGTTGCTGTGGGCGTGGCGGGGGCGGGTCACCGGGCTGCGTGGCGTCCGCCGGCCGCCGGTGCCGCGCGCCGGCCGGTGGGTTCGTGCTGGAGCGGGTTCACGGCGCCGGCGCGTACGTGCGCAGCCGTGAGCGGATCCGGCGTGGTCTCGGCAGCGATGCCCCGGCGCGGCAGCAACCGGCGGACGGCCGTGCCGGAGCAGGCCGTGCCCGCCCCGAGTTCACCTGGCGTGGCCGTGGTGTTCGGCGAGGAGTGTGTTCAGTCGCTCCACTTCGCGGTCGAGGAGGACGTGTTTGTCGTCGATGTAGGGGAGGTGGATCTTGCGGCCGTCGGTGTGGAACGCGTAGGTGAGGTATGCGGGTGCGCCGCGGCCTGTGTGCGCGTTCGGGTTGGGGGCTTTGCCGAACCGTGTGATGTCGGTCCAGGGCAGCCGGCGGCGTCGCAGCACGCCGCGGACGGTGATCCCTTCGGCGGTGACGAGTGTGCCGGCCCTGGCGACGCCGACGATGACCAGCAGGCAGAAGCCGAGCACCAGGAGCGTGCCGATCGCCTTGCTGGACGGCGCGAACTCCTTGTCGCTCCAGAGTGGCAGCAGGGCTCCGCAGGACAGCAGCAGGATGGTGAGCGCGAGCCCCCCGACCCGCGCCGTCGCCACCCGGTACTCGTGGGGAACCCTCAGCCGATCCTCGCTCATCGCGCCCGTCCCTCGGTCGTCCTCACCGGCCCGCCGCCACGGCCCGTGGCCGGCCGGATTCGCAGTATAGGGAAGGGAGTTGCTCGCCGACAGGCCACCGCCCGGACGGCCGGCAGCCCGCCCGGACCACGGGCGGGACAGCGCCGCTCCCGCGGCGGTGACCTCTGGACCCGGAAGCGCCACGCGACCCGAAGGCAGATCGCGCACACGGGCGACGCCGGGCACGACACCGCGGACGGGCAGAGGCCGGTGCGCCGGTCCGTCCGGGCCCTGGCGGGGTGTCCGTTCGGGGGTGTTCGTTCGGGGGTGCCGTGCGGTGCGCCCGCGACAGCCTGGCCGGGCCTCCTGCCGCCGGTGATCGGCCTGGCGTACTGCCGGCCATCCCGGGAGCGCCGCACCGGCACGGGATCGGCGGGCCGGGTTCCCGACGGGCCCGGGCTGGTTCCCGGCCCTGCGGTAGCGGCGGTCCGCTACACGGCTGATACACGACTGCGTGTCGGCGGAAGCCGCGCCACCACCGGGCCGAAGTGCCGGTCGCGGAGCCTGTAGGCACACCCGGTGGCCCCCGCCCCGGGACGTTGTCCCCTTTTCTGGCTCCGGGAGGCCGCCGTCATGTCAGTTCCCACACCATCCGAGGACCGGCAGCGGCGTGCCGCGCCCGGCCGGCTTGCCCTGGCGCGCCGCGGGGCGCTGTGGGCGTTGGCCGCCGTCCTGCTCGCCGGGACCGGGGTCGGGGCCGGAGGCGGGGCCGCGGGCGGTGATCCCCGGGCCGCCGGCGGGGCGCCGGTGCTGCCGGCACCCGAGGCGGTCGCCGCTCTCGCTCTCCCGTGGCCACAGGAAGGACAGGCGGCGGTCGCGGCGGCCAAGGTCGGCGTGCTCGGCGTCAAAGGACCGCAGCGGCCGGTGCCGATCGCGAGCGTCACCAAGGTGATGACGGCGTACGTCGTTCTCAGGGACCACCCGCTCGAGGACGGTGAGGACGGGCCGACGATCACGGTCGACGCGCAGGCCGCCGCGGAAGCGGGTTCGGCGGAGGAGTCCACCGCCCCCGTCACCGCCGGGCAGCGCCTGACCCAGCGCAAACTGCTGGAGGTGATGCTGCTGCCCTCCGCCAACAACGTGGCCCGGCTGCTGGCCCGGTGGGACGCGGGCAGCGAGGAGGCGTTCGTGTCCCGGATGAACGCGCAGGCCGCCCGGCTCGGGATGACCGGCACCACCTACACCGGGGCCAGCGGGCTGGAGGCCACGACCGTGTCCACCGCCGCCGACCAGCTCAAACTGGCCCGCGAGGCGATGAAGGACCCGGCGCTGCGGGCCACGGTGGCCCTGCGCGACACCACGCTCCCGGGCCGCGCCGCACCGCTGCGCAACACCAACAGGCTGCTCGACGTGCCCGGGGTGGTGGGCCTGAAGACCGGTTCGACGACCTCGGCCGGCGGGAACCTGATGTGGGCGCTGCAGGTCGCCGACGGCACGAGCGGCTCGGGGCGCCGGCTCGTCTACGGGGTGGTGCTCGCCCAGCGCGCCGGCACCACCCCGGCCGACGGCCTGCGGGCCGCCCTGGAACGCAGCGGCCTGCTCGTCGAGGCCCTGCGGCAGAAGCTGCCCGGCGTCCTGCCGGCACTCGACGGCGGCCGCCAGGAGTGGGCATGAGCGCGCGCACCGGCACGGCCGCGACGACACCCCCGGCCGTCGACACCGACACCGACACCGACACCGCCACGCCGGCCCACGGGCCCGGCGACGACGGCGGGCGCGGGCCCCGCCGCCGGACGCCCCGCGGCCGGACGCCCCGCCGCCGGACGCTCCGCCACCGCGTCCTCCGCCACCGCGTCCTTCGCCGTGCGACCCGTCGCGCCGCGGGGCGGCGCGGGCGGCTGATCGCGGGGGCCGCCGTCGTGCTCGCCGCCTTGATGGCCCTGAGCCCCTGGCTGCCGAACGGCCCGCTCAACCTCGTCAGTCTCTGGCAGACCGTGCTGCCCTGGTCGGGCCTGGGCATCACGCTGCTCCTCCTCCTCGCGGCCCTCCGGCGCTGCACCCTGGCAGCGGTGGCCGTCCTGCTGCCCGCCCTCGTCTGGACCGTGCTGTTCACGCCCGCCCTGGTCGACAAGCGCACGGACGGCGGGGAGTTCACCGTCGTCAGCCACAACGTGAACGAGGACAACCCCGACCCGCGCCGCACGGCACGCGCCCTGGCCGGCTCCGGAGCCGACGTCGTGGCGGTGGAGGAACTGGCCGCCCGGGCGCGCGAGACCTACCGGCGCGAACTGGCCGCCACCTACACCTACTCCGAGGTGCACGGCGGCATCGGACTGTGGAGCAAGTACCCGCTCCAGGACGTGGAGACGGTGGAGATCATGCCCTGGACCCGGGCCCTGCGCGCCACCGTCCTCACCCCCAAGGGCCCCGTCGCCCTCTACACGGCGCACCTCGCCTCGGTCCGGGTGCGCCCGGACGCGGGATTCACCACCGCCGCCCGCAACGAGGCGGCGGCCAGGCTCGCCGCGGCCGTCCAGAGCGAGCCGCTCGCGAGGATCGTCGTCCTGGGCGACCTCAACGGCTCCTTCGACGACTCCGCGCTGCGCGCGCTCACCGGGCCGCTGCGCTCGGCCCAGCGGGAAGCCGGCGACGGCTTCGGCTTCACCTGGCCCGCGCCCTTCCCGGTGGTGCGCATCGACCAGATCCTGGTGAAGGGCGTCACCCCGTGCTCCGCGTGGACCCTGCCGGACACCGGCAGCGACCACCTCCCGGTCGCGGCGTCCCTGCGACTGTGACGACCCCGCCCGCACCGCGCCCGGGTGGCGTGCTCGGCCTGCCCGTACCGCCCCCGGTACCGGGGACCGCCCCCGGACGTGCTGGAATGATGACCCGACCCCGAGGCGATGACACCGGAGAGCTCTTGTCCGCCACCCGAGTACCCGAAGCGGTCAACGTGCTCCTCGTCGAGGACGACGCGGTCATCCGCCGCTCGGTCCAACTGGCCCTGGAACGCTACGGCTACCAGGTCGACGTCACCGGGGACGGCCTCGACGCCCTGGACGCCGTCCGGGCCGGCGCGCACGACGTCCTGATCCTGGACGTGATGCTGCCCGGCCTCGACGGCATCAGCCTGTGCCGGCGCGTGCGCGAGGAGACCCTCACCCCCGTCCTGATGATGTCCGCCCGCGGCGACGCCCTGGACGTCGTGGCCGGCCTGGAGGCCGGTGCCGACGACTACGTGGTCAAACCCGTCGACATCCCCGTCCTCGTCGCCCGCATCCGCTCCCTGCTGCGCCGCGCCGCCTTCCGCGACGACCCGCCCGCGCGGCCCGGGCGGGAGGACCCGGCCGCGGCCGGCGGGCCGAACAGCCGCCACCGGCACGTGCCCGCCGGCCAGGCGCCGGACCTGCTCGCCTTCGGCGGCCTGACCATCGACCTGCGCGGCCTGGACGTCCGTCTGGACGGCCGTGCCGTCGCCCTCACGCCCACCGAACTGCGCCTGCTGCTGGTCTTCGCGGAGAACCCCGGCACGGTCCTGGACCGCCGCCGCCTGCTGCGCGAGGTGTGGGACTACGGCTGGGAGGGCGACACCCGGGTGGTCGACCTGTGCGTGGTCCGGCTGCGCCGGAAGATCGGCGCCGACCGCATCGAGACGGTCCGGGGCTTCGGCTACAAACTTCTGCGGGGCTGACGCGATGACCGCACGACGCACCGGCCCGCGCCTGCTGGACCCGCGCTCCCTGCGCTGGAAGATCACCGCCCTGGTCGCGCTCGCCTGCGGCGCGGTCGCCGTGGTGATCGGCGTGCTCGTCCACCAGGCGACCGCGGAGCGCGGCGAGCGGACGGGGCGCGACCTGGCGATCGCGCAACTGGGCGCCGCCGAGAAGGAGTTCTCCCGCACCGGCCGCCGCCCCGACAACGCCTCCCTGCAGCCCCGGGCCGACCTGCCCCAGCCGCTGGCCCGCGCCCTCGAAGACTCCAAGGCCCCGGGGGAGTACGCTCTGTGGTACGACGTCAAAGCACCGAACTGGTACTGGATGTGGGCGGCCGTCCCCGTCGGCGACGGCCGGGTGCTCGTCGTGCGGAGCGACATGAGCGCCACCGTGCGCAGCCTCCAACTGCTGGACCGCAGCATCGTCAAGGCCGCCCTGGCCGCCCTGGCCGTCGCCGTCCCCGTCACCGTGCTGGCGGCGGAGCGGATGAACCGGCGCCTGCGCCACGGGTCCCGGACCGCTCGCCTGATCGCCGACGGCGACCTGGACGCCCGGATCGGCCGCCGGGGCCGCGCCCGGGACGAGATCACCGAGATGTCCACGGCCGTGGACGAGATGGCCGCCACGCTGCAGGGCCGGCTCGCCGCGGAGAAACGCTTCACCGCCGACGTCGCCCACGACCTGCGCACCCCGCTGATGGGCCTGGTCACGGCCGCCGGCCTGCTGCCCGAGGACGACGAGGCCGCCGACCTGGTCCGCGCGCAGGTCCGCGCCCTGCGCGCCCTGGTGGAGGACCTGCTGGAGGTTTCCCGCCTCGACGCCGGCGCCGAGAGCGCCCGCCTCGACGAGGTCCCCCTGGGAGCGTTCGTCGACGAGGTGAGCGGGAAGGGCGACGGCGCTGTCCGGCTGCGGCTGTCGGCGCCCGCCACCGTGCGGACCGACCCGCGCCGCGTGGAGCGCATCCTCGCCAACCTCCTCGCCAACGCCCACCGGCACGGCACCGCCCCCGTCGAGGTCACCGTCACCGGCAGCCGGATCACCGTGCGGGACCATGGACCGGGCTTCCCCGACGCCCTCCTCGCCGACGGGCCGCAGCGCTTTCGCACCGGGGCCGCCGAACGCGGCCGGGGACACGGCCTCGGCCTCACCATCGCCACCGGGCAGGCGGCGGTCCTCAACGCCCGGCTGACCTTCGCGAACGCTCCCGACGGCGGAGCCCTCGCCACCCTCGACCTCCCCGACCCCTGAACCCCGAACCCACCCGGCAACCCCCGCGCCAGCCGCCCGCCGTCGTGGCCGCCCCGCCGTCGTGGCCGCCGTCCTGGTCGGCCGTCGGGCCGTCCCGTCGCCGCCCGGTTCGACCGTCCTGCCCGTCGTTCAGGTGTGCTGAGCTCCGGCACCGGGCGCTCGTGGCCGGGTGGCTGCCAGGCCGCCCGGTGGCCGCCCCGGCGGCGCCCTGGAGGGTGTGCCGCTGAGCCGGGCGGGCCTCTGGGCGAGGACGCCGCGCGGGGGAGCAGTCCGCGGAAGGTCCCGCAGCGGGCGGCGGCGGCCCGCCGCTACTCCCCGGCCCACGGTCGAGCAGGTGGTGGCCGCGATCCGGGCCGACCCCGCCATCGCCGCGGCCGCGGCCGGCGCGCTGCAGCCCACTGGCCGCCGCTCACCCGGCCATTCTCCCGTCCCCCGGCGTGCCGGTGATCACCACGGCCGGTCGCCGGGTTCCCCGTCCGGCAGGAGACCGTGGTGGTGGCGGGCGACCGCCTCCAGCAGCGCCTGGCGGGCCTGGCGCCAGCGGACGTCCTTGGCGCGGCCGGCGTCGGCGGCCCACATGGGCAGCGGCCGGTCCTGCGCGGCCGCGGCGAGGTCGCGGCCGAGCGCGCCGATCGCCCGCTGCCAGTCGGTCAGCTGGAGCAGCAGGCCGCGCACCAGGGTGTCGACCGCGGCCACCGGGTCGCTGTCGAACGTCCGTGCTTCGGCGGCGGCCTCCGCCAGGACGTCCTCGTCCAGGTCCTCGAACGCCTCGCGCCAGGGCGCGGCCGCCTCGGCGTAGGCGGCCAGGACCGCGTGAAGACCGGCATCGAGAGCGCCGGGCGACCACGGAGCGCGCGGCGGGCCGACGGTGGCGGACCGCACCCGTCCGGCACCCGGCACGAACCCGCGCCGCACGGTCCCGCTCACCCGGCGGCCGGCCCAACCGGGCGGCCGAGGCTGCCGGTACCGCCGCCGTTCGCACCACCGGGGCCCACCCGCGGGTCCGACTCGGCGGCGACGCGCAGCGGGTCCTCCCACCGGCCGATATCCCGGCCGGGCCCGGGATCGTCGGCCACCCGCCCCCACAACCGGCCAAGGTCCCCCTCCCCAGCACCGGCGGCCCGCCGCGGCGCCACCGGCGCGGCAACGACCCGCACCAGGCCCCCGCCGTCGGAAGCCCCGACCCCGTCGAGGGGGCGGGAACGCGGTGACAGTGCGGACAGCGGAGAGGTCGTCATAGCCGGTGCAACGGCGCGGAGCCCGGCCGGTCACGGGTAGCGGCGCGTGCGGCAAAGCCGGGGCGTGGCTCTCCACGACGCAGGACACCGCGGTGCCGGCGACGGCCGGCCGCCTCACCCAGGCCGCCGTCCCCCCTCACACCGGCGGGATTTCCCACCGCCACGGACCGGCCGAGGCAGAAGCTGCGAGGCCACCTGCCCGGCCTCCCCACGTTCGCCCGGACATCGGCGCAGGCGACCACACCCGCGCGCGCAGAACACCTACAGAAGAACGCCCGCCCCCGACAGGCGGAGCCCGGCGTACCCGCCTGATCCCCCCGGCCCCAGCCCACGCCGCGGGCCGCACCGCACCACCGCTGCGCCCGCCGTCCGCCCCGCCCGCAACGACGACCGGGCCGGCCCGGCCCGGCCTCGACGACGGCGTCCATCGTGGCGGCCGCCGATGTTCTTCATGGTGTGCGGTGTGGCGAGCCAGGTTCCCAGGTCCCATCGGCCGACCACAGCCGGCACGCACCACCCTCTGCGCCACCGGGCGGGTGCCGGGGACGACTCACGCGAGTAGGGCCCGGCTGAGCGGCAGCGGTCGCGGGAGGGGCTGCTCCCATGGAAGGGGCTCGGGACGCCACCGGCGCTCGGGCGTCGCCCCGACAAGTTGGCGCCGGGCCGCCCATCCGGTGGCGGCCCGGTTCATGCACGCCCGAACCCCTTGGCGCCCGCGGCGCTCTCGGACTCGGTCTGAGCGGCCCTGGTGGCCTTCCGGATCGGGGGCTTCTCGGCGGTGCTGGTGCCCTTCACCGCGTCGCTGGTCTTCGGGTGCTGCTCCCGGGCGTCGGCGAGGGCGCGCTCCAGGAGGGCCATGAGGTCCATGGCGACTCCGCCGGGCGGCAGGATGCGCGACTCGGGAATGTGCGGGGGCTCAAGGGGGCGAGGCGGGCTTCGACGACCTGCTCCAGGGCGTGGGCGTACTCGTCGTGCTCGGCCTCGATCCGGAGGTCCTCGGTGATGGCGTCCATGAGGGTCCGGGCGAGCTGCACTCCCTGGGGGCGCAGCTGGAGGTCCTGCGGTGCGGGTCTCCCAGGGGCCGGCCTCGGGCTTGGCAGCCGCGCGGCCACGGGCGCCGGGTCCGAGCAGGACGCTGCCGAGCGGGCAGGTGACAACCCCGCTGCTGGCCAGGTATCGTGACGATCCAAAACATTTGAACGCGTTCAATGTGGGGGTGGGTGATGGGAGATCCACAGGTGCAGGATTCGGTGCCGCGCGGCGCACGGGTCCTGGCGGTGCTGGCAGTGCTATGCGCCGCGCCGGCGGTGTTCTGGGTAGTTGACGTCGGCGGGTCGGTGATCGACGGTGGCCTCGTCGTTGGAGCGCTGGTCGCGGCCGCACCGCTCCTCGCGCGCAAGGCTGCCGACTTTCAGGTGTACTGCCTGGTCGCCGGGTGGGCACTGCTGGCCTTCTCGACCCTGGGCTTCTTCACGGGGCTGTTCGTGCTGGCCCCTGCGGGCGTGGTCCTTCTCGCGGCGGGACGCCGGGCACGCCCCGGCTCGCACCGTCTGGCAGCCCTGGCCGGCGGCACGGTGTCGGCGGTGACCCTCGGCCTGGCCGGCTGGGCGATCGGCCAGATCTGGATCTCCCCGTACTTCCAGGACCCGGACGCGTACCTCGCCACCGTCCGGGAGGACAGCCCGCTCCTGAGCGCCACCTACTCCGTGCCGACGGCCCTCCAGGGGGCGGGCGACAACCCCGTACTCGGCCACAGCGTCTCAGACCTCTCCCCGAGCGGGAACGGCGGAATGCCCGCAGCCCGCCTCGTCGTCGTCTTCGACCCCCGCGCACCCGCCGCCGCCCTCGCCGACCTCCGGCAGAAGATCGCAGACCTCCCGGGCATCGAAGACGTCAGACTCTGCGACCCGCCCACCGGAAACTGCCGCTGAACCCCCACCGGCGCACCATCCACGCAGGCCTCGAACCGCGCCGCAGTCGCCGGTCCCGGCAGCCCGGTGGCCTGGGTCGTCGCGGACCCCGCCGTCCTCCAGCCCCTCACGACGGCTTCCGTGCTTCCGGCACCGGCCGAGCCGCCGCCCTCCGCGACGGCGCTGAACGCGATGAGCGCCTGACCGGCCCGCTCGAGGCGACCGCGCCGGCGGCCCGGGCCCGCGACGCCCAAAACCGCGGTCCTGCCGGTGCTCGCCTGCTCGCCGGCCTGCTGCCCCACGGCAGCCTCGACAAACGATGGCGGTGGGTTCTCCAGGCCACCGGCCGACTCCGGGATGCTGGCGCGGTCGGGCGGAATCACCAGAGCCCTCCCTGTGACCGGGGAGAATAGGCGGCGTCTGGACCGGAATCCGTCGAAAGGAAAGATCGGCGGGGCGGTCAGCGGGGTCGGGGACAAGGCCTCACAACTCCTGCCGTGATCCGCTGGGCGGGCGTCAGGGCAGGAGTTCCAGGTGCCCTGCGTATTCGCCGGTCTTCAGGTATGTCCGCATGAGGGCGAGAATTCCCCGGGCTCGTTGCGGCCCCCAGCCGAGCACTGCGGCATTCTCGGACCCGAGGATGAAATTCAGGATGATCATGTCGCGCATCACCAGGAACTCGTCGAACTGCGCCGCTGCTGCCGGGAGGCTGCGGACGGACCGGTAGCCCGCCAGATAGCGTTCGGTGAAGTCCTCGTACGCAGGCCGGTCGTCCGCGCAGGTACGCAGGACGGATGACAGCACCGTGGCCACGTCGAGCATGGGAAAGCCCCAACCGCAGTCGTCGAAGTCGATGACAGCCGTGGAGCCGTCGTGGGTTTCAAGGAGGTTGCCCCGGTGGAGGTCCGCGTGGATCACGCCCCAGTCGGCGCCGCCGGGCTCCGGAAGCCGGGCACCCACGGTCGCGGACACCTCCTGGAGGAGCCGGTACTCGTACTCCGTCAGGCGGCGCCGTGCCGTCGCACTCTTGAGTGCGGCCCCCTCGGCAAAGACCTCGCGGTGGCCCCAGCCGGGTCGGACGAAGCCCTCCGGCGGCCGGAACCCAGCTGAATGCTCGTGCAACCGGGCGGTGACCGCGCCGAGTTCCGCGGCCGCCCGGGGGCGTGCGCAGGACGGTGCCGCCCGCCCGGGGATCCATCCGAAGACCACCGCCGTCACCGGCCCGGGACAGCCGGCCAGTTCCAGGCCGACGACCTTGTCACCGGCCGGGGTCGGAACCGACACCGGCACACTCACCGCCTTGTCCGAGAGGATTGCCTCCATCCAGTCGAGTTCGGAGCGCTGTTCCGCCTCGCTCCGAGCGTCGCGCACCGAGATGCGGAGCGTGTACAGGGCGCTCTGCGGGTGGCCGCTCCGACGTCCGGCGAGTCGGTACACCGCGTTGTCCTCGTACTGCACAAGGCGCACGGCATCGCATCGGATGTCGTGGATCTCCGCCACCCGGACGGCCAGCGCCCGCAGTCGGGCCCGCTGGGTGGCGCGTGACAATCCGTAGAAGGAGCGTTCCAAGGGAGTTCCTCGATTCGGCGGCCGGATGCGGTTCCGGTCCTCGGACGAGACACGGGCAATCCGTCGGGTCCGAACAGTGGTCAAGGCCGGGAAGGCGGACGGCCGAGGGCTCCCGGTCTGCGTAGGGCCGGTGGAGGATGGGCTCGGAGTGGCCCGGCCCGGGCGGGCCCTCCCTTACCGTCAGACCTCGGGAGCAGAGGGTCAGTGGCGGTCCCGATCACTGGAAGTGCCGGGCCGGGCCTCCATTTCACCACAGCGGCAAGTAACTGATCGCTTCAGAATGACAACTGAGCCGGCCTCGGGCCCCCGTGAGGGGCCCTGTCCGACTGCTCCGTCGGTCGCCCGCGACGACGCCGACGAACCGGCCCCAGATACCGGCCGGGCGCCCTGTCCCCGTGCTGGTCTCGCCCGCCCCGCAACCATCGGCCCTCCTGCGGCCTCCGCCCCGCCGCCTGGAGCGTCGGGCGCTGTGCCAGGCCAAGCCACCGGCTCCGGCCTCGGCCCTGGTCACACGCGGTACCCCGTATCTGATAGCACTGACAGTCCGTGACCGGCCACAGAACGGAGCCCTTCTCCATGGACGACGGGAACCACGTCACGCCCAACGGCTACTGGGATCCGCTGCCGACCGCCCGCCGTCTGCTCGCCGAGAGCCGATACCTGGACCAGTTCGACGGTCTCTGGCGGGAGCGCAACTGGCGCAACGTTCCCGGTCCGTTCTACGGCGCCGACACGGACACCATGGAGATGGGCCGGCACGACGCGCCCTTCCACATCGTCTACGACGACGACGGCCGGGAGTTCGTCTACCGCCAGCCGACCGACCCGGCGCAGGTCTACGACCTCGTGCACGGCTGCTTCTTCGGCCACGGCGGCTTCGCGATGGACGGTGACGACCACTGGACCGTCCCGGCCGTCCGTGACTGGTGGCAGGAGCGCGGCCGGGTCCGGGAGTGGGCCGTCGCGGCCGCAGACTTCCAGGCGCGGATCCGCGGCGAGTACCGGGAGCACCACCGCGACGCCGCGCAGGGTCTGCGCGACTACATCGCCTATCTCGACCGCGGCCTGGATGACTACCTGCGTGGCTACCTCTTCTGGCTCGCCGAGCGCCGCCCACCCCACTCGGGCGAAGCCCGGCCCGACCTGGGACCGTCCCGCCGCCGTACTTCCGTGCCGTCCGCCACCGCAGCCGCCGGCGACCCGCTGCTCGCGGGCTACTTCGTGGCAGCCCCCGAACAGCTGGCCGGTCTGGACATCCCGCACGAGCGGCTGACCACGGCCTGCGACTGCCTGCTCGACCGACTGCCGGTGGACGGCTGTTGGTTCGACACCCCGCAGGAGGCTCTGGACGCCTGCGCGATGATCCAGATGCCCGCCGGAGCCCGGCTGTTCGCACTGCTGGTACCCCCCGAGCACGCCGACGGCCTCGTCCGCGACATCCGCGCGTCCGCGATGTACGAGCCGGTGCTGCTCGCCCACCTGGACCGCCCGGCCGACGCGGCCCCCGGCCCAGAGCCGGCCGGCGGCGGGCGCGGGATCGGCTGGGAGGTGCTCGGCTACGACGGCGGCATACTCCACAGCTGGCTCTGCAACGACCTGTACCAGGACGCCGTGCGCGACCTCGCGGTGACAACCGACGAGCGCGGACTCCTTCCTTCCCGCGAGCCCGCCTACCGCCTCGCTGCCTGGGCCAACGCCCTCGACAGCACCAAGCCGGTCACCTGGTTCCCGGCCGCCCTTGTCGAGTGGGACACCCCGGTCGAGAGCCGGTTTGTCCCGATCGTCACAGAGCCCCCCGCCCCCACCCCCGTTCCCTGGTGGAAACGCCTCCTCGGGCTCCTCTAGCAGTACTTCTGATCTCGGTGGCAGAGACGGAGGCACCCGGTGGTGGCGAAGACATCCGGCGCCGCTCGCGCGATGGGCCGCAACCTGGTCGGACCGTGAACCGCCCTTCGTGGCCGGCGGCCTCGGATCGCACCTGGCTTACCCCGCTACCGGCAGGCAGGGTGTGCCGGTCGGGCGGTGCGTGTCGGTGGTGCTTTGTACGCTTCCCATGCAGACCTGCGAGGAGCGGGTCTTCGGGGAGGGACGATGGCGGTGCGCAGGCCGGTCGACGGTGAGGTACGTGTCCACTACGGGCAGATCTATGTCGAGAGCGATCCCGACAGTGTCGGGCCCGGCTTCACGGAGGCGTTCGCGGACCAGGACGCGGGGTTGTGCGGCGCGGCGATCCCCGGTGCGCTCTTCCTGGTGACGGGCCTGCACACCGGCAGCGTCGGGTTCACCGTCGAGGTGCACGACGCACAGCCGTCGCTGGATCCGGTGTGGGAGGACGTGGTCGAGGTCTCCTTCCGTCCGGTGTCGCACCGCAGCAGGCTGGTGCAGTGGGCGGGCGAGGCCGCTTGGGATCTGGACCTGGAGGAGCGTGACTACCGGGTGCGGTACTGCGCGTACGGCATGGACACGGGCAGGGGACGGGACACCAGGTTTTCCGACGAGCCGCTGGTGGACCGGTACCTCCTGCAGCTGTGGCCCGCCCCGCCGGGGCCGGAGTGCGTGCTGCGGCAGACCAGTGAGATCGCGGCCTACTGGCACGACTACGCCCGTCGGCTCCCGTCCCGTCCCACCGTCGAGGAACGTACCAAAACACGTCGCGTAGAGGACGAGGCCGCCCGGTGTCGGCGGGAGGCCCTCGAACGGTGGCGGTGGGGTGGGACGGCACCGAGCGAGGCCCTGCGCGGTGTCGGCGGCAACGTCCGCGGCCTGGTGGCCTTCGACGCGCCTCTGGTCCATGCGCCGGGTGGCATATCGGCCTCGAACGGCCAGGCTCTCGGGTCCTGACTGGTTCGGCATTCAGGGCGCCGACAACAATGACAGTGACTACTGCTACGTCGACTACTCGTTCGACTCGAGCCACTCGACCCGCAGCAGGGTCTCCCGGCAGCAGGACGTCAACACCAACTGGGGCTACTACGGCATCACGGTGACCTCCAGTTACATCTGCTTCCACGTCTGCAAGGAACGCCAGAACGACCCGGACATCTGCTCCGGGTGGGTCACCGCCACCACCTGATCCACCGGTTCACCAGCCGTCGCAAGGAGTGAACGCGTGCCACCAGTCCTGCAAGCCCGGGCCCTGCATCTGAGCTACGGCCCGGCCGCCGCGGTGGCGGGCGTCGATCTGAGCGTCGACCCCGGAGAGGTGGTGGGCGTGGTGGGGGCCTCCGGCTCAGGGAAAACCACCCTGCTGCACTGCCTCTCCGGGCTCCTGCTCGCCGACACCGGCAGTGTGCTCTTCCGCAATCGGCCGGTCGAGGGGATGACCGTGCGCCAACGCGACGAACTGCGCCGTTCCCACTTCGGCTTCGTCTTCCAGTTCGGTGATCTGGTGCCGGAGTTGACGCTGCTGGAGAATGTCTCCCTGCCGTTGCGCCTGCAGGGGCAGCGGGCGAGGGAGGCCCGGCGCAGGGCCGGTGAGCAGTTGGAGGCGTTGGGGATCGGAGGGCTGGGGCGTCGGACGGTCGGGGAGGTGTCCGGGGGCGAGTTGCAGCGCGCGGCGATCGCGCGGGCGTTGGTACACCGTCCGGACGTCGTGTTCGCGGACGAGCCGACGGGAGCCCTGGATGACCACAACTCCGAGGTGGTGTTCGGCCTGCTGCTGGAACAGGCGCGGGAGCACAGGGCGGCCGTAGTGCTGGTGACCCACGACCGGCACCTGGCAGCGCGCACCGACCGCACCGTGGTGCTGGCCGCGGGACGGGTGGTGGAGGCGGCGTGAGCCCGACAGTCACGGTACCGGCGGCGCTGGCGGTCGCGTGGCGGGCGGTGCTGTCGCGCCAGGCGCGGCGCCGGGTCGTCCTGCTCGCCCTGGTCGGGACGATCGCCGCCCTCGGAGTCCTCGCCACGGTCGGTGCGGCGGCGGCGAAGGGGCGGGAGAACGCCCGCACCGGCGCGATGGTGCCCGTGTTCGGCCCGCAGGCCGGCTTCGGAGGAGCGCCCGTTTTCGGCCGGCCCGACGTGCCCGAGACCGGGTGGAGCGAACTGGAGCACAACTACGGCGGCCAGACCGTCAAGATCGTGCGAGTTGCCGACCCCCACGCCCGCGGCCCCTTGCCGCCCGGCATCACCGCCTGGCCGAGCCCTGGTCGGGCCCTGGTCAGCCCCGCGCTCGACCGGCTGATCCGCAGTGCGCCCGCCTCCCTCGGACAGTGGTTCTCCGGGACCGACACCGAGGTCCTGCCGGCCCGTGCGGTGGGCAGCGCGGGCCAACTGATCGCCTACCTCGGCGTCGCACCCGGGGAACTGGGAACCCAGCAGGGCCCGCTGACGGGCTTCGGTGGGGCGGGCGGCCGCGGATTCGGCTGGTACCCGGCGCTCGGCTCCATGCTCTTCCTGGTGATGCCTGCCTTCGCGCTCGTCCTGGCCGCCAGCCGCTTCGGCCGCCAGGTCCGCACCACCCGCTACCAGGCGCTGCGCCTGCTTGGCCTGCCCGGCGTCCACGCCCGGCTGGCGGGTGCGCTGGAGACGGCGGCGCCGGTCGCTGTCGGTGCGCTGGTTGCCGGGCTCGCCTGGCCCCTCCTGCTGCCGGACATGTTCGCCCTCCCGGTCACCGGCCGCTGGCTATTCGGGGCGGACCTGCGGGTCCCGGCCGGGCAGTCGGCCCTCGCCGTTCTCGGCGTCGCCGCCCTCGCCGGAGTGCTGGGCGCGGCCACCGTCTCAGGCTCCGACCGCGCCTCGCGCGAGGTGCGCTTCCTGCGCCCGGTGCGGCTCACCAGCCCCTGGGTGGCGCTGCTGTTCGGCGCCGGACTGCTGCTCCTGGCCGTGGCCTACGCCCGCCACAAGCCGCGTGATCCGCTGCTGTGGGCGGCGATCGTGCTGCTCGGCGCCGGTCTTCCCAGCGCCGCCGCGTGGGCGGGCCAGCGGCTGGCCCGGGTCCTCGGACGGGTCGAGGCGGGCGTGGTGTGGCTGCTGGCGATGCGGCGGCTGGGGGCGGACCCGCAGTCCCGCTTCCGAGTCGCCGGTATGGTCGGCATTGCCGTCTTCGCCGTCGGCGCCGCCCAGCCCGTCTCCCAGGTCATGGCCCAGCCCAACCTGCCCTGGGTCGCGCAGGCACGCGCCGCTGGCCACACCGACCTGCTGGCCAGGGCCGAGACCCTGGAGGCCGTTCCCCTGCGCCTGACGGATCCCCCGGCAGGTGTGCACGGCCCGGTTCCCGCCGTTGCCCTGTGGTCCCCGGGCCAGGACCCGGCCGTCCGCCCCGCGCACAACGCCCTCGTCGCCGACTGCCGCCAACTGCAGGAACTCTTCGCCCGGCCGCTTTCCAACTGCGCCGGCGGCCGGATGACGCTGCGGGCCAGCGGCCCGCTGTCAGCGGACGGGGAGCCGGCAGG
This sequence comes from Kitasatospora sp. NPDC097605, assembly GCF_040302725.1. Classification (NCBI taxonomy): domain Bacteria; kingdom Bacillati; phylum Actinomycetota; class Actinomycetes; order Kitasatosporales; family Streptomycetaceae; genus Kitasatospora; species Kitasatospora sp. NPDC097605. The sequence goes on along the minus strand of NZ_JBEOSF010000060.1, from coordinate 3,677 downwards.
GCAAGCGAACGGTCCGTCGGACATGAGCGGGAGCCTGCTTCTGCGCTCCACCGACCGGACCCGACAGACGAGCGTCGCGCCCGTCGCGACGACGCTCGACCTGCCGGCCGACCAGGACACGCCGGTCGGGGCCGTCATGGTGCTTCCGCCCGACGACCCCGCTCTCGCCGAAGTGGGTGACCCGTTCACGATCGCCGCTTACCTGAGGGTCACTGTGGATGTACCGGCCTGGGAGGAGGCCAGAACATGGGTGGTGTCCTCCTCACCCGCCTACCGGCTGGAAAACTCCTACCAGCTGTCGGAAGTCACCGACAGCACCGGCAGCTGGGTCTTGCTCGGGCTGACCGCCGCTGCCGCCGTCACCGTCCTCGGCGCCCTGCTGACCGTTGCCGAGGATGGCGGACGCCGCCGGGAGTGGTTCGCCCTGCGGGCCCTCGGCGTGCCCCGCGGCCGGCTGACGGCCGTCCAGCTCACCGAAGCCCTGGTCACCGCCATCCTCACTTCGGCCCTGGCCACCCTCGCCTCTACGGCCGTCGGCGTCGCCTATCTACGGATCAACGAGGACCACCTCGACAGTGGTCTTCCCTACCTCTTCGCGGCGGGGGCCGGCGTCGCCGCGATCGTCCTCGCCGCGGCTGCCAGCAGCTGGGTCACCCTGCGCCGAGCCCACCGATAGTCAGGGCTTCGGCGGCCGGTCGCCTCGGCCGGGCGCGCGAAGCCTGTCACACGCTGCAGGTTCTACCCGAAGTGGTGCGGGCTCAGGTCGCCTTGTCGGACGGGGTAGTGCTTCTCGCCGTGAGGAGGCGTCTGTTCACGGCGGCCTTCAATGTGGTGCGGTGGTACAGGAGCAGGTCCATGCGTTCCTCCGGGTCGGCAGTCCGCGCGGCACCATCGTGGCGTAGGCGGGGACGCCGCTGATCGTCTCGACGAGGTTGCGCAGGCCGGGGCGGACGGGGCGGGGCGGGCCGGTGGCGTGGGCGGCGCGGACGAGGGCGAAGAGGTGGGCGCCCTCGGCGTCGTCCAGCAGGAGGATGCGGGCGATGGCGTCGGGACGGCGTCGGTGGCTCCGCGGGCGTCGCCTCGTTCGAGCCGGATGACAGTAGGGGACGCTGACGCCGGCGAGCTCGGGGGCCTCCTCGCGGCGCAGGCCGGGGACGCGGCGCGTGCCGCAGAGCGGGGAGAGGGTGAGGCCGGCCTGCTCGGGGGTGACGCGGACCCGGCGGGTGGTGAGGAAGTCGCGGATCTCGCTGCGGCGGTCCATGCCCCTGACCCTACGACCGCGTACCTCGCGGAGACACGGCGTGGGGTCCCTGCCAGGGTCCGCTCCACCGCCCCATTGGAGGATCTGGCGGTGTTGGGTGGAGAAAATCCGGCCGGAAAGCCGTCGTGATGCCGCCGCTGTGCGCCCGCCGGCCTGGCTGCCCTTCGAAGACCGCCGAGCGGTTCGGCGGCCGGCGGGTCACTCTGGGACCGGTGTCCCGCGTATCCCGGTCCTAGCCGAACGACGTCCCCCAGATCGATTGATGAGGAAGTACACCGTGCAGCACGTCACCCTGAACAACGGCATCGAGATGCCGATCCTCGGCTTCGGCGTCTACCAGATCCCCGCCGACCAGACCGAGCAGGCCGTCGCCGAGGCCCTGGCCGCCGGTTACCGACTCCTGGACACCGGCGCCCGTCCGACGGCCTCCTCGGAGTAGTCCTGCAGCTCCTTCGCCTCGCTGAAGTATCCGGCGATGCTCCCGTCCTCGAGCATCTTCCCCACGATGTCGGGGTTGCCGCCGTAGCTCAGCACGGAGATCCGGGACTCGCGGAGGATCTTCTGGTAGTGCTCCCTGACTTCGGCTTCCAGGCCTGCGAATGCCTTGTGGCTGGCGTCGATGGCGGCGTTGATCTCCGTCTCGGCGACCCGGCTGCTGATGAAGGCCATGAGGACCCGCCCGAAGGAGACCGACGACACCAGCACCGGGGGATCGTCCGGTCCCAGGGAGCCGTCGCTCTCCAGCTCCGCCAGGTCGTCCTCGGTGAAGCTGTCGTCGATGAGCTCGTTGGCGTTCTCCCACACCGCGGTCGCGGTGAAGGCCCGCTCGCGCAGATAGTAGACGATGCTGTTGTACTCCTCCTTCCTGCTGAACTTCGTCTCGACGTTCGCCGAGAATCCGCCGTACTGCGCGGAGAGGCCGAGTTCGAGACAGAGTTCCTCGCTCGAATAGGCGCTGGTCTGCTGGTACCGGATATCGGGGGACGTGTTCTTCTTGCCGTTGACGAGGCCGCGGACCGCGTCGTGCACCTTTGCTCCGTCGGGCTGCTCGACCGTGTCCGAGTTTCCCGCCGAGAGTGCGTCGACGACGATCTTCAAGCTTCCCCGCTTGTCGCCGGGAATGCCCACGGTCTGGAGGGAGCCGTCAGCGATCAGCGACTTCGAGGAGACGATCTCCCCGGGCCACAGCACGGCGGTGTCCGGGCTGAAGGTGAGGATCTCGAGGGGGGTCGCGGTGACGGTGACCCTCTGCTTGGTCCCTGTCACGTCTCCGTGCTTGATCTCCTCCTCTTCGCCGATGTTCTGGTGTCCGGACTTCTCGTGCGGGGCGATCTCGTCCCACTTCTTCCACTGCTTGAGCTTCGCGACCAGGTCGGCCTTGCCGTCGCCCGCGGCCTGCTGGGCCGGGGCACCGGCGGCCTCCTGCGCGGTGAGGTGCCGTGCCATGACCTGCTTCCCTTCGATCCGGCCGTGCCGGCGGTCCCGGGCATAGCACCGGCTGGGCGGGCCGCCCGGGCCTCCAGGTGAGGGACCGGCCGTGTGAATCCCGGCGTCCCTCTGGTGCGTCGGAGCCGACGGGCGCGCATCGATCGTGGGTGATCCCGCCGCCGGACAGCGGTGACCGGTGCGCCGAGGACCGTCGGCCTCCACCGCGTCGTACCGATCGCATACGTTCTGTAGCGTTGCGGCTACCCCCTGCTCGAGCGGCGAAACGAGGAGCCGCCTGCACCTCCATCGATCGCCGGCCCGCTCTCTCAGCGACGTCCGTCCCGATTCCGGGGGACAGCCACGTGCCCGGCCGTCGGGCCAGGCCGGCAACGAAGCCGAAAGCCCGCGACTCAAGACCCGAACGCCCCGCCCCGCCAGGGCCGGACCCACCCCAGCCGCAGCTCTCCCGTGCGGGGCCTGCGCCCGCGCTCGAAAGCCTCCTGCCGGACGCCGGGCTGCGCCCGGGTGCGGTGGTGTCGGTGCGCGGTGCCGGCACTGCGCCGCCGGCACCGCGTCGCCACCGCGACGGCGCCCGGCTCCGAGGGGCTGGGCCTGCTGGCCGCAGCCGAACCGGGCGTGGGCCTCCCGCGCCTGGTGGTGGTCGCGAGACAGCGGGGGAGCGGTGGGCGCAGGCGCCCCTGGCGCTGGCGGACGGCGTGGGGTGGTGCCGGGCCCGGCCGGTGCGGTGGACGCGCACGGTGGCGCGGGTACAGGCGATCCCCGGGCACGGCGCGCGGGCGACCGCGGAACCGGCCGGCGAGCAGGCACCCGGCGGGTGGTGCGTACCCCGTGGGGCGCGCACCGGGAACGGCGCGGGCACGCGGGCCGTGGCGGGCAGCCCGGCCCCCCCGGCAGAGCGACCCGCGCGCCGCCCCCCCCCAGCCCCGCCCGGCGCGCCCGCGGCCCCCCAACGGGGCCGCGGGGCGAC
>NZ_JBEOSF010000059.1:0-41253 GCF_040302725.1 Kitasatospora sp. NPDC097605 | reverse complement strand
GCCCTGCTCGCCGGCGCCGGGCGCCCGGAGGGCCGTGTTTATTCGTTGTCCATCGCCGCCCGGGAGCATGCCGTCCGGACATCGCCGCGCGAACCCGCCCCTCGGGAAGGCCGGTTCGCGCCGAGGGACGCGGAGGAACACGTGAGCAGAGCCCTGACCGCCGCCGAGCAGAAGGTGCTGGAGGCGCTGACTGTCCGGGTCGAGCGCATCGTCGCCCTCGGCACCGCCGCGGAGCTGGCCGGGACCACCGTCCTGAGCGGCCCCGGCCCGGCCCCGGACTACACGGTCTTCCACCGGCGCTTCGCGCTCCTGGCCCGCCGGATGCGCGAAGTGCGGTTCGTGGTGCGGGAGGACCTGCCCGAGACGATGGGGGCGAGCACGGTCATCAGCAGCGGACCGGTGCCCTCGGTGCTGGAGATCCAGCTGCGCCCGGCCATGGTCGGCCCGGGCACCCGCGCGCTCACCACCCGGGCGCTCACCCTGGTGCACGAGCTGTCCCACAGCCTGCCGGAGGGCCTGACGCACCCGGTCAAGGACTACGCGTACCGGACCGGCTGGGCGTGGGGCCACCTGCCCGCCGTGCTCGCCCAGGACAACGCCGACACCTACGCGGAGGCCGCCGCGCTGCTCGTCGAGCGCGACGAGAAGACCTGGGGCCGGTACCAGGTGCTCGGCCGGGTGGCGGCGCAGCGCGGCCGGCTGGTGAAGCGGGCGCGGACCACCACCCTCGGCGCGGCGCTGGCCTGGCTGGACATCCTGGTCAACCGGGCCTGGGTGCGCGCCAACGACTGCACGGGGTTCGCCCGGCTCACCTTCGGCGAAGCCAAGTGGAACACTCCCGAGTGGTCCGTCTGGAAGCAGCACGCCCGGCTGCTCGGCGTGGAGTGCGGGCTGGCGGCCAGGGGGTTCATCGCCGGGCGGAGCCTGCGTGCCGGTGTCGCCGGGCTGAGCGCCGGCGACCAGGCGGTGGTGGACGAACTGTTCACCTACCTGGGCGAGTTGAAGAACGCCGTGGACCGGATCGACCCGCTCCCGGTCGAGCACGGTGACCGGATCGACTACGACCCGGCCACCGGCGCGCTGCGGCTCCCGCGCACCGTGGTGAACCGCGGGCCGCTGGAGCTGGCCGACCTGGTGCTGGACGCCCTGATCGCGGCCACGGGCACCACGTCGGCGGCGCGGCGGTTCGGCGCGCAGGCGCGGGAACTCGTCCACACGCTGGTGAACGAGGACCGGCCGGAGGAACGGGAGGCCGTCGCCGCGCTGCGGACCGGGTTCGCGGCGGTCCCGGCCGTCCAGCCGACCGCCGACCAGTGGGCCACGCTGGCCATCGAGTTGCAGGCGGCCGTCCTGGAGGACGTGCGGACCCGGTGGGAAGGCCTGCGGGTGTCGGTTCCCGAGGTGGCCGCGATGCCGGAGGAGGTGGACCGCAAGGTGCTGGGCGACCTCGCCGGGTCGTTCACGAAGGATGTCGACCTGCTGCACGCCCTCAACGGCCGGGTGCCGGTGCCGAGTCCGCTGGTCACCGGCCTGACCGGACTCCTGGACGGTATGACGCCGTACCTGGTGAAGGCCGACGGGCGGCAGCGGCCGGAGCTCGCGAAGCTGCGCGGACGGCTGGGCGAGCTGCTCTGAGACCCGTTCTCCTGGGGCGTCCCGTATCCGGGATAGCATCACGGATATGGGAATCGAAACGGCCGCCGACGAACGGTTGGCGGAGCGGCTCGCGGAGTTGCGGGTCGCGCGCGGATGGACGCTGGAGGAGCTGGCCCGACGGGCCGACGTCAGCCGCTCGACGCTGTCGCGGGTCGAGCGGGCGGAGGTGAGCCCGACGGCGGCGCTGCTCGGGCGGCTCTGCGCCGTGTACGGGCGGAGCATGTCCCGGCTGCTCGCCGAGGTGGAGGCGGCGCCCGCTCGGCTGGTGCGGGCGGCGGACCAGCGGGTCTGGCGGGACGAGGCGACCGGGTTCGTCCGGCGCTCCGTCTCGCCGCCGCACGGGTCGCTGCGCGCCGAGGTGGTCGAGGGCCGGCTGCCGGCCGGCGGTGACATCGCCTACGACAAGCCCTGCGACACCGGCCGGGAGCACCACCTCTGGCTGCTGGAGGGCCGGTTGGCGCTGACCGTCGACGGCGCCGAGGAACTGCTGGAGGCCGGCGACTGCCTGCGGTTCGTCCCCGGGACCACCCGCTTCCGCTGCCCCGGCCCGGACGCGGCCCGGTACGCGCTGGTGGTGGTCGAGCCGTGAGCGCGACCGGCGCGATACCGGCGCCGCCCGGCAAGGAGAGGTTCGACGCGGCCGGGCGGCGGGTGCTGCTGGTCTGCGTCGCCGGCGGCTTCACCACCCTCCTCGACCAGTCGGTGCTCAACACCTCGATCCCCGCGCTGCGCGAGTCGCTGCACGCCCAGCCCGCGCACCTGCAGTGGATCGTGGCCGGCTACTCGCTCGCCTTCGGCCTGGCCCTGATCCCCGGCGGGCGGCTCGGCGACGTCCGGGGCCGCAAGTGGTTCTTCGTCGGCGGCCTCGCCGTCTTCACCGTGGTCAGCCTGCTCTCCGCGACCGCCACCGAGCCGTGGGTGCTGGTCGCCTCCCGGCTGCTCCAGGGCGCGGGCGCCGGACTGGTCAACTCCCAGATGATCGGCACCCTCCAGGACGTCTTCCGGGGCCAGCTGCGGGCCCGGGCGCTCGGGATGTACGCGGTCACCGGCGGCCTCGCCTTCGCGCTCGGCCCGCCGGTCGGCGGGGCGGTGCTCGCCGCCGTCGGGCCGGAGCACGGCTGGCGGCTGACCTTCCTGCTGAACGTCCCGTTCGGGCTGGCCACCGTCTGGCTGGCGGCCCGCCACCTGCCCCGCCCGCGCCCCGCCACCCGCGGCGCCGACCTCGACCTGGTCGGGCTGCTGCTGGTCGGCGCGCTCACCCTGGTGCTGATGCTGCCGTTCGTCCAGCCGCCCGGCTGGGCGGGCCGGATCGGCTTCGTCGGCGCCGCGGTCCTGCTGCTCGCCGCGCTGGCCTGGTGGCAGCGCCGCGTCGCCCGGGCCGGCGGCCATCCGCTGATCCACCCGGCGCTGACCCGCTCGGCGCCGTACGCGCTGGGGACGGCGGTGGCGATGGCCCAGTTCGGCTCCTCGCTGGCCGCCGGGCTGGTGCTGACCATGTTCCTGCAGGACGGGCTCGGCCTGTCGCCGCTCGGCGCGGCGCTGGTGGCGCTGCCCTCGGCGGTCGCGATGGGCTTCGCCTCGGCGGTGGCCTGGCGGGTGGTGCAGCGCTTCGGCCGGCGGACCGTCACCGCGGGCATGACGTGCTCGGCGCTGACCATGCTGACCGGCGGGCTGGCCGCGCTCTGGGCGCCGGCCGGCTCGCTGCCCTGGCTGCTGGCGCTGCTGCAGCTGCTGGGCGGCGCCTCGATCGGGCTGATGGGCGCGCCCAACCAGGCCTTCGTGCTGCGGCACGCGCCCGCCGAGGCGGCCGGGGTGAGCGGGGCGATCCTGCAGATGGCGCAGCGGATCGCGGCGGCGGTCGGCGTCTCGGCGCTCTCCGGCGTCTATCTGCGGGCGACCGGCGGGGGCGGCGGGCACCGGGCGGCGTTCGCCTGGTCGAGCGGCGTCTGCGCGGCGGTGGCCGCGCTCGCGGTGCTGGCCTCGGTGCTGGCGGGCCGGGCGACGGCGCGCGAGGAGGCGGCCCGGGCGGCCGCCCCGGGGGAGGCGCGGGCGGCCGCGCCGCTCCGGGAGGGGACCCGGGCGTCCGGTTGAGCGGTGGGCGAACGCCGGGTCCTCGGACGCCGGACCGGCCTACCGTGGTCGGCATGACTGAGCATCGGACGCCTCGGACGCCTCGGACGGTGGAACTGCCGGGCCTCTCCCTCGCCTACCGGGAGAGCGGCCCGGCCGACGGCCCGCCGCTGGTCCTGCTGCACGCGCTCGGCGAGCGGGCCGCCGACTGGGAGCCGGTGCTGCCCGCCCTCGCCCCGCACCACCGCGTGCTGGCGCTCGACCAGCGCGGCCACGGCGACAGCGCCCGCCCCGGCCACTACGGCCTGGAGGCGATGCGCGACGACGTGCTCGCCTTCCTGGACGCGCTCGGGCTGCCCATGGCCGACCTGGTCGGCCACTCGATGGGCGGCGCGGTCGCCTATCTGGTCGCCCAGGAACGGCCCGAGCGGGTCGGCCGGCTGGTGCTGGAGGACGTCCCCGTCCCGCGCCCGCGCCCGGCGAGCCCGGTGGCCGACGCCCCCGACGGGCCGGTGGACTTCGACTGGGCGGCGGTCCGGGCGGTCAAGGAGCAGATCGACCGGCCCGACCCGCGCTGGCTGGAGCGGATGGCCGCGATCACCGCGCCCACCCTGCTGGTGGCCGGCGGCGCGGCCAGCCACGTCCCGCAGGCCGGACTGGCCGAGCTGGCCGGGCTGATCGCGGACTGCCGGCTGGTGACCATCGAGGCCGGGCACCTGGTGCACCTGGCCCGGCCGGCCGAGTTCGTCGCGGCGGTGGCGCCGTTCCTGGACCCGGCCGGCCGTGACGACCGGGCGGGTTGATCAGACGCCGTGCTCGGCCGGGAGCCGGCCCGAGCGGATCGCCGCGACCAGATCGGCGTGGTCGGCCTCGGTGCGGTCCGCGTAGGCCACCGCGAACGCGGCCACCGCCTCGTCCAGCGCCTCGTTCTTGCCGCAGTAGCCGGTGATCACCCCGGGGTCGGCGGTGTGCGCGTGGGCGCGGGCGAGCAGCGAGCCGGTCATCCGGGCGTAGTCGTCGAGCTGGGCCGGCAGCAGCGCCGCCGGGTCCACGCTGCCCTTGCGGTTGCGGAACTGCCGCACCTGGTAGGGGAGTCCGTCCACCGTCGTCCAGCCGAGCAGGGTGTCGCTGACCACCTGCATCCGCTTCTGGCCGAGCACCACCCGGCGGCCCTCGTGGCTGTCCGGCGCGGTCACCGGGTACCCGGCCCGGGCCAGGTACGGCAGCAGCACCGAGGGCCGGGCCTCCTTCACCTGGAGCACCAGCGGCTGCTCGCGGTGGTCGGTGAGCAGCACGACGTACGAGCGGGTGCCGACGCTTCCGGTGCCCACCACGCGGAACGCCACGTCCTGCACCCGGTAGCGGGACAGCAGCGGGTGCAGCTCGGCCGGCACCGTGCGCACGTACGGGCCGAGCGCGGTGGCCACCGCCGAGGCCGTGTCGTCCGCCACCTCGCTGAGCACCGGAGGCGCGGCGGTGAACCGCCAACCGCCGTCCTCCGCCCGGACGGTGGACTTGGCGGCGAAGCGCGCGCTGGTGTTGCCGAGCGCCTTGGCGGCCACCTTCTCCAGCACCTCGGCGAGGTCGTGCGCCTGGGCGAAGGAGACCAGCTGCTCGTCCGCGACGGCGTTCCAGGCGTCCAGCGCCGACAGCTTCGCCAGCGTGCGCATGGTGCGGCGGTACGCGCCGACCGCGTCGAAGGCGGCCCGGCGGGCGGTGTCCTCGTCCGCGCCGACCTCCCGGCCGGCCAGCACCAGGCTCGCCGCGAGGCGCTTGAGGTCCCACTCCCACGGGCCGGGCACGGTCTCGTCGAAGTCGTTGATGTCCATCACCAGCCGGCCGCGGGCGTCGCCGTACAGGCCGAAGTTGGCGGCGTGCGCGTCGCCGCACAGCTGGGCGACGACGCCGCTGGTCGGCGTGGCGGCGAGGTCGGCGGCCATCAGGCCGGCCGAGCCGCGCAGGAACGCGAACGGGGTGGCGGCCATCCGGCCCAGCCGGATCGGCACCAGCTCGGTGAGGCGGCCCGCGTTGGAGGCCTCGATCGCCTCGACGGCGGTCGGCCGGTCGGCGGCCGGGGCGAACTCGGCGTGCCGCTCGCGGGGGCTGCGGGCGCGCAGGGCCTTGCCGCGCGCCCGCGCGCCGCCGTCCTGGCCCGGCGCGAAGCCCTCCACGGTGAACCGCCGCCCGGGCCCCTGCCCGGTCCCCGCCGCGTCCGCCGGTATCCCGGACCCGATCACCATCTCGGTCAGCTGCGTCACTGCGCCCCGCCCTGTTCTGAGTCGTTCCCGCCCGCGACCAGCGCGGACCCGGCCGCGTACGGGCCGGCCAGCAGGCTACCGGGCCGCCCGCGCGGCCTGTCGGCAGGGAGGGACGCCGAAGGGGCCGGCAACGGTTCCGGGGTTAGGGTGCCGTGATGGACGATCTTCGGGGGCGGTGGGCGGTACGGGGCTCGGCCGCGGTGGCGGCCGGGCTGACCGTGGTGGCGGGGCTCGGGGTGCGGGCGGTGGCCGGCGGCGCGGCCGCCAAGTACGCGGGCGACGCGCTCTACACCGTGCTGCTGTACGCGCTGGCGGTGCTGGTCGCGCCGCGCCTGCGGCCGTGGGCGGCCGCGGCCTGGGCCACCGGGCTGAGCTGGGCCGTCGAACTGGGCCAGCTCACCGGCGTCCCCGACGACCTCGCCCGGCGCAGCACGCTCGCCCGGCTGGTGCTCGGCTCCACCTTCAATCCGCCCGACCTGTTCTGGTACCCGGTCGGCGCGGTCCTGGCCGCCCTCGCCCACCTGGGCGCGCGGGCGGCCGGGCGGCGCTACGCCTGACCGGCCGTCAGAGCGGCATCAGCTCGGGCCGCTTGGCCTCGACGTGGTCACCGGACGACTCGCCGCGGATCCGGCGGCCGACCCAGGGCAGCAGGTACTCGCGCGCCCACTGGAGGTTCTCCCGGCGCTGCTCGGCGGGCGAGAGCACCGGCGCGGACGGCCACGGCGCCTCCGGGTCCTGCCCGGTGCGCAGGCCCAGCGAGCGGGCGGCCAGCAGGGCGACCCGCTGGTGGCCCTCGGGGGAGAGGTGCAGCCGGTCCTCGCTCCACGCCCGGCGGTCCTGGACGGCCCGCAGCGACCACAGGTCGGCCACCTGGCAGCCGTGCCGGTCGGCGACCGCCCGCATGTGGCCGTTGTAGGTGGCGATCTTGCCGCGCAGGTGCTTGAACAGCGGCACACCGCGGGTGTCGAAGCCGGTGCAGATCAGCACCGTGCCCGCCGATTCGGCGAGTTGGGCGACGGCGGCCTCGAAGCGCTCGGCGACCTCGTCCGGGTCGCTGCCGGGCCGCAGGATGTCGTTGCCGCCGGCGCAGAAGGTGACCAGGTCCGGCTGGATGCGGCGGACCTGCGGCACCTGCTCGGCCATGATCTGGTCCAGCAGCCGGCCGCGCACCGCGAGGTTGGCGTACCGGAACCCGCCCGGCGGCCGGCCCGCGGCGAGCAGCGCCGCCAGCCGGTCGGCCCAGCCGGCGAAGGCGCCGTCGGCCGCGGGGTCGTTCAGCCCCTCGGTGAAGCTGTCGCCGAGGGCGACGTACGAATCGAGGTCAAGAGTCTCCTGGAGGTTCGGCATGACAGAGATAGTTCACCTTCTGAAGTGACCTACGCCACCGTAGGTGACCGGTTGCGGTACGTGAGATCGGCCACGTGCGGTTCCGCGCCCCCGTGCGCCGGGGCACTGCGCCGTTCGTCCGCCGATCCCGGGTGTGCGAACCGCCCGGTCGGGGCAGCCGCCCTGTGGGCCGCGAGACGCCCGTAGCGCAGTCCCTTCCCGATGGCGGAGGTCGCCGCAATGCCCCACCGTTTCCCGGAGCGCACCGCGAGGCCGCGGCGCTACCTCATGTGCCGTCCGACCTACTTCACCGTCGAGTACGCGATCAACCCCTGGATGGACCCCTCCAAGCCGACCGACACCTCGCTCGCCGTCCGCCAGTGGGAGCGGCTGTGCGCGCTGTACCGGGAACTCGGCCACACCGTGGAGCTGATCGAGCCGGTGCCGGGCCTGCCGGACATGGTGTACACGGCCAACGGCGCGACCGTGCTCGACGGCCGGGTGCTGGTGGCGACCTTCCGGCACGCCGAGCGGGCCGCCGAGTCCGAGGCCCACCAGGCCTGGTTCCGGGCCGGCGGCTACCGCGAGGTGCGGCGTGCCCGGCACGTCAACGAGGGCGAGGGCGACCACCTGCTGGTCGGCCGCCGGGTGCTGGCCGGCTCGGGCTTCCGCACCGACCCGGCCGCGCACGCCGAGGCGCGGGCCGTGTTCGGCCTGCCGGTGCTCGGCCTGGAGCTGGTGGACCCGCGCTTCTACCACCTGGACACCGCGCTGGCCGTGCTCTCCGACGACCAGGTCATGTACTACCCGGAGGCCTTCACCCCCGACAGTCAGGCGCTGCTGCGCAGCCTCTACCCGGACGCCGTCCTCGCCGAGCGGGAGGACGCCGAGGTGTTCGGCCTGAACGCGGTCTCCGACGGCCGCCGGGTGCTGCTCCCGGAGGCGGCGAAGTCCCTGGCCGCCCGCCTGGCCGACGCCGGCTACGAGCCGGTGCCGGTCGACCTCTCCGAACTCTTCAAGGGCGGCGGCGGCCCCAAGTGCTGCACCCTGGAACTCCGCCCGGCCTGAGGCGTTATGGAGTGACAGACCGAGTGCGAACGGTGTACGGGTTCGAAGGGGAGGGCCGATGGGCGGAGAACGGGTGGACGCCGAGCCGAAGCGGGGGGACTGGGAGTTCCTGGAGCGCGTTGCCGAGGCGTGGGACGAGCGGAGCCGTACCTCCACGGACACCTGGGTGCCGCCCATCATGGCGCCCCTCGTCCGGGAGGCACGGCGCAGCACGCTGTCCCGGTTCCATCCGTTCACCAGCCACGCCAGGCTGTGCTTCAGCGACGGTCCGGAGTACTGGTCGGGCAGGGGGAAGAAGCTGCCGGTGTGGATCGGCCTGCTCCCGGAGGGCTGTTACGAGGTGGGCCGGCTGTACGAGCGGCGCGACCTGCCGGGCTACGAGGTGCTGCTGGAGACGGCCGACCCCGTCGAGGCGGTCGCGGAGGCGGAACGGGCGCTGAGCGGGTTCTGACGCCCGGCCGTCGGTCAGCCGCCGTCCGTCACCAGGACGACCTCCAGGGTGCGGGGGCCGTGCACGCCCTCCACGCGGTCGAGTTCGATGTCGCTGGTCGCCGAGGGGCCGGAGATCCAGGTCTGCGGGCGGGTCGGGTCGAGGCGGGGGAGGGCGAGCGGGACGGAGGCGACCACCTGGCCCGGGGCCAGCACCACGCAGACGTGGTGGTCCGGGACGAGGGTGAGCAGCCGTCGGCCCTGGGCCGGGCCGGCGTCCAGCACCAGGGTGCCGGTCTCGGCGATGGCCAGGGCACAGCCGGTGAGCACGCTGTCGACGGTGTCCAGCCGGGCGGCGGTGAGCGGGCCGTCCGGGCCGTCGTCCGGCAGCGGGCGGGCCCGGGTGACGGCGAGCCAGTCGGGCGGCAGGCCGGGCGGGACGGCCACGGTGCGGGTGCCGCGGGCCTCGAACAGGGCGGCGAGCAGCAGCGGCAGCCGGTCGGGGGTGCAGCGGTGGACCAGGGCGCGGTAGTCGGCGAGGTTGTGCTGCAGCAGGTCGAGCAGCGCCTCGGGATCGTCGGCGGGGACGTGGGCGCGCAGGTAGTCGCGCGGCACGGGCGCCTGGTCCGGCCCGCTGCCGCGCAGCGCGGCCCGGATCCGGGCGAGCACCAGGTCTCGCGAGCCGCCGGCGGCGGACGGCGGGCTGTTCATGAGCGATTCCTCCGCCACCAGTCGCGGAACGGTTCGGGTGGGACGGCCGGCAGTTCGCGGGTGTCGGTCCAGGCCTTGCCGGGGCCGGGCAGGCGGCGCGGGTGGAGCCGGCGGGTGCGGGCGGCGGCCCGTTCGGCGGCCCGCAGCAGGGCCGGCCGGTCGAGGACGTAGGTGGCGGCGGCCATCGCGGCGCGCTCCAGCCGGTGGCCGCGCTGCCCGGTGACCCGCTCGCGCAGGTGGACCAGCACCTCGGGGATGTCGATGGCGACCGGGCAGACCTCGTAGCAGGCCCCGCAGAGCGACGAGGCGAACGGCAGCGAGGCGTCCAACGGGGTGGTGGTGCCGCGCAGTTGGGGGGTGAGGACGGCGCCGATCGGCCCGGGGTAGACCGAGCCGTAGGCGTGTCCGCCGGCCCGCTCGTACACCGGGCAGACGTTGAGGCAGGCCGAGCAGCGGATGCAGCGCAGCGTCTGGCGGCCGACCCGGTCGGCGAGCGCGTCGGTGCGGCCGTTGTCGAGCAGGACGAGGTGGAACTCCTCGGGCCCGTCGCCGTCCGGACCCTCGCCGTGGGTGCCGGTCCACAGCGAGGTGTAGGGGTTCATCCGCTCGGCGGTGGCGGAGCGGGGCAGCAGTTGCAGGAAGATCTCCAGGTCCTGCCGGCTGGGCAGGACCTTCTCGATGCCGACCACCGAGATCAGGGTGCGCGGGAGGGTCAGGCACATCCGTCCGTTGCCCTCGGACTCGACGACCACCAGGGTGCCGGTCTCGGCGATCATGAAGTTGGCGCCGGAGACCGCGACCCGGGCCCGCAGGAACTTCTCCCGCAGGTGCAGCCGGGCCGCCTCGGCGAGTTCGCCGGGCGCGTCGGTGAGCCCGTCGGGGGCCGGGCGGCCCCAGTCGGCCATCCGGCGGGCGAAGATCTCCCGGATCTCGCCGCGGTTGCGGTGGATCGCCGGGACGAGCAGATGGGAGGGCCGGTCGTCGCCCAACTGGACGATCAGCTCGGCGAGATCGGTCTCGTAGGCGCGGATGCCGGCCTCGGCCAGCGCCTCGTTGAGCCCGATCTCCTGGGTGGCCATCGACTTGACCTTGACCACCTCCCGCTCACCGGTGGCCCGGACCAGCCCGGTGACGATCCGGTTGGCCTCGGCGGCGTCGGCGGCCCAGTGCACGGTGCCGCCGGCGGCGGTCACCTTCTCCTCCAACTGGAGCAGGTAGCGGTCGAGTTGACCCAGGGTGTGGTCCTTGACGGCCTTGGCGGCGGCGCGCAGCTCGGCCCAGTCGGCGAGTTCGGCGACGGCGCGGGCCCGCTTCTCCCGGATGGTGCGGGTGGCGTGCCGCAGGTTGGCGCGCAGCCGCTCGTCCCGCACGGCCCCGGCGGCGGCCTCCGGGAAGGCGACCCGCGGGGAGACGCCCGGCGGGAAGGCGGGCATGCCGAGGAAGGTCCCGCTCACGGCGCCGCCCGCCAGGGCTCGGCCTCGGTACTGGCGAGGATCTCGGCGAGGTGGACCGTCCGCAGCGGCGCGCCCTGCCGGCGCAGCGTGCCGTCGAGGTGCAGCAGGCAGGAGTTGTCGCCGCCGCACAGCACCTCGGAGCCGGTGGCCAGGGCGTTGGCGGTCTTGTCGGCGGCCATCGCGGCCGAGACCGCCGGGTTCTTCACGGCGAAGGTGCCGCCGAAGCCGCAGCACTCCTCGGCACCCGGCAGCTCGACCAGCTCCAGCCCGCGCACGGCACGCAGCAGCCGCAGCGGCCGGTCGCCGAGGCCGAGCAGCCGCAGGCCGTGGCAGGAGGGGTGGTAGGTGACCCTGTGCGGGAACCAGGCGCCGACGTCCTCGACGCCCAGCACATCGGTGAGGAACTCGGCCAGTTCACGCACCCGGGGCGTCAACTCGGCGACAGCGGTGGTGAGTGCGCCGCCGGCGCGGGCGGCGATCCGGGGGTGGGCGTCGCGCACCATGGCCACGCAGGAGCCGGAGGGCGCCACCACGTGGTCGTACCCGGCGAAGGCCCGCACGGTGCGGCGGACCAGCGGTTCGCAGGCCTTCGGGTAACCGCTGTTGTACTGCGGCTGACCGCAACAGCTCTGCGCGGGCGGGAAGTCGACCTCGACGCCGAGGCGTTCGAGCAGCCGCACGGTGGCGATCGCGGTGGACGGCAGCAGCGCGTCGTTGACGCAGGTGGCGAACAACGCGACGCGCAACGGTCCTCCCGCGCCCTCGGTCCGATGTCGAGCCGGATGCTACTGGAAAACCCCGCCGGATGCGCGCACGCTGGAAAGAAGGAATTCTCGATCGTCGATTTCGAGGCGGACCCGAATCTGCAGACCCGGGGCGGCGCCGGATCGATCGTGTACCGCAACACGGTGCAGACCGCCAAGACCGAGATCACCCTGTGGAACCGGGTCGGCATGACCCCGAGCACGGGGGAAACGGTGAACCTTCCGATCGCCGACCTCACCGGAATGTCCGGCGGGCCCTTCCCCGGAATCCGGCTCTTCCCGGTCGTCTTCGACATCGACGCGGGGGATGTCTGCGAAGTGTGGATCTATCTGTGGAACGCCTGCTCCGGCACCGAGGGCAAGCCCTTCCTCTGCACCCAGCTCGGCCGGGTGCCGCTGGTGACCGTCACCGCCGAACCGCCGTTCGTCCCGCCGCACTGAGGCGGGCGACGAACGGCGGCCGGGCCGGTCGGGTCAGGCGTCCTGGCCGAGCCAGAGGTCCGGGCCGAACACCTCGTAGTGGATGTCCGCGGCCGGGACCCCCGCGGCGAGGAGCTGGCCGCGGACGGCGCGCAGGAAGGGCAGCGGGCCGCACAGGTAGGCGGTGGTGCCCGCCGGGACCTCGACCGAGGAGAGGTCGACCAGGCCGGTGCGCTCGGCCGGCCACGCGCCGAGCGGACGCTCGTAGAAGACGTGGCTGGCGGCGTTCGGCAGGGTGGCGGTCAGCTGGACGAGGTCGGCGCGGAAGGCGTGCGACAGCTGGTCGCGGTCGCCGTGCACGGTGACGATCCGGCGGGTCGAGCCGGTGGCGGCGAGGTGGGCCAGCATCGCGGTCATCGGCGTGTTGCCGATGCCGGCCGAGGCGAGCAGGACCGGGCCGTCGCCGTCGGCGAGCGCGACATCGCCGAACGGCGGGGCGATGTCGAGGGTGTCGCCGGCGCGCAGGGTCGCCTGGAGGTGGTTGGAGACCTCGCCCTCGGGACCGCCGGGGACCTCGGCGGTGGCGCGCTTCACGCTGAACTGGAGCGCGCCCTCGGGGGCGCCGGAGAGGCTGTACTGGCGGATCTGCCGGGCGCCGTCCGGGAGTTCGGCGCGCACCGAGACGTACTGGCCGGGCTTGGCGGCGGGCAGCGGCTTGCCGTCGGCCGGGCGGACCAGGTAGGTGGTGACGTCGTCGGTCTCCTGGTAGCGGGCCACCACCGTGTAGGGGCGCCACAGGTCGGCCGGGTCGAGGCTCTGGGCGGCGGCGGATTCGGCGCGCAGGCGGTCCTCGATGGCGATCAGCGCGTTGGCCATCAGCCAGTAGACCTCGTCCCAGGCGGCGGCGACCTCGGGGGTGACGGCCTCGCCGAGCACCTCGACGATGGCGGCGAACAGGTGCTCGTGGACGATCTTGTACTGCTCGTCGGTGATGCCGACCGAGACGTGCTTGTGGGCGATCCGGGCGAGCAGGGCGTCCGGACGGCTGTCCGGAGTGGCGAGCAGCGCGGTCGCGAAGGCGGCTATCGAGCCCGCGAGTGCCTGCCGCTGGGAGCCGTTGGCCTGGTTGCCCCGGTTGAACAGGTCGCGCAGCAGCTCCGGGTGGGCGGCGAACATCTTGTCGTAGAAGAGCGGCGTGATGTCGCCGATCGCACCACCCACGACGGGCAGAGTGGCTTCGACGACCTCGGCGGACTTGGCGGACAGCATCGAATGCGCTCCAAACTGGAATCTGATATTCGTATTTTCGGCCGTGCGGATGCGCGGACCGGCGTGGGGAGGTGACGCGGCGCGACGGTGGGGCCGTGCGGTGCGGTACTGCGGTGGTGCGTTGGGGGGTGCCGGGACGCGTCAGCCGGTGGGGCCGGTGACGGGTTCGGGTCTCGGGGCGAGACCCGGTCTCAGGGTGAGGCCGAGCAGGACGGGCCCGGCCGGCGCGGTGACCAGATCGCCGATCGAGAGCGGGTCGAGGGTGGCGAAGAACGCCTCCTGTGCGGTGCGCAGTGCCCCGCGCAGCCGGCAGGCCGACCGCAGCGGGCAAGGTGGTTCGTCCTCGCAGCCGACCACATCGCCCACTCCTTCCAGCTCGCGCAGCAGCAGTCCGAGCGAACCGGTGCGACCGGTCGTGGTGAGGGACAGGCCCCCGCCGCGACCGCGCCGCGCCGTCACCACGCCCAGGTGCTGCAGCCGGCTGACCACCTTGGCGGCGTGGGTGTACGGCACGCCGACCGCCTCGGCCACCTCGCGGGTGGTCGGGTTGGCCTCCTCGTCGAGGACGGCCAGCCGCATGGCGATGCGGAGGGCGATGTCGGTGCTCTTGGTCAGCCTCACGTTCGAAAGCTATCGAATACGAATACAAAACTCCAATTTCTTGCACGCGCCACGCGGCGGAGCCGAACCGTTACCGGTCGGCGCGGTCCGAAGGCTGTCCGGCGGAGAGGTCAACTGCTTTACTGGCCACGCTTGTTCGGGGGAAGCCAGCCCGGGGAATGGGGGCATCATGGACAGTGGCACCCCACCGCCACCGCCGTCACAGGGACCACCGCCGTATCCACCGCCACGCCCGTCCACCCCGCCGCCGGGGTATCCGCCGGCTCCGTCGATCCCGCTCGGCCCGGTCCGGCCCGTGACGCACGACACGCCGACCTACCTCGGCCCGTCCTTCACCGCGCCGCCCGCCGCTCCGCCGCCCGCCGCCGCTCCGCCGCCCGCCGACGTGCCGCCGATCGCCGCCGCCCCGCCCGCCGGCGCACCGCCGCCCGTCGGGCCCGCCGTGCCGGCGACCCCCGAGAACCTCCGCCACCAGGCCGGCCCCGTCCCCGGCGACGCCACCCGCTACCTCTGCGCCGCCGCCTGGCTGGACCGGCGCTTCCGGGCCGAGCTGATCGGCGAACTCGTCGAGCAGTCCTTCCGCATCCCCGCCCCCTCGCCCGGCACCGACCTGGTCCGGGTGCTGCACGAGGCCCTCACCGCCCGCCGCTGGGAGGCCTGGACCGGCGCCGGCTGCCTGCTCGTGCTCGCCCTGGGCTTCCCGCTGTTCGGCGTCGCCGCCGGCACCACCGCCCTGCTGCTGGTCCTGCTGCTGAGCGTGCTCGGCGGCCTCGGCGCCGACCGGATGGACCACCGGCTCGGCCTGGAGGTCGAGCGGCTGGTGATCGCCCCGCGCTCCCCGCGCCGCACCGGCCGCGGCGCCGGCGTCCTCGCCGCCCTCGGCCAAGTCCTCGCCGTCGTCGTCCTGGTGGTGTTCCTCCTCGGCTACGGCCTGGAGGACCAGCTGGAGGACCTCGACCCGGAGCTGCTCGACGGCGCCTGGTACGCCGTCCTCGAACTGCTGCTGCTCTGGCTGGCCGCCGCCGTCCTCCGGTACCGGATCCGGCGCCGGCTGACCGCCTTCGGCCACGCCGGCGGCGCCCCCGCGCCGCCCCCGGAGCCGCACGGCGCCCGGGCCGCCTGGCTGTACGAGCGGCTGCGCGAGCAGCAGAGCGGGCCCGAGCTGCTCTACCGCCGGCAGGCGCCGCTGGTCGGCCTCGGCCGCGCCGGGCGCACCTGGCGGATGACCTTCGAGCTGCGCCCCTCCGGCGAACGGGCCGCCCAGGGGCGCGCGCCCGAACCGATCGACGCCACCGTGCTCTACCGCACGATCGCCCAGCGGGTCCGCGCGCTCGCCCAGGACCCGCGCTACCCCGAGGACCCGTTGCGCGGACTCTCCGTCACCGACCGGGTGTTCCGGCCCAGCCTGCGCGGCGACGACCCGGCGGGCTGGCTCGGCGCGATGTCCGGCCGGGCCGGCGACCAGGTGCTGCTCGAACCCGCCTGGGCCGACCTGCTGAGCCGCACCGGCCACGAGCGGCTGCGCCACTACCTGGCGGTCCGGGTCGGCTCCTGGCAGGAGGAGGTGGTGATCACCGTCCTGGTCCGCGCCACCACCCGCGGCGGACTGCTCTACCTGGAGTGGCTGCCCTACGTGCTGGAGCCGGTCGCGCAGGCCTACCACGTGGTCGACCTGCTCGGGCGGCGCTCCGGCCTCGCCCACGCGGCGAACGCGCTCGGCTGGGCCGCCCGCCGGCTCGGCGGGGACGTCGGGATCGCCGTCGGCCAGCTGGCGGCGGTCCGGACCTCGCGCAGCCGGGCGGCCCAACTGCGCCGCCGCTACCGCCACCTCACCCGGGCCGGCTACGCCGTCGACTACGCGCCCCGGCTCAGCGTGCGTGAACTCGGCGCCGGCGGCGAGTACCAGAACATCTTCCAGGCGCACGACGTCCAGCGGTTCCTCAACACCGTCGCCCAGCGGGTGTTCAGCGCGGTCGGTGACGAACTGCGGGCACGCGGCTACGACAGCGCGGCCTTCGAGGAGCAGGCCCAGAGCATCACCAACGTCAACAACGGAGGCGTCCAGGTGGTCAACTCCACCGTGCACGGCCCGGTCGCGGGCGGAGCCGGCGCGAACGTCAACCTGCCGAAGGGGAAGGCCTCATGACGGAGCAGCAGCCACCGGGCGGCAACCACAACGACGGCGGCGTCCAGGTGGTCGGCTCCACCGTGCGCGGCCATGTCGCCGGCGGCCGGGGCGCCACCGTCTCGATCGGCGCCGAGGCGGCCGGGCCCGCCGCCCCGGCCGGCCCCGAGCGGCTGCGGACGGCCGCCGAGGCGCTGCGCACCGAGCTCGCCCGGCTGCGGGCCGAACAGCCGGACGCCGTACCGGAGGAGGACGCCGCGGACGCCGACGCCGCGCTGGCCGGCATCCTCGACGAGACCGCCCTCGACGAGCCCCGCGAGGGGCCGCTGCGCCGCCGGGTCCGCGCGGCGGCCGACGCGCTGCGCGCGGTCGCGGTGCTCGCCGCGGCGGTGAGCGGTCTGGAGGCAGCCTTCGCCGCGCTGTTCGGGCAGAGCTGATGCCCTGACCGGCCGTCGGGCCCCGGGTTACGGTTACCATGCGCACCAAGGCGTCGCGCCCGCGGAGTTGACGCGGGCGGAGCGGCGGCGGGGTGCGGACGGAACGTCAATGGGGCTGTACGGAGGGTGGGCATGGCGCGCGCTGACCAGGTGTCGGGAGAGCGGACGGGCGGGCGGGGCGAGGACGGCTGGACGGGGGCCGACCTCCGGATGGACGTCCCGCACTCGGCGCGGGTGTACGACTACCTGATCGGCGGCAAGACCAACTTCGAGCCGGACCGGGCCGCCGCGCACGCCTCCGTGCGGGCCTGGCCGGCCCTGCCGACCTCGATGCGGACCACCCGCGGCTTCATGGAGCGGGTGGTCCGCCACCTCGCCGAACAGCACGGCGTGCGGCAGTTCCTGGACATCGGCGCGGGCATTCCCGCCTCCCCGAACGTGCACGAGATCGCCCAGGAGGTGGCGCCCGGGTCGCGGGTGGTGTACGTCGACAACGACCCGATCGTGCTGACCCACGCCCGGGCGCTGATGACCAGCCGGCCCGAGGGCCGCACCGCCTACCTGGACGCCGACCTGCGCGACGTCGACGCGATCCTGGGCGCGCCGCGGCTGCGCGAAGTCCTGGACCTGTCGCAGCCGGTGGCGCTCTCGCTGATCGCGATCGTGCACTTCGTGCTCGACGAGGACGACCCGCAGGGCATCGTGCGCCGGCTGATGGACCGGCTGGCGCCGGGCAGCTTCCTCGCCCTGACCGTCTTCACCGGCGACACCGACCCGGTCGGCGTCGGCGGCGTGGGCCGCGAGTACAACGCCCGGGGCATCCCGCTGCAGATCCGGGACCGCGCCGAGACGCTCGCCTTCTTCGACGGCTACGACCTGCTGGACCCGGGCGTCACCCTGGTCCACCACTGGCACCCGGAGCCCGGCGCCGCGCCGGTCCGCGACCGGGACATCGCGATGTACGGCGGCGTGGCCGTCAAGCGCTGACCGCCGGGCTCAGGACGTCCGCGGCTCGCCGGTGATCTCGGCCATCACCTCGTCGTAGCGCCGGAAGAACCGGGGGCCGGGTTCGGAGGCCCGCCGCTCGGCGCGGCGCAGCAGGCGCCAGCAGTCGGCGGTGAGTGCGCGGGCCTCGGCGCCGGGCCAGGGGCGGGGGAGGAGCTCGGGCGGGAGCAGCGGGTCGGGCGCGGTGGCACGGGTGAACCCGGCGGCCAGTTCGACGGCGATCGCCAGGTGCTCGACCCGGCTGGGCGCGCCGCCCGGGCCGGTGGCGGTCAGCCGGGCGAGGCGGTCGGCGGCGAGGGCGGCGAGCCGGCGGTGGCCCTCGGCGAGGTCGTCGAGCGGCCAGAGCCGGCGGGCCAGCGCGGCCGGGTCGTCGTCGCCGGCGATGCGCAGGTCGGTGGTGGTGAGCAGGGTGACGTTGTCCCGGACGCCGAGGCGGTCGGCCTCGGCCTCGACATAGGGCTCCCAGTCGTTGGCGCTGACGTAGACGCCGCCCTGGACGGCCGCGCCGCCGAGCCGGACCAGCGCTTCCCGCAGGGCGTCCCGGGCGGTACGGGCGGACTCGGGGACGGCGAAGGCGACCAGGTGCCAGCGGCCGTCCCACGGGGCGAGCCCGGCGTCCTGGGCGTACATGTGGCGGACGAACCCGACCTCGGGTTCCGCGGACCGCCGGGCGTGTTCGGTCTCCCGCAGCACGGCGCGCCGGCCCCGGCCCTCCTGGACGAGCAGGCCGTCGGCCGCCATCCGCTTGACGCACAGCCGCACCTGCTGGTCGGTCATGCCGAGCTCGCCCGCGACGGCGTACAGCTCGCCGGCGTCGATGGTGCCGTCCGCCCGGACCATGCCCTCGACCAGGGTCCGGGTGGGCACCTCGGCCCGTGCCTCCTCGGCCATCGCCGCCGCTCCTCCCGTGCTCTCCGTCTCCTCGGACGAGTGTAATGGCCGGAAACGATCGGTGTCCGAACGAGCGTTTCCGTCGTGGCGGCCCGGGCGACGGTTCGAATGGGGACCAATTGACCGGACCTGAACGGTTGGCGACAATCCCGGTCATCCCCTGACGCTTCGTCAGCCCGGCTTCTACGCTTCGGGCGATCCGGGTGGGCCGGGTGAGCCGAGCGGTCCCCCTGGGGCGCTCGAAGCGACCGCGCGCCGCCCGGCGAACCGACGACTCCGGAGATCCCGTTGACCACACACCCCTCTCCCCGCCGCCGCCGGCCGGCCCTCGCCGCCGTCGGCGCGGCCGTGGCCGCCCTGCTCGCCCAGCCCGCCGGTGCCGTGGCCGCCACGCCGCCGCCCACGGTGACGGCCACCATCGCCGTCGCGCCGTACCCGGCGGGCCTCGCCCTCGCGCCGGACGGCGGGCGGGCCTATGTGACCAGCCAGAGCGACGGCACCGTGACCGTGCTGTCCACCGCCACCGGCGCGGTCACCGGCACCTTCACCGCCGGCACCGGCTCGTACGCGCTCGCCCTCGCGCCCGACGGCGGCCGCGCCTACCTCACCCACCACCTCACCGGCACGGTCAGCGTGGTGGACACCGCGAGCGGCACGGTCACCGCCACCGTCCCGGCCGGCGACGGCGCCTTCGGAGTGGCGGTCGCCCCCGACGGCGCCCGCGCGTACGTGACCAACGCGGGCGCCGGCACGCTCAGCGTGCTCGACACCGCGAGCGGCACCGTCGCCGCCACCGTCCCGGTCGGCGCCGAGCCGCACGGCGTGGCCGTCGCCCCGGACGGCGGGCGGGTGTACGTGGCCGCCTCCGGCGCGCGGCGGATCGACGTGCTCGACACCGCCACCGGCAGAGTGAGCGCCTCGATACCCGTCGGCCACGGCGTCTTCGGCCTCGCCCTGGCCCCCGACGGCTCCCGGCTGTGGACCGGCAACGGCGGCGACTCCACCGTCAGCGTGGTGGACACCGCCACCCTGGCCGTGACCGCGACCGTCCAGGTCGGCGCCAACCCGTACGCGGTCGCCGTCGCCCCCGACGGCCGGACCGTCTACGCGAGCGACTACGCCGACGGCACGCTCAGCGTCATCGACGCCGCGAGCGGCACCGTCACCGCCACCGTCCCGGTCGGGGCGAGCCCCTTCACCCTGGCACTCACGCCCGACAGCCGGCGCGGCTACCTGGCCGACTTCGACGGCGGCGCGGTGCGGGTGCTCGCCTTCCCGCCGCCGCCGGCGCCGACGGCCGACCTCGCCGTCGCGCTCACCGCCTCCCCGGTGTCCGGCCTGCTCGGCGGACGGGTCGACTACACGCTCACCCTCACCAACCAGGGCCCCGGCGAGGCGACCGCCGCCACCGTCGCGGCCGCCCTGCCGACCGGGCTCACCGCGACCAGCCCGGACTGCGCCGTCTCCGCCGGCCGGCTGACCTGCGCGCTCACCGCCCCGCTGGCCGCCGGCGCGAGCACCACCCGCCACCTCACCCTCCAGGCGGGCCTGCTCGTCAACCTCGGCCGGACCTTCACCCTCACCACCGCCCGCACGGCCGGCGCCCCGGCCGACCCGGTGTCCGCCGACGACACGGCGAGCCGCACCTGCACGGTCGGGCTGCTGGCGATCAGCTGCGACTGAGCGTGGTTCAGGGCCCGGGGCCCGCCCCCGTCGCACCCCGGGGGCGGGCCCGCCCGCTCGCGCACGGTCCTGGACGGAACGATCAATCCGGACGTACAGTCCGCCCCATGACCAGGCTCCCCGACTTCCGGCTGGAGACGTACTTCTCCCGCTGGGAGTTCACCGCCCGCCACCACCTGACCGCCTCCGACGCGCAGACCATGGCGATGTCCGAGCTGCTCGCCCTGGCGGACCCCGAGGACCGGCGGGCCTGGGACACCCTCGCCCTCGGCTACACCGAGACCTTCGGCGACCCGGCCCTGCGGGAAGCGATCGCCGGCATGTACGAGCTGGCCGGCCCCGAGGACGTGATCTGCTTCGGCGGCGCCCAGGAGGGGCTCAACCTGGCCATGCAGGTGCTGCTCGGCCCCGACGACCACGCCGTCGTGCTCACACCCGGCTACCAGTCGGCCGAGACCGTCCCGCTCTCGCTCTGCGAGGTCACCGGCGTCGCCCTCGACCCCGCCCGCGACTGGGCCCTCGACCTCGACGAACTCACCGCCGCGCTGCGCCCCGACACCCGGGTGGTGTCCGTCAACTTCCCCAACAACCCCACCGGGAAGGTGATCGGGGCCGCCGACTTCGTCCGGCTGGCCGAACTCTGCGACGAGCGCGGCATCCACCTGTTCAGCGACGAGGTCTACCGCGGCCTGGAGCGCGACCCGGCGCGCGCCCTGCCACGCGCCGCGGACCTCTCCGCGCGCGCCCTCTCGCTCGACGTCACCTCCAAGTCGCTCGGCCTGCCGGGCCTCCGGATCGGCTGGATCGTCTGCCGCGACCGGGAACTGCGCGGCCGCCTGGAGCGCGCCAAGCACTACACCACCATCTGCAACGCCGCGCCGAGCGAGGTCCTCGCCCGGATCGCGGTCAAGGCCCGGGAGCGGATCCTGGCCCGCAACCGGGCGGTCATCGCGGCCAACCTGCCGCTCTTCGAGGAGTTCTTCGCCCGCTACGACGACCTCTTCGAGTGGCGCGCCCCGGACGGCGGCTGCGTCGCCTACCCGCGCTACCTCGGGGCGGACGGCGTCGAGGCCTTCTGCGCCGGGCTGGTCGAGGAGGCCGGCGTCCTGCTGCTGCCGGCCTCCGTCTTCCGCTCGGAGCTGACCCCGACGCCGGCCGACCGGTTCCGGATCGGCGTCGGCCGGCGCGACCCGGCGCCCGCGCTGGAGGCCTTCGCCTCCTGGCTGGACGGCCGCCGCCGCTGACCCGGCCACCGCTCCCTCAGGTCCCCGTCCCCGGACGGGGCGTCAGAACGGGTTGGTACAGGTGGTCACCCGCTGCGCCGCCTCCAGGACGGGGCCGGCGGTGGCGCACACCATCCTGAGGTCCTGGGTGACCACGCGCGGCGTCACGGCCGTCGCGGAGCCCCGGGTGACGGTGGTCGCGGAGGCGGCCGTCACCCACGGGCCGCCCCAGGCGCGCTGGGTGCGCACCTCGACCTGGACGACCGTCAACTGCTCCGGGTCGGCGGAGACCTGGGCCATGCCGACGACGCCCGCACCGTCGTTCTCCTGCCACACGCACGGGTGATTCAGCACCGCCGTGCACGCGACGGCGCCGGTCCCGGTCGTGGGGGTGGTCGCGGCGGTGGCCGTCACGGCCGCGGCCGGAAGGACCGTGGCCGCCGTGATCCCTGCCGCCGCCAGCATCAGAGCTGCGATCCGAGCGCGCATGATGTCAACCTCCTTGGAAAGAAAGGGAATCTCACTCTGTGGGATGAGTCTTGCACACATCCTGGACATGCCCTATGTGTGCTGCATCACACTCATGGTGACCGTTCAACTACGTACTGCGATCCCGCCGGTGACATCGCGGTTACCCTCAGGTGTCGGCCGGGCGGCGCGCCGGAGCGGAGCGGCACCGGCGGGCAACTCGCCCACGGTGGCGCGGCGTTCACTCGTCCGGGTGGCCTGCCGCTGCCGGGTGGTTCGGACGGCTACGATCGGGCCGACCCACGGAGGTGACCCGGATGGCCACGGTCATCGTGCAGTTGCCCGACCCCCGTCCGCAGACCCCGCCGGACCGCCGCTTCGCCCGACTGCCGCGGCCGCCGCGCGGCGCTCCGCCCACCCGCCCGTCCCTGCTGCACCTCGGGCCGGGCGACACCGCCGCGTTCGGGCGCGGCGAGCCCGGCCGCCCGCCCGCCGTGCCGATCCCCGACCCGGGCGTGTCGCGCCGCGCCGGCGAGATCACCGCCGCCGAGGACTACTGGCGGCTCTCCAACTTCAGCACCACCGCCACCTATGTCGTGGAGAACCTCGAAGGCGCCGGGGAGCACGTCAAGGTCGCGCCCGGCCGGCTCGGCGCGCCCGTCCCCTTCGAGATCTCCCGGGTGCTGCTGCCCGCTCACGGCGAACCTGCGGCGTTCAAGGTCTTCGCGCCGCAACACGCCTACCTGACCTGCGAGTCGGCCGCCTCGGCGGCCGCGGCCGATTCCGTCGGGGTGGACGGCGAGCGCACCGTCAGCCCGTTCGCCCTGGACCCGACCGCCAAGTACTTCCTCGTGCTGCTCGCGCTCTGCGAGCCGCGGCTGCGCTCGCCCTCCGCGGCGGTCGTCCCCGGCGCCACCGACGTGGTCGCGCGGCTGCGCGGCCTGCCGTCCTGCCGTGACCTCAGCCGCTCGGCGGTCAACTACCACATCGACTACCTGGTCGGCAGCAAGCTCCGGCTGCGCGACCCGGTGGAGGCGGGCGAGCCGGGCGGCAAGCGGGAGGAACTCGTCGCGCTGGCCCTGCGGTTCGACCTCGTCCGGGAGGAGCACCTGGCGCTGCTCCCGTCCCGGCCCGGCGGGTGACCCGGCAGCCGCACAGCCCCGGGCCGCCGGACGGCGGGGCGGACGGCGAGCCCGGGTTCGAGGTGCCGCCCGGCTACCCGGTCGCCGGGTACCGGGTGGGCGAGCGGATCGGCGCGGGCGCCTGGGGCAGCGTGCACGCCGCCCGGCGCGACCCGGCGGACCCCGGCGGCGACACGCCCGGCGCCGGGCCCCGCGAGGCGGCCGTCAAGTTCCTCCACCCCGGCCGGCTCAGCCCCGGCCAGCGCGACACCATGCTCCAGCTCGCCCGCCGCGAGCTGCGGTTCAGCCGCCGCGCCGACCACCCCCACCTGATCCGCACCCTCGCCGTGGTCGCCCTCGCCGACCCGGCCCGCCCCGCCCTGGACGGCGCGCTCGCCCTGGTGATGGAGCGTGCCGCGCGCAGCCTCCAGGACGTGCTGGCCGGCAGCCGGCCGCCGGAGCCCGTCCCGGACGCCGGCCGGATCCTCGCCGAGGTCGCCGCCGGGCTGCGCCACATGCACACCGCCGGCTGGGTGCACGGCGACCTCAAGCCCGCCAACGTCCTGCTCATGCCCGACGGCACCGCCAAGCTCGCCGACTTCGGCCTGACCGCCGAACTGGACGGCACCCACGCCTACGCCCCGCCGCTCGGCTCGCCCGACCACGTGCCGCCCGAGTGGTGGTCCCAGCGGACCGGCACCCACGGCGTGGCCCTGCGCCCGAGCGCGGACCTGTGGGCCTTCGGCGTGCTCGCCCATCAGCTGCTGACCGGCGGCCTGCACCCGTTCCTCGGCGCCACCGCCCGCGCCCGCTCGCTCGCCGCCCTGGCGTACGCGCGCGGCAGCGCGCCGCTGCGCCTGGACGCCGCGCTGCCCGAGCGGTGGCGACCGCTGGTCACCGCCTGCCTGGCGGCCGACCGGCGGCGGCGCGCGGAGGTGGACCTCGCGGCGCTGCTCGCCGACGCGCTCGGCGAAGGCCCGGCCGCCCGGCACCCGGCCCGGCACCCGGTCCGGCTGCGGCACCGGCGCACTGCCGTCGGCGTGACGGCGGGGCTCACCGGGGCGGCGGTCCTGCTCGCGCTCACCGGCGCGCCGGAGCCGGTCGTGTCCGGCGCGCCGGTCCTCGGCGGGTCGCTCCCCGGCGGCTCGGTCCCCGGCGGGTCGAGGCCGGCCGCGGCCGCGCGGGGCACGGTGCGGGTCGGCGCGATCCCGCCCGACGCCGACGTCCCGGCCGCGCTGCGCGGCCCGATCGACGACGCGGCCCGCCGCTGCCCCGAGCCCGAGGTCACCCCGGTGCTGCTGGCCGCGATGATCAAGACCGAGTCCCATTTCGACGTGGCCGCCGCCGACACCAGGAGCGGGGAGTACGGCGTGGCGATGTGGACGCCCACCGTCTTCAATGCCTGGGCGCAGGACGGCGACCACGACGGCGTCAAGGACTACATGGACCCCGACGACGCGATCGCCGCGATGGGCGGCTACGTCTGCTGGCTCGCCCAGCGCTTCAAGCAGCGCGGCTACCCCTCCGCCGAGCTGCCCGCCCTGGTGACGGCCGGCTACCGGACGAGCGACAAGACCGTGGCCGATGCCGGCGGCGTCCCCGATCGGGTGAAACCGCACGTCAGCAGGTTCCTCGCCTACCTCGCGGCGTACGGCGGGAGTACGGTGGCCGGGTCATGAGGTCGGCCACATCCGCCGCCTCCCCGGTGGCGTCGCCGCGGAACCTGTGCTTCCGGATGGGATGCTCGGCGGCATGTTCACCAAGCTCCGACCAGTCGTCTCGCAGTGGACCGTCGTCGTGCCCCTGCTGGCCTTCGCCGTCCTGGCCCTGACCTGGCACCGCGAACTCCCCGGCTGGGTGGTGGGCGTGGTGTCACTGTTCCTGGCGGGCGCGGTGCTCGCCGCCGTGCACCACGCGGAGGTGATCGCCCACAAGGTGGGGGAGCCGTTCGGTTCCCTGGTGCTGGCGGTCGCGGTGACGGTGATCGAGGTCGCGCTGATCGTGACCCTGATGGCCGACGGAGGCGACAAGGCGTCGACGCTCGCCCGGGACACCGTGTTCGCCGCCGTGATGATCACCTGCAACGGCATCCTCGGCCTGTCCATCGTGGTGGCGGCCAGCAAGCACCGGGTGGCGGTCTTCAACGCCGAGGGCACAGGCGCGGCGCTGGCCTGCATCGGCACCCTCGCCACCCTGAGCCTGGTCCTGCCGACCTTCACCACCACCTCGCCCGGCCCGCAGTTCTCGCCCGCCCAGCTGGCCTTCGCGGCCGCCGCCTCGCTGGTGCTGTACGGCCTGTTCGTGGCGACCCTGGCGGTCCGCCACCGGGAGTACTTCCTGCCGGTCACCGCGGAGGGCAAGGTGGTCGAGGAGGAGGACCACGCGGCGCCGCCGACCCGCCGGGCCACCCTCGTCAGCCTGGTCCTGCTCGGTGTGGCGCTGGTGTCGGTGGTCGGCCTGGCCAAGGGCGTCTCGCCGACCATCGAGTCGGCCGTCCAGTCGGCCGGGCTGCCGAACTCGGTGGTCGGTGTGGTGATCGCCCTGCTGGTCCTGCTGCCGGAGACCATCGCCGCCCTGCGCGCGGCCCGGCGCAACCGGGTGCAGACCAGCCTCAACCTGGCGCTCGGCTCGGCGCTGGCGAGCATCGGCCTGACCATCCCGGCCGTCGCCGTCGCCTCGTACTGGCTCTCCGGGCCGCTGGTGCTCGGCCTGGACTCCTCCCACCTGGTGCTGCTCACGCTGACCATCGTGGTCGGCACGCTGACGGTCATCCCGCGCCGGGCCACCCCGCTCCAGGGCGCGGTGCACCTGGCCATCCTGGCCGCCTACGTGGAACTGGCGATCACGCCCTGAGCGCACTCCGGTGAGCGCAGGGGCGGGCGGGACGGGCGAACGGGCCGGCGACCTCGGAAGGTCGCCGGCCCGTTGGCGTGCCCGGGCTCCGGAAGGATCAGGAGGAGCGGCGGCGGCGGGTGTAGACGACGGCGCCGGCGCCGCCGAGCAGCAGGACGGTGCCCGCGCCGGCCATCAGCAGGGTGCTGCCGTCGCTACCGGTGGACGCGAGGTCCTTGCCGACCGGGGCGGCACCGGCGATCGGGGTGGGCACGCTGACCTCGGCCGGCATGATCAGCGGGTTCTGCGGGTCGATCACGGTCCCGGGGGGCGCGGTGTGCACCGGGACGGTCGCGGTCGGCTTGGGGGCCTGGCCGCTCTGGGCCGGCGCGGGGGCCTGGCCGCTCGGCGTGGCGGAGGCCGACGGGCTCGCCGAACCGGTGGCGGACGGGGCCGGGGTGACGCTCGGGGTGCCCGAGGGGGTCGCGGACGGGGTGGTGCTCGGCGTGGGCGAGGGGACCCCGCTCGGCGAGACGGTCGGCACGACGGTCGGCGGAACAGTCGGCGGGACCGTCGGGTTCGGCGGCGTCGCGGTCGGGGTCGGCGTCTGCGTCGCGCTGGGGGTCACGCTCGGGGTCACCGTGGGCGTGGCACTGGGCGTCGTGCTCGGCGTCGTCGACGGGGTGGTGGTCGGCGTGCTGGTCGGCGTGGTGCTGGGAGTCGGCGGCGGCGGAACCGGGGTCGTCCTGGTCGGCGTCGGCGTCGGCGTCGGGGTGGCGCTCGGCGTCGGGGTGCCCCCGCAGGCCACCTTGAACACCTTCTGCTTTGGGTGGTTGGGCTTCGGCGGCGGGGTCGGCAGCTTGCCGTCCTTCAGCTCGATCGCCTCCCAGTACAGCTTGTACTGGCCGTCCGGCAGGTTGATGTCCTCGGTCCGGACGTGGCCCTTGCCGTCCACCGGGAGGTCGCCGTACACGACGGCGGTCTCCTTGTCGCCGTGCATCCGGGCGATGGTCCAGACGATGTCCTGGCCCGCGTCGAAGCCGAAGGAGTCCAGGTAGAAGGTGCAGACCTTGGGCTCGTTCTCCCGGGGCTCCTCGCCCGTCGAGGAGTCGTGGATCTTGACGGTGCCGTTGTTGCCCTTCGCGGCCTCGGCGGCGGGGGCGGCGAGCAGCAGAGCGGCGATGGTGGGAACGGCGACCAGGGATTTCGCCGCGGTGGAGTGAATGCGCATGGCTGTGTCCAACGGGGATCGGCGGTCCCGGGGGACCGCGCGGGAGGTGTGGGAGCCCTCGGCCGACGGCGGTCGGCGGACGAGACGCATCAAAATCCCGCAGCGGGTCCGGCCTCGCAAGGAGGGTTTGGCCGCATTGCGATGGAGCAGAGCCGATTGTCCGACAAGTCCACCGCAACGATTCGGTCACTCGGATGTGAGAGACCCGTGCGCCGGATCGGGTCGGCGGAGCCGGACGGGGCGCCCGATGCCCGCGTGTCGGGTTCGACGGGGCGTTCGCGGTCCATATCGTCTGTGTCCGCCGAATTCGCCGAGTCCGCCGCAGGACCGACACCGTGGGAGCGTCGCATGCCCGGCCCAGCACAGCAGTCGTCCACCCGCCCCGCCCAGCCGGACCCCGCCCGGGCTCCCGGCGGCGCCGACCCGGTCGGCGGCGTGGAGCCGTCCGCCGCCGCCGACGCGTCCGGCGACGGCGTGGCGGAGGCCGATGTGATCGTGGTCGGCGCGGGCCCGGCCGGCTCCACCGCCGCCTACCACCTGGCCCGCACCGGCCTGGACGTCCTCCTGCTGGAGAAGTCCGCCTTCCCGCGCGAGAAGGTCTGCGGCGACGGCCTGACCCCCCGCGCCGTGCGGCAGTTGATCGACCTCGGCATCGACGTCTCGGAATCCGCCGGCTGGCTGCACAACCGCGGCCTGCGGATCGTCGCGGGCGGACGCCGGGTGGAACTCGACTGGCCCGAGCTGTCGGCCTTCCCGGGCTTCGGACTGGTCCGCCGCCGCGCCGACTTCGACGAACTGCTCGCCCGCCGCGCCGCCGCGGCCGGCGCCCGGCTGGTGGAGCGGGCCAACGTCGCCGGCCCGGTGGTCGACGAGCGGACCGGCCGGATCACCGGGGTCACCGCCCGGCTCGGCGAGGAGCGCCGGCCCGTCACCTACCGCGCGCCCCTGGTGGTCGCCGCCGACGGCAACTCCACCCGGCTCTCCCTGGCGATGCGGCGCTACCGCCGCACCGACCGCGCGATGGGCGTCGCCTACCGCACCTACTTCACCACCCCGCGCCACGAGGACCGCTACCTGGAGGCCTGGCTCGACCTGCGCGATCCCACCGACCCGGCCCACCGCCTGCTGCCCGGCTACGCCTGGGTGTTCGGCATGGGCGACGGCACCGCCAACGTCGGCCTCGGCGTGGTCGACACCGGCGCGGTGCCCCACGAGGTGGACTGGCGCCAGCTGCTCCGCCGCTGGTGCGACGACCTGCCCGCCGAGTACGGCTACCACCCCGAGGCCGTCACCGAGCCGATCCGCGGCTCCGCCCTCCCGATGGGCCTCAACCGGCAACCCCACTACGCCGACGGCCTGTTGCTGGTCGGCGACGCCGGCGGCACGGTCAGCCCGGCCACCGGCGAGGGCATCGCCTACGCGATGGAGTCCGGCCGCTACGCCGCCGAGGCGATCGTCCAGGCCCTCGCCCGGCGCACCGACCGCGGCCGGGACCTGGCCCTGCGCGCCTACCCGCAGGCACTGCGCGCCGCCTACGACGGCTACTTCGC
Source organism: Kitasatospora sp. NPDC097605 (assembly GCF_040302725.1). Classification (NCBI taxonomy): domain Bacteria; kingdom Bacillati; phylum Actinomycetota; class Actinomycetes; order Kitasatosporales; family Streptomycetaceae; genus Kitasatospora; species Kitasatospora sp. NPDC097605. The sequence goes on along the minus strand of NZ_JBEOSF010000059.1, from coordinate 12,641 downwards.
GCTCGGCCGGCTCGCCGCCGCGGCGCTGAGCCGCCCGCGCCTGGTGGGCGCCGCCGGCGCGGCCGGGCTGGGCAGCCCCGCCCTGCTGCGGGCGACCTTCCGGCTGATGGTCAACCTGACCGAGCCCAACTCCCGCGACGCCCTGGACCGCCTGCTGCACCTCGTCGGCCGCCTGGCCCCGAGCACCCGGGTCTGACCCCGGTCCCGGCCCCGGTCCCGGCCCTGACGGGCGTGCCCTAATCGCTGAACCAGGCACGCCCGTCGGCGGACAGGAACGCCCGCAGGACGAATCCGGCGAGGGCGATGCCGGTCAGGGCGGCGAAGGAGCCGGTGGCCACCAGCAGCGCGCCGACGGCGACCCACAGCGCCTCGATGACGGCCACCGTCGTCCTGGTCCAGCCGGCCCGGCGGGAGGCGAGGCCGGCACAGGTGCCGAGCAGCAGGGCGACCAGCACGGAGGCCATCGCGACGAAGCGCGCCAGCGCGACCTCGTCGCCCTGGTTCCGGCCGAGGGCCCCGAGCAGCAGGAGGCCCGAGCAGCCGCTGAGGCCGGCGTGGATCCACACGCACACCACCGCCCGCCGGACCGACGTCGGCATCTGCCGAGCGGCGCACTGGTCCGTCATCGCTGACCACCCCCGGTCGTCGAGCGGCCGTGGCCGGTGGCCGGGCCGTACCGGCGAGGATCGGGCCGGTCCGACGGGCTGTCAATGGAACTGATGCGTTGGTGCGGTGGCTCCGTCACGGTCCGCCGCTGGTTGCGGCGGCTGTGCGGGGTCCAAGGCTGGGGGCGTGACCCTCCAGTGTGCGCGCCCCCCGGTGTCCGGCGTGCGCGGTTGGCCGAATCCGGGGGATCCGGACCCGTTGCGGACCACGGTGGTTGACGATCAATCAGATGATCCGCTTGCCTGGTGCCGGACCGGGCACGGAGGGCGGCCGATCACGCTCCGGCCGCGCTTCACCACCCCACCACCCCACCACCTCACGACGGAGACAACGTGCGCCTTCGCCTGCTCGCCGTGCCGCTCGCCGCGGTCGTCGCCCTGCTCGCCCCGACCGCCCCGGCCCTCGCCGCCGGAACGGCCGCCACCCCGTCCGGCGAGTGCTCCACGGCGGACTTCCGCGGCGACCCCCGGCTCGGCCCCGCCGACCTGCCGACCACCGGCACGGTCGGCCGCGAGCTGGTCGGCTACCGGCGCACCGGCGGCCTCGACGAGGAGAAGTTCCTCGCCACCTACTACAGCCCCACCGGCAACAACGGCGGCCCGGGCTGGATCTACCCGCCCGCCGACGGCTACGTCACCCTGCCCGACGGCACCCCGGTCGAGTTCGAGATCACCCTCTACCCGAACCAGCGGATCGACCGCTACGGCAGCGAGTACGGCGCGTTCCTCGCCCCCGAGGGCCTGCCCTACGCCAATCGCTCGATCCCGCCGCAGAGTCTCGACAGCAACCCGGCCGCGAGCTGCAACTACCACGACTACCAGGTCCTGAAGCCCTTCAAGGTGCACGCCGGGCCGATCGCGCCCTGGTTCGGCCAGCCCGGCTACGGCCTGCAGTACCAGCTCGACGCCGCGCTCGTCCCGAACGGCCCGGCCCGGCTGAACGTGCTCTGGCTGGTCGACAACGGCTACCTCGCCCGGATCTGACGCCCCGGCGCGACGGCGGCCGCCGGGTTCCGGCTACCAGAGGCCGCCGTCGCGCCAGTCGCACTCCAGCTGCCCGTCGAGGTCCAGCGCCACCGTGCCCGGGAGCACGAACACCTCGCCCTCGTCGTCCGGAGTGAGCACCGGGCCGTAGGGCGTCAGCGCGACCGGCGGTCCGCGCACCACGACGTTCTCCACGCACGGGCACTCCGCCGAGCCCGTGCTCCCAGTCCTCCCCGGTCAGGTCGTCGGACTCCTCGACCAGCAGGGCGCGGGCGGCCTCCAGGGTCTCGTGGTCCAGGGCGGCGGTGCGGGCGGTGACGAGTTCGGCCGCGGCCCGGGCGTGGCACGCCGGGGCGGCCGCGCCGACCGGATTTCCGCCGGCGGCAATTCCGTTGCACGGCGGGAGGACCGGGAGATAGGAAGAGCGGATGAGCACCGCATCCATCACCCAGCCCACCTTCGTCCCGGCCACGCTCGACCTGGGCGACCTCCTGCTGCGCCCCTGGGGGCCGGAACTCGAGGTCAGGGGTGGTGCGGTGGCGAGCCTGGCCGCGGCTGCCGCCGACCCGGAGATCTCCCTCTGGAACCCGCTGCGCGCCGCCGACCCGGTACAGGCCCAGGCGTTCATCGACAAGTGGGCCGCCGGCTGGGAGAGCGGCACCCTCGCCTACTTCGCGATCCTGGACCCCGCCGGCGCCGACCTGCTCGGCACCGCCGCCCTGCGCTGGACCGACCGCGCCGACGGCCTCGCCATGGTCGGCTACTGGCTGCTGCCGGCCGCCCGCGGCCGGGGCGCCGTCACCCGGGCCACCCGCGCGATCACCCGCTGGGGCTTCGAGACCGCCGGAGCGCGGCGCATCGAACTCGCGCACGCCGTCGACAATCCCGCCTCCTGCCGGGTCGCCGAACGCTGCGGCTTCCCGCTCGAAGGCACCCTGCGGGCCTCCTACCGCTTCGGCGACGGCCGCTACCACGACGAGCACCTGCACGCCCGCCTGGCCACCGACCCCTGGACCGGCCAGTAGGGGCGCGCACCGGCCCCGGGCGGGGGGCGGGCTCCGGGGTGCGGGCCTAACCTGGAAGGGCGCGCCGGTGCGTGGTGCGGAACGGGAACGGTGGGCCATGACGGTCATCTCGGCGGCACTCTTCGGGGCCGATTGGCGTGCGACGCCATACGGTTCCGCCGAGCTTCCGCGCGAGTGCGCCGCCCGCGGCTGGACCGTGGTGCTGACCGCCCCCGGACCGGCCGGAGCCCCCGTGCTCACCGTGACCGACCCCGGCCGCGACCCGGTCCGGGCCGCGCTCGACCTGGTGGACGGCGAACCCGCGCACGCGGTCTTCGTCGCCGGCAGCGTGCCCGAGGTCAGGGCGGCGCGCCGGGCCGGGGTGGCCTGCGTCGCCGTGCTCGGCGCCGGCTCCACCGCCCCCGAACTGCGGGCCGCGGGCGCCGTCGAGGTGCACCGCGACCCCGCGGCCCTGTTGCGCGCGCTGGACGACAGCCTGCTCGCCCGCCCCCGGGCGTTCGGTGACCGCCGTCCGGCCGCTTCGACCGCCTCGGCGGGCCGGAGCGGTTAGCCCGCACCCCGCCGGGCACTCGCCCGGACGGGAGGACGACGTCACCGGAAGTGCCGGAGGTGACCGAGATGGACGGACCCGCGCTGAGCGGACGGGAGCGGCGGCTCCTGGCCGAGATCGAGGGTGAACTGCGCCGGGACACCCGGCTCGACCAGCGGTTGAGCACGATGGGAGCGAAACGGCCGAACCGGTTGGCGCGCGTCTTGTGCGGCCTCGGCCGCCTGGTGCCGGGCGGTGTGCTGATGACGGCGCTGGTGATGTCGGCGATCTGCCTCAGCGTCGCGGTGCGCAAGCCCACCGTGACCATGGCGATCGCCACGGCCGTGGTGTGGGTCGGCAGCATCGCGCTGGCGGCCGGGGTCTCGGCGGTGCTGCGCCGCCGGCGGCGCGGCCGGGTGGAAACGGCGGACGACCTGCTGGACGGCGGGTACCGCGAGCCGCGGACCCGCGGGTGGCCGGGGGAGCCCACGGACGGCGGCGGGCCCGGGGAGGAGCGCCGCGACCGTCAGGACCGCCGGGAGCGACGGCCCTGGGACCATCCGGAGATGTGATGACCACCGAACTGTGGGAGTACCGCCCGGGCTCCCACCACGCCGCGGACCTGACGCTGGTCGGCTATGACGTCGAGGCGACCGACGGTCCGCTCGGCCGCGTCGACCAGGACGCCGGGGACCACCTGCTGGTGGACACCAGGCCGTGGGTGCCGGGCGCCCCGGTCCTGGTGCCGGTCGGACTGGTCGCCCGGATCGACCACCTGGAGCTGGTCGTCCACCTCGACTGCCCGCGCGCCCGGGTGCGTTCGGCCCCGCCGCCGGCCGCGGTCGACCGGACGGGCGGCGGCGGGTTCGGCCGTGGCCGCTCCGATGCGCGCCGTACGGGCTGAAGCCGTGCGGGCCGGGCGGCGGACGGGGTGAGGCGGGTGAAGTTCGTCGCCCTCACCGGCCGCACGGTCGCCTTCCTGGTCGCGCCCGAGGGCGCCGAGCAGTCCGAACTGACCTCCACCTGGCAGGCCGTCGCCGAGGCGGGCGGCACACCGCGGCTGGTGTCCACCCGGCCCGGACGCGTCCAGGCGTTCCGGTACCTGGACCGGGCGGACACCTTCGCCGTCGACGACGTGGTCGGCGTGGCGCAGCCGACCGACTACGACGCGCTGGTCCTGCCGGGCGGCGTCGCCAACCCCGACATCCTGCGGCTGCACCGGACCGCCGTCGCCTTCGTCCACGAGCTGTCCGCCGCCGGCCGGCCGGTCGCGGTGATCTGCCACGGCGCGTGGACGCTGATCGAGGCGGACGCGGTGCGCGGCCGCACCCTCACCTCCTGGCCGAGCATCCGCACCGACCTGGTCAACGCGGGCGCCTACTGGGTCGACGAGCCGGTCCACGTCTGCCGGGACGGACCCGGGGTGCTGGTCTCCGGCCGGCGGCCGGCCGATCTGCCGGCCTTCACCGAGGCGCTGGTGACGGAGTTCGCGCACGCCCGCCCCGCCGAGGGCCCGCACCCGCCCTGGCCGGTCGCCCACGAGGCCGCCCCCTCCCGCCACACGGCGCCGGAGGAGGTCAGCCGAGGAAGCGGTGGACCGGCGCCAGGGTGACCGGCGGCCGGTCGCTGACGTCGACGGTGTGGACGTAGGTGACGGCGGCGCGCCGCTCGTCGGCCGGGTCGGAGAACCGGATCATCACATCCCGGCAATCGGAGCCGGCCCGGCAGTGCGGGCTCCTGGCGACGGTGATCGTCTCCAGCGTGTAGAGGCCGGGCGCGCCGGTGGGGTGCTCGGGCCCGCCGGGGACCAGCCCGGCCGAGAGCGGGCCCTCGCCGAGCAGCCCGCCGGTCAGGAAGGACTCCGTCGCGGCGTGGTTCAGTGCCCGCTCGGCGGCGCTCAGGCCCGCGTTGCGGAACTGGAAGTACACCTTGTCGAGCAGCGCGCGGACGTGCCCGGCCACCCGGCCGTGGTCGTCGGGCCGCGGATCGACGGCGTCCACGGCGGCGGCGAGGAGCGGGGTCTCGGCCCAGCACGCCAGCCCGAGCGTGCCCACCTGGACGACCGGGACGATCTCGCCGGAGAACAGCCGCGCGGTGCGCTCGGTGAGCCGGCCGGGCACCGTGAGCCGGCCGATCCGGCCCGGGTCCCCGGCCGGGAGCGACTGGCCGAGCAGCGCCTCGCGCAGCGCCCGGTGCACGGGGTGCACCGGCGGGGCGGCCGCGATCCGGCGCAGCAGCGCGAGCCGTTCCTCGTCGCTCCCGGCCGGCCCGGGGTCCGGGAGCGGGCCGGCCCAGTCCATCGCGACGGCGGGTTCGGCCTCCAGGGCGTAGACCGGGGTGCTGCCGACGGAGAGCGTCCAGGTCAGCGCGGAGGAGGCCCAGGGGCTGCGGACGAGGTGGTCGTACAGCTGCCGGACGTCCCCGGGATCCGGGGGCGGGCCGCCGGGGGCCGCCTCGGCGGCCAGCCGGCGGCGGAAGCCGTCGCGGCGGGCCTCGGAGCGGAAGTCGACGCCGATCCGGCCGACGGCGTGGACGGGCGCGCCGTCGCGGGGTTCGGGGGCGGGCGTGTGCTCCATGGTGCTGGGCTCCCTCGGCGTGCGGGACCGGTGGGCGGGTGCGGGTGGGCGGGCGCGGGTGGGCGGGACCGGTGGGCGGGCGCGGGCTCAGTCACCGCGCAGCCGGACGAAGAGCGCCGCCGGCGGCCGTCCGGTCACGGTCACCTCGGCGCGCAGCGGGGTGGTGAGCGGCCGGACGGAGCCGTACTGCGGATCGTGCACGGGCGCGCCGAGCCGTCCGGCCGCCGCCTCCGCCACCTGCCGGGACTGCGGCGGCGACAGCGGCGGCGAGGAGAGCAGCACCCGGCCGTCGTCCAGTTCCAGGACCACCGCCCTCGGCCGGGTGGGCGGCCCGGTGACGGCGCGCACGGTCGCGTCCACGGTGTCGCCGCGCCGGTACTTCACCCAGGCCCGCCCGGCGCCGCGGGCCCGGTACGGCGAGCCGGCCGCCTTGCAGACCAGCCCCTCCACCCCGGTGTCGGCGAGCTGTTCCATCCAGGCCACCGCCTCCGTCCGGTCGGTGGTCGCCAGGACCGCCTGGACCGGGGGCGGGACGTCGGCCAGCGCGGCCAGCAGCAGGCGCCGCCGGTCGGCCAGCGGCAGCCCCCGGACGTCCCGGCCGGGCAGCGCCAGCACGTCGAAGGCGACCAGCCCGAGCGCCACGTCGTCGGCGGCCCGGGCCTGGCGGGTCCGCAGCAGCTCCTCGAAGGCGAACCGCCCGCCGCGCCAGGCGACCAGCTCCGCGTCCAGCACCAGTCCGGCCGGCAGCCGGGCGACGGCGGCGGCGATCGGCGGGAACTCGGCGGTGAGGTCCCGCCCGGAGCGGGACTGCAGGAACGGCGGGCGCGCCGGCCCGCGGGCGAAGGCCACGCAGCGGAAGCCGTCCAGTTTCAGCTCGTAGACCACCCCGGAGCCGCCGAGGCCGTCCGTCGGCGGGACGGCGGGCACCGCGGCCGGGCGCATCACCTCCACCGGGGGCTCCAGGACCACCGAGTCACGGGAGGTGGGGCGGGATGCCGGCGGGGGCGCCTCGCGGGGCGTGCGGGACTCCGTGGCGGCGGGCAGCGGGCGGGCCCGCGCCGGATCGATGAGGGGCGCGAACAGGTCGCCGTGCGCCGCCAGCCGCTCCGGGACGTCGGCGATCGTGAACACCAGCTCCTCCGCCGACCGGGCCCCGTCCAGCTCCGTCCAGGACAGCGGCGCCGACACCGTCGGCCGCTGCTGCGCCCGCACGGTGTACGGCGCGGCGGTGGTCTTCTTCGCCGCGTTCTGCGACCAGTCGACCAGCACCCGGCCGGTGCGGCGGGCCTTCGCCATGGTGTGCACGACCAGGTCCGGGTGGGCCGTCTCCAGCTCGGCTGCCAGCTGCTTGGCGTAGGCGGAGACCCGGGCGCTCGGCGTCGGCTCCAGCGGCACCAGCAGGTGCAGGCCCTTGCCGCCGGAGGTCTTCACCCAGGCCTCCAGGCCGTCCGCCGCGAGCCGCTCGCGCAGCATCCCGGCCACCGTGCGGCAGGTGAGGACGGTCGCCCCCGCGCCCGGGTCGAGGTCCAGCACCAGCCGGTCCGCCAGCCCGGGCGCGGCGGCGTGCCACTGCGGCACGTGCAGCTCCAGGCAGCCCAGGTTCACCAGCGAGAGCAGGGCGGCGCCGTTCTCCAGCACCACCTGGCGCAGCTCGCCGCTGCTGCTCGGCACCTCCACCGTGCGCACCCAGCGGGGCGTTCCCGGGGGCGGGTTCTTGGCGATGAAGACCTCGGCCGCCACGCCGTCCGGGGTGCGCAGGAAGGACACCGGGCGGTCGTGCAGGTGGGGCAGCAGGGCGGTGTGGACGGCGGCGTAGTAGCGCAGCACCTCGCCCTTGAGGGTGCCGGTCTGCGGGTAGTACACCTTGTCCAGGTGCGAGAGCGCGAGGGTGCGCCCGTCGACCACCATCTGCGGCATCGCCGCCTCCGAGGCTGCGCGTGTCCCGGCCGGGCCGGGTCCGTCGCGGCCAGTCTGCCCGCGGCGGGGGTGGGGCGCGAGCGGTCACGGCCCGAGCAGGCCCAGGGCGGTGCGGAGCAGCACGCCGTCGGTGGCCGGCGCGCGTTCGGCCGCCACGCCGGAGCGGAACAGCGACGCGCCCTCGATCAGCATGACGAACACCCCGGCGCGGGCCCGCCGCTCGGCCTCCGGCAGCTCGGGACGGCGCCGGGCGAGGAACGCGGCCACCTGGTCGCGGTAGTCGTCGTAGAACCCGCGGACGGCGTCCGCCACCGCCGCCTCCCGGGCGGCCAGCGCCCACACCTCGGCGAACAGCCGCACCAGCCGGGCATCCTCCTGCTCGGCCAGCAGCGCCGCCACCACGGCCTCGGCGGTGTCGGCGGCGCCGGGGTCCTCGGGGGCGAGCAGCGGGGCCAGCCGCTCCGCCGACCGCCGCAGCACCCGCTCCAGCACGGCCGCCACCAGCGCGGCGTGGGTGGGGAAGTAGTACTGGAGATGGCCCAGCCGCACCCCGGCCGCCGCCGCCACGGCCCGCATCGTCAACTCCGCACCACCCCCGGCGACCAGCACCCCCTCCGCCGCATCCACCAACGCCTCCCGCCGCTCGGCCCCCTTCCGCCCCCGCCCCCGCGCCGGCCCCGCCCCGGCCCCCTCCGGCGCGGCGGGGTCCGGCTGTTCCGCCCCCTTCGGCCCGGGCGCCGGCGCCGGGGGCGTGCTGGGGTCCTCCGGCGCGGCGGGGCCCGTTCGCGCCGCCTCCGTTCGCCCGCGCGTCCGAGTGGGAGGCGTGCCGGGGACGGCGTCGGCGTGGTGCGCCGCCGCGTACGGCGGCGCCTCCCACCGCTCGGGTCCCTTCGGCTCGTGCATCGGGGAGGGGGATGCGCCGGGGTCTTCGGGCGCGGTGGGGGCGGCACGCTCCGCCCCCTTCGGCCCGGGCGCCGGCGCCGGGGGCGTGCTGGGGTCCTCCGGCGCGGCGGGGCCGGTCGGCTCAGCGCGCTTCTGTGCTGCGGGCGTCTCGGGGGTGGCCGGGGTGGGATCCGGCAGTTCCGCTCCCTTCCGCCCGCGTGCCCGCGCGGGGGATGCGCCCGGGGTGGACGGGGCGGCTGCCGGCCGGTCCGCCTCCTCCCGGCCGTGTGGCTGGGCCGGGGGTTCGGCGCCGGGGATGGGTGTGGTGCTCATGCGGCAGCATCCAAGCCTGTGGCGGGGCGGATGTCGACCGTGACGCCGAGGGCGGTGAGGGCGGGCAGGATCGTGGCGGGGCGGGGTGCCTGTTCCGGGAAGGAGACGCCGGCCGGGGCCGGGGCCGAGCCGTCGGTGCCGAGGGTGCGGCGCAGGGCGAGCAGCCCGCCGACGGCGGTGAGGTGGGCCTGGCCGGCGCGGTCCGCGACGACGGCGGACAGGGTGCGCCCGCCGTGCGTGACGTCGATCCGCAGCAGCGCGGTGCCGCCCTCGCCGGGGGAGTAGAGCAGGGCGCGGCGGGCGGACTGCCAGCGCTCGCCCCGGCCCCAGCGGAAGAACCCGGTGTGCTTGGCGGCCAGCAGGGCCCGGGTGCTGAGGCCGGAGCTGAAGCCGATCCGGGTGGTGGCGGTGCCGGTGCCGAGGGTCAGCGGCAGGGTGAACTGCTCGGGCGTGTCGATCCGGGCGACCCGGGTGGGGTGCTCGCCGATCCGCACGGTGCCGGCGTCGCTCAGCGGGGCGACCGTGCCGCGGCGGCCCTCGCGGATCACCTCGTAGTCCAGCCCCAGCCGGTCCATGAACTCGACGGAGTCCGCGCCGGCCCGGTCGGCGAGGTCCCAGCGGATCGCCGTCTCGACCCGGTCGGCCCCGCCGAGCCGCTCCGCCAGCGCGGCGGCGACCAGGCTGACGACCCCGCCCATCCAGGCGGAGGAGAGCAGCACCGGCGCGGCGGGGCGCAGCAGGGCGGCCACGGTGGCGGCCCGCTGGAGCCGGGCGGTCCAGCGGGTGACGTCCGCGTACGGCACCCCGCCGGCGGCGGCCGCCCGCAGCACCCGGTCGTCCGGGTCGTTGACCACGGCGACGACGGCCCGCACGGCCGCCGCGAACGGCGCCGGGTCGGCGAGGTCCCAGCGGCGGACGGCGGCGTGCGGGGCTCCGCCGAGCTCGCGGACGAGTGCCGCGCCCCGCTGCTCGGAGCGGCCGGTGAGCAGGACGGGGTGCTCGGCCGCCACCAGCCGGGCGAGTTCGGTGCCGACCGTCCCGTAGCCGCCGACCAGCAGGACCGGTCCCTGCGGGTCGTGGGTGAGGGCGTCGAGGGTGTCGAGGGTGTCGAGGGCGTCGGGTGCGAAGACAGCTTCCGGGGTGCTCATGGAGGAAAAAATAGGTCATCCGACCTAAAAATTCCGTCAAGGCGCCCGCCCGGTCACCAGGGCGTGGGCGTCCGCGACCAGGTCCTCGATCCGTTCCCAGTCGAGCGGCGCCACGTCGAGGCGCACGCCCACCCAGCCCCGGTGGCCGACGTACGGCGGGCGGAAGAACCGTTCCGGCTCCTCGGCGACCAGGAACTCCTGCGCGCCGGCCGCCGCCGGACACCAGAACGCGAGGCGGTCGTCGTGGTGGTGGTCGGCGAGCATCACGAACACCCGCGCCCGGCGGCCGGCGCTGGCGAACCAGGTCGGCTCGCCGTGGCTGACCCGCTCCGCCGCCTCGGGCAGGGCGAGGCAGACGGCCCGCAGCCGCTCCACGGCCCGCCGCGCCTCCACGGCCCGCCGCGCCTCCCGGGCCGCCGTGCCGGCGGGGCGCACGGCTCAGCCCGCCGGGGGCCGTGGCGCGCCCGGGTAGGTGCCGAAGTACCAGTGGTTGCCCTCCGGGTCGGCGGCGGCGAAGTCGCGCGAGCCGTAGTCGGTGTCATACGGCGCGGTGGTGATCCGGGCCCCGGCGGCGATGGCCCGCGCGTGCAGGGCGTCCGGGTCCGCCGTGACCACGTACGCGGTGAACGTCCCGGGGCCGCCCGGCCAGGGCTCGCCGCCCTCGGGTGTCGGGCGGTCGGAGCCCAGCATCACCCCGCCGCCCTCCGGCCAGGCCAGTTCCGCGTGGGCCACGAACCCGCCCTCGCCGTAGGCGACGACTTCCTGGAAGCCGAACGCCTCCGCCAGGAAGCGGATCAGTGCGCGGGCGTCGCGGGCGCGCAGACTCGGCCAGACCTGCGGCGCGGGCGTCGTGCCACGCTCCGCGCGGTCGGTGTCGGTGTCGGTGTCCATGGCGGGGTACCTCCTCCAGGTGGTGGCGGCCGTTCCCCGGACGGGCACCGGGCCGGACCGCCGTCATGCCCCCCACTCTGGCGCGGGCCCGCCGGCCCCGCCTTGAACGTTTCGGAACTTCGCCGCGTCCGGCCCCTCCTCGGCCAGCCAGGTACTCGGCGCGCACCCGGCCAGCGCGCGGAACTCGCGGGCCAGGTGGGCCTGGTCGGCGTAGCCGCAGCGCGCCGCGAGCTCCGCCAGCCGGGGCGCCGGGCCGGGCGCGGCCAGCAGCCGGCGGGCCCGGTCGAAGCGGATGACCCGGGCGGCGGCCTTCGGCGTGAGGCCGGTCTCCCGGCGGAACCGGTCCTGCAGGTGCCGTCCGCTCCACCCGGTCTCCCAGGCGAGCGCGGCCACCGGCAGGGCCCCGCCGCTGCGCCGCAGCGCGTTCCAGGCCTGCACCACCTCCGGCGGCACCTGGCCGGACGGGTGCGCGAGCCGCAGGAGCGCGCCGTCCAGCGCCGCGAACCGCTCCGGCCAGTCGCGGGCCTCCCGCAGCTCCTCCTGGAGACGGGCGGCCACCGTGCCGAGCACCGCCTCGGCCGGGACGTCCACGCCGGACAGCTCCCCGGCCGGCAGGCCGAACAAGGCCCGCGCCGCCAGCGGGTGGACGGCGAGCTGGATCCCGGACTGCCGCCCCCGGTGGCTGATTAGCGCCGGCGCCGTGTGCAGACCGCCGAGCAGGGTGGCGTACCGGCCGGGCGGCTGCGCCGGGTCGGGGTGGCCGGCCATGGTGAGCGGTTCGTCCAGGGTCAGGATGAAGGTCAGGTACGGCGACGGCAGGCCCCGGTGCAGGGCCGGCGGCAGGCCGCGCTGCCGGTAGCCCGAGTACCAGGCCACGTACGGGCGCAGCGCTGTCGCGGGCCGCACCCGCACCGCCTCGTCGACCAGGTCGCCCGGGGCCGTCGCCGCCGCGCCGGGCGCCTCGGTGAACTCCTCCGTCACGTCCCCAGTATCGGCCCGCACCGCGCTCCCGGCAGCGGCCCGCGGCCCGGGCCGGCGGTGACCGCGGGGGTAGCTCCGGGCGCGATGCGCTCGCGGACCGTCGGCGGCGTGCATAGCGTGGGAGGACCGGACCATCCGGTGCTCGGGGGGAGAACCCTGAGGAGGAGCCCCGTGACCACTGCCCGAGACATCATGCATCCCGGCGCCCAGTGCATCGGCGCCGACCAGAGCCTCGCCGACGCCGCCCGGATGATGCGCGACATGGGCGTCGGCGCCCTGCCGATCTGCGGCGACGACCAGAAACTGAAGGGCATCATCACCGACCGCGACATCATCGTGCGATGTATCGCGGAGGGGCGGGACCCGGCCGCCACGAAGGCCTCGGAGCTGGGCGGCCATCTGCACTGCGTCCGGGCCGGCGACGGCATCGACGCCGTGCTGCAGAAGATGGAGCAGCACCAGATCCGCCGCATCCCGGTGATCGACGGCGACCGGCTGGTCGGCATGATCAGCGAGGCCGACCTGGCAATGGGCCACCGCGAGGGCCAGCGCCTGACGGACCAGCAGATCGTCGACTTCATGGACAGCGTCTACATGAAGCGGTGACGCCACGGGCGGGCCCAGCAGCGGGTCCGACTTGGCGTGGATCGCCGCGTCGGTGAGGACCCGGGTCGTCTCCTGGAAGGAGGCGGCCGACAGCCAGGACTCGG
>NZ_JBEOSF010000058.1:0-42718 GCF_040302725.1 Kitasatospora sp. NPDC097605 | reverse complement strand
GTCTTCTGCGGCTTGACGCCCCGTCCGACGTTTCAAACTCTAGCCGATCCCCGCTCCGAAAAGCGAATCCGGCCGCAATCCCCGAAAACAGGCACGACAAATAAACCCTGAGCCGGAACGCCTCGAAAAGACAACGAAGCGCCTCGGCCCGTAACCGGGAAGAGGTGGTGTTTCAGAGGATTGGCCGCCCCGGGACCGTCCGCGCAGACGCGTGTCCGGTGCTCCCAGCCGAGCGACTAGGAAACACTACGCCCATTCGGAGGCGAAGGCAAACGGTCTACTCGGACGATGCGGGTGCAGACCGCCCGGCCGGCCTTCACGTACTCGCCGTTGGGGTGGTCGTTGCCGGTGACCCAGTGGCGGGCGGTGGCCTCGTCGCGCCCGCCGGCGCGGTGTCGGTCGAGGAGGCGGGCCTCGCGGACGGTGTCGTCGGTGTCGATGTACCAGAGTTCGCGCAGCAGGTGCCGGGCCTCCGGCCAGGGGTGGTCGGCGGCCGCGAGGTAGTTGCCCTCGGTGATGACGAGCCGGGTGTGCGGGTGGACCACGTGCCGGGCGGCGACCGGTTCGTCGAGGTCGCGGTCGAAGTCGGGGACGTAGATGTCCTGGAAACGCTCGGTCGCGACCCGGCGCAGCAGGGCGATGTAGCCGTGGGCGTCGAAGGTCGCGGGTGCGCCCTTGCGGTGGCCGAGGCCGAGGCGGTCGAGCTGGGCCGCGGAGAGGTGGAAACCGTCCAGGGGGAGGTAGGCGGCGCTGCCCGGCCCCGCGTGGCGCTCGACCTCGGTGACGAGGTGCCGCGCCAGGGTGGACTTGCCGGCGCCGGGCGGGCCGGCGAGTCCGAGGATGGTGCGGGCGTTGCTGCCGGGGCCTCGCAGCAGGCCGAGGGCGAGGGCCGTCAGGCTTTCCGCGTCGAGGCTGTCCGCGTCGAGGTGGGCCCCGGTGGATGGGGCCGTGGAGCGGTCCGCGTTCATGGGCGCACCCTACTCAGCGTTCGGCGAGGGCGGGGAGGTCCAGGGTGAGGGTGCCGGCGTCGGCGTCGAGCAGGGCGGGAACGCCGAGCGGGACCGTCAGCGCGGAGCGGCAGTGGCCGAAGCCGAGTTCCCAGACGATCGGTATGCCGAGCGGGCCGAGGCGGTCGAGCATCACGTCCCGGACCCGGTCGAGCGGGCCGCAGCCCTCCCAGGAGCCGAGGGCGATGCCGGTGACGCCGTCGAAGGCGCCGGAGCGCAGCAGCTGGGTGAGGAGGCGGTCGAGCTGGTAGAGGTGCTCGTTGACGTCCTCGAGGATCAGGATGCTGCCGGCGTAGGAGGGGCGGGCGGTGGGGGTGCCGCGTTCGGCGGTGAGGACGTGGGTGCAGCCGCCGGCGGTGACGCCGTGGGCCCGGCCGGGGACGAGGGGGGTGGCGGTGGCCGAGGTGAGGACCGTCGTGGCGGCGGGGTCGAAGAGGGTGCGGCGCAGGTGTTCGGCGGTGGGGCCGTCCTCGACGAAGGCGGCCGTGGCGCTCATCGGTCCGTAGAGGGTGGCGAGGCCGAGGTTCCGGGCGAAGGCCTCGTGCAGGGAGGAGACGTCGCTGTAGCCGACCAGCACCTTGGGCGGGGCGGTGCGCAGGGCGTCCCAGTCGAGGAGGTCGACCATGCGGTGGACGCCGTAGCCGCCGCGGGCGCAGATGACGGCGTTGACGGTGGGGTCGAGCCAGGCGGCCTGGAGGTCGGCGGCGCGGTCGGCGTCGGTGCCGGCGAGGTGGCCGAGGACGGGGTGGGTGTCGAGGACGTGCGGGGCGATGGTGACCCGCAGGTCCCAGGAGCGCAGGAGGGCGGCGCCGGCGGCGAGTCGCCCGGGGTCGATGGGGCCGCTGGTGGCGACCACGGCGACGTGGTCCCCGGGGCGGAGGTGGGGCGGGCGGGTCAGTCCTCGGCCGGGGGTGGTCGGGTGCTGGTCCATGGCCGGGTTCCTTCCGGGGCGTGGCCGCGGGGGCGGGGTGGTCTCGGGGCCGGTGCGCGACCGGCCCCGAGAGGTTATGCCCCTGACGCGTTCACAGCGATCCCATGACCTCGCGCACTTCGGCGAGGGTGGCGTCGGCGATCCGGTTGGCGCGTTCGGCGCCGGTGCGCAGGACGTCGCGGAGGTGGCCGCGGTCGGCGGCGAGTTCGGCGCGGCGGGCGCGGATCGGGCGGAAGTGCTCGTTGACGGCCTCGGTGACCGTGCGCTTGAGCGTGGCGGCGCCGCCGTCGCCGATCTCCTCGGCGACCTCCTCGGGGGCGCGGTCCTGGCAGAGGGCGGCGAGCAGGACGAGGTTGGAGACCTCGGGGCGGGTGGCGGGGTCGTAGGTGATGCGGCGGTCGGTGTCGGTCTTGGCGCCCTTGAGGAGGCGCGCGGTGGTGTCCTCGTCGGCGGCGAGCGGGATGGAGTTGCCGCGGCTCTTGCTCATCTTGCCGCCGTCGGTGCCGAGGAGCAGCGGGGCGGCGCCCAGCAGGGCCCGGGGGCGGGGGAAGACGGTGGTGCCGTCGGGGTGCGGGTAGCGCTCGTTGAACCGGCGGGCGACGGTGCGGGTGACTTCCAGGTGGGGCAGCTGGTCCTTGCCGACGGGGACCAGGTCGGCCTTGCAGAAGAGGATGTCGGCGGCCTGGTGGACGGGGTAGGTGAGCATCAGTCCGTTGACGGCGGCCTGGCTGGAGTGGGCGATCTCGTCCTTGACGGTGGGGTTGCGGTGGAGTTCGGCGACGCTGACCAGGCTGAGGAAGGGCAGCAGCAACTGGTTGAGCGCGGGGACGGCGCTGTGGGTGAAGATCGTGGCGCGGTCGGCGTCGATGCCGGTGGCGAGGTAGTCGAGGACGAGGTTCTCGGTGTGTTCGGCGAGGCGGTCGGCGACGTCCCGGTCGGTGATGACCTGGTAGTCGGGGATGACCAGGAACATCTCGACGCCCAGGCGCTGGAGGCGGACGCGGTTGCGGAGGCTGCCGAAGTAGTGGCCGAGGTGGAGCGGGCCGGTGGGACGGTCGCCGGTGAGGACGCGGTGGGCGGCCGGGTCGCGGCGGACGCTCTCGTCGAGGGCGGCGAGGTCCGCGAGGTCCGCATGGTCGTCGGGCTCGGCCTGGTCGGGCCGGTCGGCGACGGTGGTGGTGGTCGTGGTCACGGGGTTTCTCCTCGGTACGGCGGTGGTGGCGGCCGTCCGGGGCTCGGGGCCCGTCCCGTCGGAGAAACGCAGCAGGGCCGTCCATCCCGGACGGCCCTGGTCAGGCGTGGCTGGTGGCCGTCCTAGGACGGCCACCAGCTGAGACCTGCGAAGCGCTTCATGGTTCGAGGATAGCGGGTCCGTTCGGGCCCGCCGTCGGTTTCCCCGGTGGTGGTCAGTCCTCGACGACGAGGGCGGGGGTGTCCTTGCGGAGCGTCTCGCCGCGGAAGAACGCCGGCCGGTACACGCCGTAGACGACCATGAGGACGGCGCCGAGCAGCAGGATGCCGACGCCGATGACGAACACCGAGCCGATGCCGAAGACGGCGCCGCTGCCGTACTCCGGGTCCCAGGCGTCGGTGAGGGTCTGCAGGAAGACGCCGCTGAGCAGGATGCCGCCGAGCAGCGGGGCGATGCCCTTGACGACGAGGTCGCGCAGGCTGTCGCGGAGCGAGCGGCGGAAGTACCAGACGCAGGCGAAGGCGGTGAGCGCGTAGTAGAAGCAGATCATCAGGCCGAGGGCCAGGATGGTGTCCTGGACGACGTTCTCGCTGATCACGCTCATGCCGACGTAGAAGGCGGCGGTGGCGATGCCGGCGGCGACGGTGGCGAAGCCGGGGGTGCGGTAGCGCGGGTGGACGGTGCCGAAGCGCGGCGGCACGGCCCGGTAGGCGCTCATCGCGAGCAGGGTGCGGGCGACCGGGATGAAGGTGGTCTGCAGGCTGGCGGCGGCGCTGGCGACGACGGCCACGAAGAGCAGGATGCTCCACGGGGAGCCGAGCACCGGGCGGGCCAGGGCGGCGAAGACGTTGTCGGCGGTGCCGGGGTTGCCGAGGCCGGTGCCGGTGGTGCCGACGCCGGCGAACATCTGGGCGGCGATGGCGACCAGCAGGTAGGAGCCGACCAGGGTGACCATCGAGATCATGGCGGCCCGGCCGGGGGTCTTGGCGCTGCCGCTGGTCTCCTCGTTCATGGTGAGGCAGGTGTCCCAGCCCCAGTACATGAAGATCGACAGGGACAGGCCGGCGGTGAACGCGCTGAACGAGCTCACTTCGAGCGGGTTGAGCCAGGAGGCGGAGAAGCCGATCGAGTCGGGCAGGTCGCCGGCGGCGGCCTTGGCGATGGCGATGCCGGAGAACAGCAGCAGGACGGCGAGCTGCAGGCCGACCAGGCTGTACTGGAACCACTTGGTGGCCGTCATGCCGCGATAGCTCATCGCGGTGGCGGCGGCGATCAGCACGACGACGGTGGCCAGGTGGACGGCCTTGTTGTCGTTGAGGTCGGCGACGGCGCCGTTGCCGGTCATCTCGCCGAGCATGAGGTACAGGAAGTCGGTGGCCACCCCGGCGAGGTTGGACAGCACGATGATCGTGGCGACCGTCAGGCCCCAGCCGGCCATCCAGCCGACCCGGGGGCCGAAGGCCTTGACCGTCCAGGTGAAGGACGTGCCGCAGTCCGGGAAGTCCTTGTTGAGCTCCTTGTACGCGAACGCGACGAGCAGCATCGGCAGGAAGCCGGCCAGGAAGACCGCGGGCATCTGGACGCCGACCGCGGTGACGGTCGGACCCAGGGTCGCGGTCAGGCAGTAGACCGGGGCGACCGTGGAGACGCCCAGGACCACGCTGCTCAGCAGGCCGACGGAGTTGCCCCGTAGGCCCTTGTCCCCCGCTGCCCCCGTCGCCCCCGCCGCACCCGGTGCGGTGCCGGGTGCTCCACCACTGGCGCCACTGACCGGGGCACCCTGCGGAGCGGCGGGCGCCGTTGCCCGGCCGCTGCTTCCGTGCTCTGAGAGCTGCTGATCAAACACCTGCGCACCCTAGGTGCGGGTACCGAAGGTTGAGTAGTCCAACCGTGGGTGATCTGAGCCACTCCCTTCGATTTGCCTGGGAGTGACCAGTTGTTACCCGGTGATGCATGGGTTGTTAAGGCGTGTACCTTTATTTCTAAGGGTTGTTACCGAATTGATTTGCCGGATATGTCTCGGTTTGAGATCTTTTGGGACCCGGTTCGACCCCCCTCGGGCGGTGCGGCGGCGAGCCCGCCGGGACCGTCGGATAGGTTTGCCTCACCTAACCCCGACGTCCCATCCGTGAAGGAGTGCCGCGTGTCCCCCACCTCCGGCCGCCCGACCGCCCCCCGCCCCGCCCGCCGCACGCTGCTCACCGCGGCCCTGACCGGCGGAGCGGTGCTCGGCCTCGGCGGGCTGCTCACCGCCTGCGGCTCGGACGGCTCCGGTTCCGGCTCCGGCGGTTCCGACGGCGGGACGGCCAAGCCCTCCGACAAGCCCTCGGGCGGCTCCACGCCGGACCAGAAGTCGGTCAAGCAGGGCGGCGACGACTACGCCGCCGTGATCGAGAAGATGAAGGGCTTCGGCACCGACGCCGCCCCCGGCGTCTACCCCCGGACCATCAAGCACGCCATGGGCGAGACCGTCATCCCCGCCAAGCCGGTCCGGGTCGTGGTCCTCGACACCGGCGAGCTCGACAACGTCGTCTCGCTCGGCGTCCAGCCGGTCGGCGTCGTCCACACCGACGGCTCCAAGACGATGCCGTCCTACCTCAAGGACAAGGCCGGCAGCCCGGCCAACGTCGGCACCATCAACAGCCTCAACCTGGAGGCCATCGCCGCGCTCAAGCCCGACCTGATCCTCGGCAGCCAGCTGCGCGCCCAGGACCAGTACGAGCAGCTCTCCAAGATCGCGCCGACCGTCTTCTCGCTGCGCCCCGGCTACCCGTGGAAGCAGAACTTCCTGCTCAACGCGACCCCGTTCGGTCTGGAGGCGGAGGCCAAGTCCCAGCTGGACGCCTACCAGGCGGCCGCCGCCGCGATCGGCGCCGGGCTCGGCGACAAGCGGCCCACCATCACTCCGCTGCGCTTCATGCCCGGCAAGACCCGGCTGTACGCGGAGCTGTCCTTCATCGGCACCATCCTCACCGACGCGCAGCTGCCGCAGCCCAAGATCATGCAGGTCAAGGAGCTCGCGGTGGAGATCAGCCCCGAGCAGATCGACAAGGCGGACGCCGACTGGGTCTTCTACGGCGTCTACGGCACGCCCAGCTCCACCAACCAGGACGCCGTGCTCGGCGGGGCGCTGTGGAAGACGCTCGGCGCGGTCAAGTCCGGGCAGGCCCGGCCGGTCCCGGACGAGACCTGGTTCCTCGGTCTCGGCGTGGCCGCGGCCAACGTCGTCCTGTCCGACCTCAAGGGCTTCGTGGCGAAGGGCGCCTGACCGGCGCTCCGGGGGGGCGAGCCGGGCCGAGCCGAGGGGGCGTCAGGACATGGGACGGGCGGGACGGATGAGGCTGGACGGTGGCGTGCGGCACAGGGGGCGGAAAGGCGCTTGGAGCAGATCGCGCGGTGCGGGAGGATCGACGGCACCGAACCCCGAAGGGCCCGTGCCGATGACCACGCTCGACCAGACCGCCGCCGACCTGCCACCGTCGGCCCCCTCCGCCGCGCCCGCGCCGCCGGCGCCCCCGTGGCCGGACGGTGACGCCGACGGTGACGGTGACGGTGGCGCCGCCGCACCGGCCGGCGGTGCGACCCGTTGCTCGATCGCGGCGGCGGGGGCCGACGGCCGGACGGGCGGCGCGGCCGGCGTGCTGCCCGGCGGTTCCGTGCCACGGCCGCGCGGCACGGGCGCCGACAGCCGTTCGGGCGGGCCGGGCCAACGCTCGGGTGACGGTCCGGGCGGTTCCGGTGCTTCTGGTGCTTCTGGTGCTTCCGGCGGGCCGGAGGGCGTCGGTGGCGGCGAGGGCTTCGTCCGGCTCCAGCAGCGGCCGGCCGCCCAGGACCGGACCGTCCCCGTGCTGCGGGCGGCCCGGGAGGAGTTGCGCACCGTCGTCACCCGGCGGCCGGCGCCGTCGCGCCGGCTGCGCCGGATGCACCCGCAGGCGGCCGGTACCGCCGGGCCGGACTCCGCGCGCACCGGCCAGGTGCCGGCGGACGTGCCGACCGTCCCCGCGCCGCGCGCCGGGGACGACGGCCCGACCGGCACCGGTGCGCGGACGCCGGCGGGTACCGAGGCGCCGCTGGGCGTCCTGATCGGCGGCACCCCGCACCTGCCGGAGGCCGCGGGACGCCCCGGGTCGGTCGGGCTGCCCGGGCGTGGCGAGGAGCGACCGGCCGTGCGGGCCACCGCCGAACTCGTCCGGATCGGCCGGGGGACCTGTCTGGTGGTGCTGCCCGCCTGGCGGCCCGCGATCGCCGTGTCGGTGCCGACCGAGCACCTGCTGAGCGCCACCGGCCTCGCCTACGAGCGGCTGGCCGGGGCGCGGCTCTCCGTCGTGATCAACCCGGGCGCGCTGCACGACCGGGAGCTGGAACTGCGGGACTGGCAGGCCGGTCCGCCCGGGCGGGCGGGTCGGCGCGGCGGGCGGCGGGCGGTCTAGGAGCGGGCGGTCCAGCTAGGAGCGGGCTGTTCGGGGGCGAGGCCGTTCGGGGGCGGGGCTGTTCAGGACCGGGCGGGCCGCGGCCGCGCGTTCGGGAGGTAGCCGAGGTCGACGGGCTCGGGTGCGCGGCGGTCGCTGAGCCAGCCCTGCCGCACGGCCGCCAGCAGCTCGGGCAGCCGGGGCGGCGAGAGCGCGTCCGCGTTCCCGTCGGCGAGGTCCTCCGGGGTCCACCAGCGCCAGTCGAGGATCTTGTCGGCGGCGTGCATCGCGCTGACGTCGCCGACCGGGCCGCGGTGCGGGCCACTGGTGAGGTAGATGTGCTCGTGCTGGCGGACGGGTGTGCCGTGCCAGGTGAAGTCGTGTTCCCAGGTGCAGAGCAGCGGGCCGGGTTCGAGGTCGGACCAGCCGGTCTCCTCCCAGAGCTCGCGGCGCGCCCCCGTCCACGGTGTCTCGCCGGGCTCGATGCCACCGCCCGGCATGGTCCAGTGCACGCCGACCTCGCTGTTGTCCGAGCGCAGGAGGAAGACTGAGCCCCCGTCGTCCAGGACGACGGTGCGGGCCGCCTGCCGCGGGGTCCTTCGCGCGTTGCGCCACAGGTTTCGCATCGGGTCACTCTCGCAGCGGGCCGCTCCGGGCGTCGAGCGGATTGCGTCGGGCGGGCCGGGCGCGGTCGGCGGGGCTTCGCGGCGGACGGCCGGCCGGGTGCCCGGGCAGGCCCGTCCGTGCGGGTGGAGGCCTGTGACGTCGGGGTTTTGACGGCCCGCCGATCAGTCGGTGGCCGTACCCTGACGCCCATGCCCGCACCCGCCTTTCTGCTCCCCGCCCATCCCCTGGACCCGCGCCGGGTCGACCCGCAGTTCGCCTGGGAGGCCAGGCTGCTGCGTGACCTGGGCGGCGAGCAGTACCTGGTCGACCACGACGCGCTGCTCGCCGGGGACGCCCACGCGGCCGTCCGCCTCGTGCCGGCGGGGCGCGGGCCGCTCTGGTACCGGGGGTGGATGCTCCCCTCCCGGCGCTACGCGGAGTTCGCCGCCGCCCTGTCGGAGCGCGGCGGGCAGCTGCTGACCAGTCCGCCCGGGTACGCCTCGGCCCATGAACTGCCGGGCTGGTACGAGGTGTTCGAGGGCGCCACGCCGCAGAGCGCGTGGCTGCCGCTGGCGGGCGCGGGCGGTGGGGGCGGGGTCGAGCCGCCCGGCGCGGAGCGGTTGGCACCGGCGGTCGCCCGGCTGGGCGGGCAGGGGCCGGCGATCGTCAAGGACTATGTGAAGTCCCGTAAGCACGAGTGGGACGAGGCCTGTTACATCCCCGAGTTGGCGGATCTGCCGGCCGTGGAGCGGGTGGTCGCGCGGTTCGTGGAGCTGCAGGCCGAACATCTGGCGGGCGGTGTGGTGCTGCGGCGGTTCGAGGAGTACACCCGGGTGGAGTGGGACACCCGCGGCGCCCCGTCCGGCGGCGGTTCCGGGGACGGTGACGGCGGCGGTTCCGGGGACGGTGACGGTCGTGGTTCCGGTTCCGGGGACGCTTCGGGCGGGCGGCGGGAGGCGGGCCGGGACGGGCGGCGGCGGGCGGTGGAGGCCCGGGTGTGGTGGCTGGACGGCGAGCCGGTGCTGGTCGGACCGCACCCGGACCTGCCCGGCTGCCCGGCCGCTCCCGACCTGTCCGTGGTCCGGCCGCTGGTGCGGGCGCTGGGCTGCCGCTTCGTCACCACCGACCTCGCCGAGCGGGCCGACGGCTCCGGCTGGCGGGTGGTCGAGGTCGGGGACGGCCAGGTGAGCGAGCTGCCCCGGGGGATCGATCCCTCGGGGCTGCTGATCGCGCTGCTCGCGGCGTGACCGGGGCGGCGGGGCCGGGGCGGACGGCGGGACCGTTTCCGGTCCCGCCGCCCAACGGTCCGGTCAGCCGATGATCACATCCGCGGCCGGTACGGCGGCGCCGCCGCTCCTGCCGTGGCCCTCCGCCACGAACGCCTGCCAGAGCCGGGTGTACGCGCCGCCCCGGGCGAGCAGTTCGGCGTGGGTGCCGTCCTCGACCACCCGGCCGTGGTCCAGGACCACGACCCGGTCGGCGCGCTCGGCGGTGGTCAGCCGGTGGGCGATGACCAGCGTGGTGCGGCCGCCGCTGAGCCGGTCCGCGGCGTGGTTGACGGCCGCCTCGGTGGCCAGGTCGAGGGCCGCGGTGGCCTCGTCCAGCAGCAGGATGTCCGGATCGACCAGCTCCGCCCGGGCCAGCGCGATCAGCTGGCGCTGGCCCGCCGAGAGGTTCCGTCCCCGGCCCGCGACCTCGTGGTCGTAGCCGCCGGACAGCCGGACGATCATGTCGTGCGCGCCGACCGCCCGGGCCGCCACCTCCACCTCGGCCGCCGAGGCGTCGGGGCGGCCGTAGGCGATCGCCTCGCGGACCGTCCCGGCGAACAGGTAGGCCTCCTGCGGCACCACGCCGAGCCGGTGCCGGTACTGCGCGAGGTCGTAGCGGGTCAGGTCCACGCCGTCGACCCGCACGGTGCCGGCCGTCGCGTCGTAGAACCGGGCGACCAGCTTGACCAGGGTCGACTTGCCGGCGCCCGTCTCGCCGACCAGTGCCACCGTCTGCCCGGCGGGGATCCGCAGGCTGACGTCGGTGAGCACGTCCGGGGCGCCGTCCGCGCCGCCGTTGTAGGCGAAGCCGACCCGGTCGAACTCGATCTCGCCGCGCAGTCCGGCCGGGACCGGCACCGGGTCGGCGGCCTGTGCGGTGCTGGTCGGGGTGCGCAGCAGTTCGCGGGTGCGGCCCAGGCCCACCGCCGCCTGCTGGTAGCCGTCGAAGATCTGGGAGAGCTGGTTGACCGGTGCGAAGAACAGGTCGATGTAGAGCAGGTACGCCACCAGCGCGCCGACGGTGAGCGTCCCGGCGTCCACCCGCGAGGCGCCGACGATCAGCACCAGCGCGGCGGCCACGCTGGAGAGGAACTGCACGAAGGGGAAGTACAGCGAGATGTAGAGCTGGGCGCGGACGCGGGCGTCCCGGTAGGCGAGGCCGCGGGCGACGAAGCGGTCGGTGTTGGTGTCCAGCCGGCGGAACGCCTGGACGATCCGCATGCCGGCCACGTTCTCCTGCAGGTCGGCGTTGACGGTGCTGATGAGGTCCCGGGAGATCTCGTACTGGGCCTTGGACTTGCGGCGGAAGACCAGGGTCGCCACCACCAGCAGCGGCAGGACGGCGAAGACCGCGAGGGCGAGTCCGGCGTCGATGACCAGCAGGGCCGCCAGGATGCCGAGGAAGGTCAGCAGGCTGACCACGGCCGTGACCACGCCGGTCTGGAGGAACGAGGTGAGCGAGTCCAGGTCGGTGGTCATCCGGGTCATGATCCGGCCGGACAGCTCGCGTTCGTAGTAGTCGAGGCCGAGCCGGTTGAGGTGGGCGAAGATCTTGAGCCGGAGCGTGTAGAGCACCCGTTCGCCGGTGCGGCCGCTGACCCGGTTCTCGGCGCTCTGCACCAGCCAGTCCAGCAGGACGATCGCCAGGGCGGCGAGCGAGGCGACGGTGACGCCGGTCATGACGCCCTTGCTGACGCCGTCGTCGATGCCGTGCCGGATCAGGATCGGCAGGACCAGGGCGGCGCCCGCGTCCAGGGAGACCAGCAGCAGCGCGAGGGCGAGCGGCGCGCGGAAGGGGCGCAGCAGGCGGCGGAGGCTGAAGTCGGGGTCGCCCCGTTCGGCCTCGGCGCGGGGGATCGCCGGGGTGTCGGTGGCCGGGGGGAGGTCGGCGACCTTGGCGAGCAGGTCGGGGGCGGCGGTGCGGGCCGCCTTCTCCAGGGCCGGGGTGGGCATCGTGACGCGGGCGGGCGACGTGGCGGCGGGCGACGTGGCGGCGGGGGCCGGTTCCGCCGGGGTCGCCGGGGTTGCCGTCCCGGTCGGGTCGGCCTGGTCGGACGGGTTCACCGGGTCGGACGGCTTCGGCGCGGCGGGGGCGCGGCCGGCCTCGGGGTCGGTGATCAGGGCCCGGTACCGGGGACATCGGGCCTCGAGTTCCTCGTGCGTGCCGAGGTCGAGCAGCCGGCCGCGGTCGAGGACGGCGATCCGGTCGGCCAGCTGGAGGGTGGAGCGGCGGTGGGCGATCAGCAGCGTGGTGCGGCCGGCCATGACCGAGCGCAGCGCGTCGTGGATCTCGGCCTCGATCTGCGGGTCGACCGCCGAGGTGGCGTCGTCGAGGAGCAGGATGCGGGGGTCGGTGAGGATCGCCCGGGCCAGCGCGATGCGCTGGCGCTGGCCTCCGGAGAGGGTGAGGCCCTGCTCGCCGACCTTGGTCTCGTAGCCCTCGGGCAGGGCGCGCACGAACTCGTCGGCCTGGGCGGCGCGGGCGGCGGCGACGATCTGCTCGTCGGTGGCGTCCGGGCGTCCGTAGGCGATGTTGGTGCGGACCGTCTCGGAGAAGAGGAAGCTCTCCTCGGGCACGGTGCCGATGGCCGCGCGGACCGAGTCGAGGGTCAGGTCGCGCAGGTCGTGGCCGTAGAGGCGGACGGCTCCGGTGGCCGGGTCGTAGAAGCGCGGCACCAGCTGCGCGACGGTGGACTTGCCGGAGCCGGACGCGCCGACCAGGGCCAGGGTCTCGCCGGGCGCGAGGCGCAGGCTGAGGCCGTGCAGGACGGGCGCCGGGTGCTCGGGGTCGTAGCGGAAGCCGACCTGGTCGAACTCCAGCGCCACCTCGGTGGTGAGCGGGCCGACAAGGCGCGGGCCGGCGGTGCCGGTCGGGGCTTCGGCGGCGGGGGCGGCGGGGGCCGTGGCCGGGGTGGGGTCGAGGGTGAGGTCGAGGGCGACGGCGTCCGGACGCTCCTGGACCAGCGGGCGCTCGTCGATCAGCTGGAGCACGCGTTCGACACCGGCCCGGGCCTGCTGGCCGACCGTGATGACCATGGTCAGCATCCGGACCGGGCCGGTCATCTGCGCCACGTAGGTGGAGAAGGCGACGAAGGTGCCGAGCGTGACCCGGCCGTCGACCGCCAGCCAGCCGCCGAAGGCCAGCACCGCGACCTGGGCGAGCGCGGGGATCGCCTGCATGGCGGGGTTGTAGCGGCTGTTGAGCCGGATCGAGCGGAGGCGGGCGGCGAAGAGGTGGCGCGAGGCCGCCTCCAGCTTGTCCAGCTCCTGGGTCTCCTGGCCGAAGCCCTTGACCACGCGCACGCCGCCGATCGCCTCGTCGACCACGCCGGCGACGGCCGCGGCCTCCTGCTGGGCGGCCCAGGTGGAGGGGAAGAGGCGCTTGCGGCTGAGCACCGAGACCCACCACAGCGCCGGGGCCATGACCAGGGCGACCAGGGTGAGCGGCGGCGAGAGCCAGATCATCACGCCGAGCGACATGGCGAACATGATCAGGAAGCCGGTCATCATGGGCAGCATCGAGAGCAGCCCGTTGACCAGCTGGAGGTCGGAGGTCGCGCGGCCGACGACCTGGCCGGTGTCCAGGCGGTCCTGGCGGTGGCCGTCGAGCCTGCCGAGCGAGCGGAAGAGGTCGGCGCGCATGTCGTGCTGGACGTCGACGGCCAGCTGCCCGCCGTAGTAGCGGCGGACCTGGGTGCAGCCGAACACCACGGCGGCGGCCAGCAGCAGCACCGCGGCCCACGGCGCGAGCGGGCGGGTGTGCGCGGTGATGACGTCGTCGATGATCACCTTGGTGACCAGGGGCACCAGGGCGGTGACGGCCATGCCGAGGAGCGAGGCGCCGAAGGCGAGCAGCACGCTGCGCCGGGAGCGCCAGCAGTAGCCGAGCAGCCGCCGGAGCCAGCCCGGGCCGTCGGTGCCGTCGGTGCCGTCGCTGTCGCCGCCTTCGCCGGTGGTGGTGGCGGCGGTGGTCGTGGGCTCCGGGCCCGGTCGGGCGTGCCCGTCCCCGGACCCGCCCGGGGTGTCGGTTCGGGTGCCGCTCGGGGAAAGCTCCACCGTAGATCCGTGAGTCTCAGGCATATTTAGGGATGCTAACCATTCCGTCGGGTGGCCGCCATGGAATTTCAGGCCAGGGCGAGCCGGGGATCCCGGCCCGACGGAGGGGGCAACAGCCCGCAACCTGCGCTGATTCCCGGCGGACCGGACCGGCGCGCCCGCTACCAGGGTCGCCGACCGGCCCGGGATCGCCCACCGCCCACCGGCGCAGGGCGCCGACCTTCCTTGGTCCTAGGTCGCAGGCCCGAGCCCGCACCCGCCGGGGCCCCTCGCGGGCCTGCCGCCGCGGCCGGCTCCCCCGGACGGCGCAACGGGGTCCGGCGGGATCGGGGCTCAGGTCCGCGCGGCGGCGCCGGCCTCGGCGCGGGCGGCCTCGACGGCGGCCCGGGCGGTGTCGGCGGCGACGGCGTCGGCGGCCGCCGAGAAGGCTCCGTGCGCCAGGTCGTGCAGCAGCGCGGCCATCGCGTCACGGGCGAGCCCGGTCCGGTCGTCACCCTGCGCGGGGTTCGGCCCGTGGCTGTGCGGGGTGGAGTTGATCAGCCCGAAGACGGCGTGCACGGACGCCCGGGCGACCGGCTCGGCGGACGGGGCGGCGAGCGGCGGGTAGGCCTGGCGGACCACCTCGACCCAGAGTTCGACGTAGGCGCGCTGGAGCCGGCGGACGGTCCGGCGGTCCTCCTCGCGGAGGTTGAGCAGCTCCCGGTCGTGCAGGGTGATCAGGTCGCGGTCGTCCAGCGCGAAGTCCACATGGCCGCCGAGCAGGGCGTCCAGTGCGGCGACCGGGCCCTCGCTGCCGCCCGCCCTGCGGCGGCCCTCCTCCAGCAGCCGCTCGCTGATGCCGACGAGCAGGTCGGCGAGCATGGCGTCCTTGCCGGCGAAGTGCCGGTAGAGCCCGGGACCGCTGATCCCGACGGCCTTGCCGATCTCGTCCACGCCGACGCCGAGGAAGCCCCGGGCCGCGAACAACCGGGCGGCCTCCTTGCGGATCTGGTCGCGGCGTGGGAGCCCGGAGGCGGGTGGGACGTTCGGCATGCGGTCCATCGTAGACAGTGGGGTTATCGGTCGTTAACCTGGGCGACGGAAGTTAACGTTCATTAACGTGTGGGGGTCGCGGGCTCACCAGCCCTGCCGGCCCACCTGCCGCCGAGGGCAAGGGAGCTCTTGGGATGGTCATCTCCACCGCCGGCGCACCCACCGGCATCAACGGCGGCCCGGCGGCCGGCACCCCGGGCGCCGCCGCACCGGCACCCCGGCTCGGCACCGCCGTCGACCCCGGTTCCGAGGCGTACCGGACGAACACCGCGGCCCACCGGGCGCTGGTCGCCGAACTGCGCGAGAAGCTCGGCACGGCCGCGCTCGGCGGCGGCGCCAGGGCCCGCGCCCGGCACACCGAGCGCGGCAAGCTGCTCCCCCGCGACCGGGTGGACACCCTGCTCGACCCGGCCTCGCCGTTCCTGGAGCTGGCCCCGCTGGCGGCCGACGGGATGTACGACGGCGCCGCCCCGGCCGCCGGGGTGATCGCCGGCATCGGCCGGGTCGCCGGGCGCGAGGTGGTCGTGGTCGCCAACGACGCCACCGTCAAGGGCGGCACCTACTACCCGATGACGGTCAAGAAGCACCTGCGCGCCCAGGAGGTCGCGCTGGAGAACCGGCTCCCCTGCGTCTACCTGGTCGACTCCGGCGGCGCCTTCCTCCCGATGCAGGACGAGGTCTTCCCGGACCGCGACCACTTCGGCCGGATCTTCTACAACCAGGCCCGCCTCTCGGCCGCGGGCATCCCGCAGATCGCCGCCGTGCTCGGCTCCTGCACGGCCGGCGGCGCGTACGTCCCGGCGATGAGCGACCAGGCCGTCATCGTCCGCAACCAGGGCACCATCTTCCTCGGCGGGCCACCGCTGGTGAAGGCGGCGACCGGCGAGGTGGTGACGGCCGAGGAGCTCGGCGGCGGCGACCTGCACGCGCGGACCTCCGGCGTCACGGACCACCTGGCCGAGGACGACGCCCACGCCCTGTCCATCGTCCGCACCATCGTCGCCGGGCTCGGCCCGCGCCCGGCCCGCCCATGGCCGCTCACCCCGGCCGAGCCGCCGGCCGTCGACCCGGCCGGCCTGTATGGGGCCGTCCCGGTCGACCCGCGCACGCCCTACGACGTGCGCGAGGTGATCGCCCGGCTGGTCGACGGCAGCCGGTTCGCCGAGTTCAAGGCCGAGTACGGCGCGACCCTGGTGACCGGGTTCGCCCGGATCCACGGCCACCCCGTCGGCATCGTCGCCAACAACGGCGTGCTGTTCGCCGAGTCCGCCCTCAAGGGCGCCCACTTCATCGAGCTGTGCGACCAGCGGGGCATCCCCCTCCTCTTCCTGCAGAACATCACCGGCTTCATGGTCGGCCGGCAGTACGAGGCGGGCGGCATCGCCAAGCACGGCGCCAAGATGGTCAACGCCGTCGCCTGCACCCGCGTCCCGAAGCTGACCGTGGTGATCGGCGGCTCGTACGGAGCCGGCAACTACTCGATGTGCGGCCGGGCCTACTCACCCCGCTTCCTGTGGATGTGGCCGAACGCCAAGATCTCCGTGATGGGCGGCGAGCAGGCCGCGTCGGTGCTGGCCACCGTCCGCCGCGACCAGTTGGAGGCGCGCGGCGAGCAGTGGGCCGCCGAGGCGGAGGAGGAGTTCAAGCGCCCCGTGCGCGAGCAGTACGAGCGTCAGGGCAACGCCTACTACGCCACCGCCCGGCTCTGGGACGACGGTGTGATCGACCCGATGGACACCCGGACCGTGCTCGGCCTGGCGCTCACCGCCTGCGCCAACGCCCCGCTCCCGGCGCCCGGCCCGTTCGGCGTCTTCCGCATGTAGCGCTCCTCCCCGGGCGGCGGCCCACCTGCTCCGCCGCCCTCCCGGTGCCCGGCACCCACCCGGTGTCACCACCTCCTTCGTACGGCTCCACTCGACCCGGAGGAACGCCTCCCATGTTCGACACAGTTCTGGTCGCCAACCGCGGTGAGATCGCCGTGCGGGTGATCCGCACCCTGCGGCGGCTCGGCGTGCGCTCGGTCGCCGTGTTCAGCGACGCCGACGCCGACGCGCCGCACGTCCGCGAGGCCGACGTCGCGGTCCGGCTCGGCCCGGCCGACCGCAGCGACAGCTCCGCCGCCGAGACCTACCTGCGGACCGACCAGATCCTCGCCGCCGCCCGCCGGACCGGCGCCCAGGCCGTCCACCCCGGCTACGGCTTCCTCGCCGAGAACGCCTCCTTCGCCCGCGCCTGCGCCGACGCCGGCCTCGTCTTCATCGGACCTCCTCCCGCCGCGGTCGAGCTGATGGGTGACAAGATCAACGCCAAGGAGGCCGTCCGGGCCGCCGGCGTGCCGGTGGTTCCGGGCAGCCAGGCCACCGCGCCCACCGACGAGGATCTCGTCGCGGCCGCCGAGGGGATCGGCTACCCCGTCCTGCTCAAGCCGTCCGCCGGCGGCGGCGGCAAGGGCATGCGCCTGGTCCGCGACCCGGCCGACCTGCCGGCCGAGATCGCCGCGGCCCGGCGCGTCGCCCGCACCGCCTTCGGCGACGACACCCTGCTGCTGGAGCGCTGGATCGACCGCCCGCGCCACATCGAGGTCCAGGTGCTGGCCGACGCCCACGGCACCACCGTCCACCTCGGCGAGCGCGAGTGCAGCCTGCAGCGCCGCCACCAGAAGCTGATCGAAGAGGCTCCCTCCGTTCTCCTCAATGCCGAGACCCGCGCGGCGATGGGCGCCGCGGCCGTCCGCGCCGCCGAGTCCTGCGGCTACACCGGCGCCGGCACCGTCGAGTTCATCGTCCCCGGCGTCGGCCCCGACTCCCCCGCCGCCGACCAGGGCGTGCGGGACTTCTTCTTCATGGAGATGAACACCCGTCTCCAGGTGGAACACCCCGTCACCGAACTCGCCGTCGCCGTGGCCGCACCCCGCCCGCAGGGTTCGTCCACGTCAGGTTCGACCGCGGCCGACCCGGCCGGCCCCGCGTCCGCCGACCCCGGCGCGGACGCCGGCCGGCCCGGACGGCTGGACCTGGTCGAGTGGCAGCTGCGGATCGCCGCCGGCGAGACCCTCTCCTTCACCCAGTCCGACATCTCCTTCCAGGGCCACGCCATCGAGGCCCGGATCTGCGCCGAGGACCCGGAACGGGACTTCCTGCCCACCGGCGGACGCATCCTGCTCCTCGACGAACCGCGGGGCGAAGGCATCCGGGTGGACTCCGGAGTCGCCCCCGGAACCGTGATCACCAGCGCCTACGACCCCATGCTCGCCAAGGTCATCGCCTACGGACCCGACCGGCCGACCGCGCTGCGGCGCCTGCGCGCCGCGCTGGCCGACACCCGGATCCTCGGCGTCACCACCAACACCGGCTTCCTGCGCCGGCTCCTCGCCCACCCCGAGGTCGCCGCCGGCCGGCTCGACACCGGCCTGGTCGAGCAGACGGCGCAGCAGCAGCCCGGGCTGCTCGCCTCGCCGTACTCCCCGGCCGCCGGGACCACGCCGTCCGACGAACCCTCCGGCTCCCTGCCGCCGGAGGAACCGGCGCCCAGCCACCTCCTCTCCTACGCGGCCGCGCTCGCGCGGCACCTGGACCTCGCCCCGGCCGCCGACGCCGACGGCTGGACCGACCCGTTCTCCCTTCCCTCCGGCTGGCGCCTGGGCGGCGACCCCGCCTGGACCACCCACCGACTCCGCACCCCCGGCCAGGAACCGGTGTCGGTGAGCATCCGATCGATCACTGCGGGCAACGTAACGGACGCCACTGACAATCCGGCCGGCACCTCCCTGGAGGTCGAGATCCGGCTCGGCGCCGGCCCGGTCCGGCGGGCCCGGGCCGGCCGCTCCGGCGACCGCCTCCACCTGACCGTCGACGGCCTGCGGACGAGCTTCGCCCTCGCCGCCGACGCTCCGGCCGCACCCGCCGCCGGCCCGGTGACCTGGCTCGGCGTCGACGGCGACGCCTGGCCGGTGCACACCCACGACGCGGTCGGCGCGAGCGCCGCCGCCGGCGCCGCCCACCACGGCGCCCTGACCGCGCCGATGCCGGGCACCGTCACCGTCGTGAAGACCACGGCCGGGGAGTCGGTCCGCAAGGGCCAGCCCCTGCTCGTCCTGGAGGCCATGAAGATGGAACACGTGATCGCCGCCCCGCACGACGGCACGGTGAGCGAGCTGCGGGCCACCGCCGGCGCCACCGTGGCGATGGAGGAGCTGCTGGTCGTGGTGACCCCCGCCGAGGCCGACGCGGACGCCCCTGCCGAGGCCGACGCGGCGGTGCGGTCGTGACCGCCCCCGCGCGGAGAGGCGCCGGCCCGGCCCGCGAACCGGACGCCCTCGACCTGGGCCTGCCGGACCCGGTCCGCGCCCCCGGCCTGCCCGAGGAGGTGCGGATCCACGAGGTCGGCCCGCGCGACGGCCTGCAGAACGAGGGCGCGCTCGTCCCCGTCGAGGTCAAGGCCGAGTTCATCGCCCGGCTCGCGGCCGCCGGCCTGCGCACCGTCGAGGCCACCAGCTTCGTTCACCCGAAGTGGGTACCCCAGCTCGCCGATGCCGAGGAACTGATGCCCCGGCTCGGCGGTCTGCCGGAGCGCCACCCGGGCCTGCGTCTGCCGGTGCTGGTGCCCAACGAGCGCGGCCTGGACCGCGCGCTCGCCCACCACGCCACCGACGTCGCGGTCTTCGCCAGCGCCACCGAGACCTTCGCCCGCCGCAACCTCAACCGCTCGGCGGACGAGGCGATGGCGATGTTCCGCCCCGTGGTGGAACGGGCCGCGGCGGCCGGTGTCCCGGTCCGCGGCTACCTGTCGATGTGCTTCGGCGACCCCTGGGAGGGGCCGGTCCCGGTCGCCCAGGTGGTCCGCTTCGGGGTCGGACTGCTGGAGATGGGCTGCGCCGAGCTGAGCCTCGGCGACACCATCGGCGTGGCCACCCCCGGCCAGGTCACCGCCCTGCTCGACGGGTTCGCCGCGGCGGGGGTGCCGGCCGGCCGGCTCGCCGTGCACTTCCACGACACCTACGGCCAGGCACTCAGCAACACGCTCGCGGCCCTGCGCTCCGGGGTCACCACCGTGGACGCCTCGGCCGGCGGGCTGGGCGGCTGCCCCTACGCCAAGAGCGCCACCGGCAACCTGGCCACCGAGGACCTGGTGTGGATGTTGCACGGACTCGGCATCCGGACCGGTGTCGACCTGCGCGCGCTGGTCGCCACCAGCGGTTGGATGGCGCGCCGGCTCGGCAGACCGAGCCCTTCCCGCACGGTCCAGGCCCTGCTCGGCACCACGCCCGCCGGATCACCGGACTGACCTCCGCCGAGACCGCTCCTCATGTCCGTCCGCTCATCAGACCGCCCGCCACACCAGCACGGCGGCGGTCGTACCGACCACGCCCGCGCCCACCGGCGGGGCCCAGGAGGATCACCATGCTCGACCACCGGTTGAACACCGAGCACGAGGAACTGCGGCGCACCGTGGCCGAATTCGCCCAGGACGTGGTGGCGCCGAAGATCGGCGAGTACTACGAGCAGGGCGAGTTCCCGTACGAGATCGTGCGGGAGATGGGGCGGATGGGCCTGTTCGGCCTGCCGTTCCCGGAGGAGTACGGCGGCATGGGCGGCGACTACTTCGCGCTCTGCCTGGCGCTGGAGGAGCTGGCCCGGGTCGACTCCTCGGTCGCGATCACCCTGGAGGCGGCGGTCTCGCTCGGCGCGATGCCCGTCTACCGCTTCGGCACCGAGGAGCAGAAGCGCGAGTGGCTGCCCCGGCTGACCTCGGGCGAGATGCTCGGCGCGTTCGGCCTGACCGAGCCCGAGGGCGGCTCCGACGCCGGGGCGACCCGCACCACCGCGCGGTACGACGAGGCCACCGACGAGTGGGTGATCAACGGCACCAAGTGCTTCATCACCAACTCCGGCACCGACATCACCGGTCTGGTCACCGTCACCGCGCTCACCGAACCGATCGCTCGTTCGAGTGAAGAGGCCGAATTCTCCTCGCCACGGCGGGAAATCTCCTCCATCATCGTGCCCACCGGGACCCCGGGGTTCCAGGTGTCGAAGAAGTACTCGAAGGTCGGATGGAACGCATCCGACACCCGCGAACTGTCCTTTACCGACTGCCGCGTCCCCGCGGCCAACCTGCTGGGCGAGCGAGGTCGCGGCTACGCCCAGTTCCTGCGGATCCTCGACGAGGGCCGCATCGCGATCGCCGCTCTGGCCACCGGCCTGGCCCAGGGCTGCGTCGACCAGTCCGTCTCGTACGCCGGTACGCGCCGCGCCTTCGGCCGGCCGATCGGCGCCAACCAGGCCATCCAGTTCAAGCTCGCCGACATGGAGATGCGCGCCCACACCGCCCGCCTCGCCTGGCGGGACGCCGCGTCCCGGCTGCTGCACTCGGAACCGTTCAAGAAGGAGGCCGCGATCGCCAAGCTGTACTCGTCGGAGGCCGCCGTCGACAACGCCCGCGAGGCGACCCAGATCCACGGCGGGTACGGCTTCATGAACGAATTCCCGGTCGCCCGCTTCTGGCGGGACTGCAAGATCCTGGAAATCGGCGAAGGCACCTCGGAGGTCCAGCGGATGCTCATCGCGCGAGAGCTCGGCGTCACCTCCTGAGGCTGCCCGGGCCTCACCGGCGTCCTCCGCCGGCCCGAGCGGGCCGGCGGACGAGGCGGGCGAGGCGCACTGCCCGACCGGACGGACCGCCGGGTCGGGACGATCACGAGGAGGAAGGAGTCACACCGGGCCACCCGAGTCGATCTGGTCGTACCGGGTCAGCGCGAGTTCGAACGCCGTCGGCTCGACCTTGACGGCGCCGTCGAACGGGCCGCTGAGCTGGAACACCAGGCTGACCGCGAACGCCACCGAGGCCCCCACGAACCCCATCAGCACCAGGTTGCGCCCGGTGGCGGTCAGCCCGACCACCGGCGGCGTCGCCAGCACGAACACCGCCCCCACCACCAGACCTCCCAGTGCCAGCGCCGGCACCTGCGCGCGGATATCGGCGAGCCGGGCGTTCCGCCGCGCGTAGACGTCCGTCAGGCTCCTCAACACATCGGCCTTGGCGGCGAGTTCGGCCGTGTTCTGGCTCCGCACCGCGTCCACCGACATCCGGATCCGGTCGGCCGCCGCCCAGGCCTCGGCACTGCCGTGCCCGCGGCCCATCTGCTCCCACTCGACCGTGATCACCTGATGGGTGTAGTCGCGCACGCGCTGCTGCACCACCGGGCGGTCCGGGCCCGGCAGCAGGCGCGCCGACCAGTACACCTCGGTGAGGGCCCGGGACTCCTCGTAGGTGTGCTGGCGGGCGGTGTTGAGCTGCTGCCACGAACCGGCGATGGCGAAGCCGGTGAAGAGGGCGAAGAAGCCGAGCACCGCCGCGCCCGCGAAGCCGATCGCGGACGGGTTGGTCGCCCCCTCGCGGGAACCGCGGGACCGGCCGACCAGTGCACCGATGGCCAGGGCGAGCGCTGCGCCGGCCAGCGCCGCCACGACATTGACCCACATCTACCGACCACTCCCCCGACGTTCACTCGCCACCACCGGCACCACCTCCAGGACCCTCTCTCCGGCGTTGCCCCACCGTCAGGGCGGCGGCCAGCACGACAAGAACAGGAGCCACGATCGACAGGAGCAGCATCAGCACCTCGTCGGTGCCCCAGTCCTCGTCCCAGTCGAACGGTGTGTCGTCCGGGACCTGAGCGACCGAGGCCGCGTTCCCGTTCGGGTTCGGACTGCCGGACTGACCCGGCTGGCCCGGCTGGCCCGGCTGGCCCGGTCCGGTGGAGCCGGAGGTGGTGCCGGACCCGGCACCCGCACCGCCCGACGCGCCCCCTGCGCCGGCTCCTCCTGCCCCGGCTCCGGCCCCGGCACCGGCCGCTCCGGCACCTGCTCCAGCTGCTCCGCCCGCCCCGCCCGCCCCGCCCGCCCCAGCGGCCCCTCCGGCTGCGGCGGCAGCAGCAGCGGCGGCAGCTCCGGCCCCTCCGGCCCCTCCGGCCCCTCCGGCCGCTGCGGCAGCGGCTGCGGCTGCGGCAGCCGCCGCTCCAGCCCCGGCGGCTCCGGCAGCCGCGACTGCCTGGAACGGGCTTGCGGGCAGCCCGAAGATGGTGGTGCCTGGGCGGAAGGGCACCGCGGATCCTGCGGCTGCGGCTGCTGCGGCGGCGGCAGAAGCGGCAGCAGCAGCAGCGGCTGTGCCCGGCGCCGGAGGGGCCGCGCCGGGAGGCGCGGCCGCGGCGGCGTTGGGGGCCGCCGGGTTGGGCGGGGGCGCGTTGGCACCGGCGACGGCGGCCGTCCCCGGGGCGGTGCCCGGCGGTACGGCGGCGGGGTTGGCGGCTCCGGCGGCCGCCGGGGCCGGAGCGGGAGCGGGGCTCTGGCCCTCGTACTCACCGGGGGCCTCGGCGGCGACCGGCCGGGGTGCCAGCGGGCGGCCGTCCTGGCCGATCGCGCCGTCCACCGCCAGGCCCTCGGCCCTCGCCACGGCGGTGTGCCGGCCCGGCACGGCCTCCCCGGAAGCGGTGCAGTCCAGCGGGTGGCCGAGCTCCAGCAGTCCGCCGGCGGACTGTCCGGTGCAGCTGACCGGCCCCACTCCGGGGAGGTGGTCCACGACGCTGACCGCGCTGATCGGCGAGTCCCCGACGGCGTCCACCCGGTACCGCAGCCGGACGTCGCCGCCGACCACCGTCGGCAGCGCCCGGCGGCCGGACGCCGCCCACCCATCGAGGAAAGGAGCACCATCACCGAACGTTTGAGTGGCACTCAGGTTCCGGCGGGCGCTCCGGCCGGCGCGGACCACCACGCCCGAGCCCGTCGGGACACCGACCCGGGTCAGGGTGATCCCGGCGACCAGCCCCTGATAGCCCGCCTCTGCGGTCGCGACGGCCTTCGGCATGCCCTTCGGGGCGGTGGCCTCGGCCCGGACCTCGGTCCGCTGCCGCCCGCTCCGGGCCGGCAGGGTGGCCGAGCACTCGACCACGCCCAGCGGCGGGAGCGCGAAGGGCTGCTGGTCGCCACAGACCACCGCCGCGCCGGAGACCTGGGCGTCGGTGACGGTGGAGACGGTGAGCGGGTACTCGGCCAGATTCGTCAACCGGTAGACGCGCAGCAGCTGTTCGTCGGCGCGGACCCGGACGTCGACGCCGGTGGCGCCATTGGTGCGGACTTCCAGCCGGACCGCTCCCCTGGCCTCACCGCCCGCCGGGCGGACCGCCGCCGCCCGGGGAGCGGCGGCCGGCCCGACCGGGGCCGGGAGGAGGAGAAAGGCGAGGAGAGCGAGCAGGGCGACAGCACGACGGGACGTACGGTTCGGGGAACAGCACGGGGAACGGCTCGGCGGCGAGGCTGACCCAACGATCACCTTGTCATTCTTTGCCGCACCCGCACGGCGGAGCGGGCGGCACCGCGCGCGGTCGGCGTGGATGACACGGACGGCCCACACCGCCCCGGCCGCCCGCGCTCCCGGGACGGAGCCCGGGCGCCGGACCGGCCGTCAGGGGATCACGATCACCGGCCGGTTGGCCCGGCGGGCGAGGCGGCCGGAGACCGAGCCGAAGATCTTGCCGAGCAGGCCGTGCGTCGTGCCGACCACGATCGCGTCGGCGGCGAACTCGCGGCCGACCTCCTCGATCTCGTGGCAGATGTCGCCGCCCCGCTCGACCAGGACCCAGGGCACCCCCGCGAGGAAGTCGGCGCAGGCGAGCTCCAGGCCGAGCACCTCCGTGCGGTGGTCGGGGAGGTCGACGAAGACCGGTGGTTCGCAGCCCGCCCAGACGGTGGCGGGCAGGCGGTTGGCCACGTGCACGATCACCAGACCGCACTGGGAGCGGCGGGCCATGCCCACCGCGTAGGCGAGGGCGCGCTCACTGGACAGCGAGCCGTCGAAGCCCACCACCACACCGTGCTGGAAGGCCGGGTCGCAGGACGCGGCGCGCGCCGCGCGGCTCGCGGGCTCGCCCGTCGCGCCGGGGAGGCCGGTGGCGCTCGGGCGCTCGGCGCCCGGTCCCGGCCGGCCGGTCACCGGGGGCTCCGGAGTGTCGGAGCGCCGGTCGTCCCGCCGCTGGCGGGCGCCTGGGCCGGGGCGGCCGCGGCGCGCGAGGTGACGAAGGGGGCGGGTGAAGCCACCGCCCCGGGCGTCCTCGCCCGGCTCCACCGGTCGGGAGGGCTCAGAACCAGCCATGGCACAAGGCTCTTCGAAGGAGATGGGCCGACAGGAGAGGGCAACGCTGCCCGCGCGGCAGGCCCGCCCACGGGAAGACGTCGGTCTGCGCCGAGCACCACCGTTTGTGACCTGTTCCTTTCAGGGTACGACGGGCCGGACACGCGGCCCAGCCGCGCGGCCTCGGGGCGGAACTCTTCCCGCGAACGAGGGATGCGCGCGCCGGAGGCGGTGCGCCCCTCGCTCGGGCGCGAGGGCGCCCCTCCGGCGAAGGAGGTTCCCTGGAGCTTGACTGAGCGGACCGGGCGGCGCAACAGCTCCTGGGGACACCGTGACCGGACTGTCATGGATCGATGACGATCCGTTGCGGTCGGTCACCGGGCAGTGAACCGGACACGAACCGGGCACGAACCGGGCGGTGACAGGAGCGGCGGAGCGGGCCGCGAGCGACCGGTGTGCCACCGCCCCGACACCCGTTTCAGCCAAGGGGCACCGGTTCGGGACGCCGTCTGGCATTTGCCAGGTGCATAGGCGCGGCCGCTGGCACCATGCTCGACATGCCCCTGCTCCTGCTCGACCTCGACAACACGCTGCTCCCCAGGGACGCCGCATTCCGGGCCTGGGCTCAGGATTTTCTGACCGAACGGGCTCTGCCGCCCGGAGACGTCGACTGGCTCGTCACCATCGACGGCGGCGGCTATGTACCGCGCAGCACCGTACTGTCCGCCGCCCGGCGCCGCTACGGCCTCGACGAGTCGCTCGACCGGTTGCTCGCCCACTACCGGCACGGCATCAACTCCTACATCCACTGCCCGGCGCGCAACATCGACGCGCTGCGGGCGGCGCGCGCCGCCGGGTGGACGCTCGGCATCGTCAGCAACGGCAGCACCGGGCCCCAGCTGGAGAAGATCCGGCGGACCGGCCTCGGGCCGATGGTCGACGGCTGGGTGATCTCCGAGGAGGCCGACTGCCTCAAGCCGGACCCGCTGATCTTCGAGATCGCGGCGCAGCGCTGCGGCATAGCGCCGACCGGGGACTGGGCCACCCGCACCTGGATGATCGGCGACCACGCCCCCGCGGACATCGCCGGCGCCGAGCTGGCCGGGCTGCGGAGCGTCTGGCTGCACCACGGGCGTCCGTGGGCCGAGCCCGCCTATCGGCCGACGCTCAAGGCGGCCGGCCTGCCGGAGGCCGTCGGCCAGGTGCTGGCCGCCCGGGGCGCCCCGGTGGGGCGTCCGGAGGTGTCGGCGGCCGGTGTGAGCGCTCGGCGCCGTCCGGTCGGCGGCGGCGTCGCGCTCGCGTGCACGGCGGGTGCGGCGGGCGGCGCGGGTGTTCCGCGCCTCCGCGAGCGCGGGCTCGCCGCCGTTCGAACGGCGGCCGCCCCGGGGTGATCGCCGGGCCGGCCGCGAGCGGGGCGCGGGCCGGACCGGGCGCAGAGCGGCGCGCACGACGGCGCGCCGCTCCGGCCGTCCGCCCCTGACAGCGGCCGCGCGCCTTCAACCGTGCACGCCGCGGCCAGTGCTTCACTCGCCTGCGGGGCCGGACAGGCTGTCCGAAACCGGTCCGACGAGTTTGCCGAGGACGCCGCCGCCTGCACCCCTCCCACGGAGCCCGTGGTCGCACCCCGACCCCGCCCCGACCGGACCGGGTCGCGGCCGGCCCGCGGGCGGCCACGCCCCGGCGACGCCCGCGCCGTGACCGAATGCCGGCCGGCCGGGCGGCTCATGCGCCGTCAGCAGATCGACGGCACAGGGCCGTCGAAGATCTGCCGCGACCGCCCGGCCCGGATCGGGGCCGTTCACCGCGCAACCCTTCCGCCGTCATCGGCGTCGTCAGTTCCGGCCCCGGCACCGCCGGTTCGTGCACCGCTCCCGGTCTACGGTGCACGGCCCCGGCCCGGCCCCCGCCCGGCCCACCGTCGGCGACATCGCCATTGGCCTGTTCGAGCCGGCCCTGATCTCCGTGCGGGAGCGGCCGCGCGGGGCCGCCGATCGCGGTTCCGCGGCTCCGGCACTGGCCGGATGAAGCCTGGGAGGCGCACACCGGGCAACCGTGCGCCCCTCCTGTGCACCGCCTATTTTCAGTCAATCTCGTGCGGCTCCCCCACCCTTGGGCAAATCCGCAGCCCAGGCGCACCGGCCGGGCGCCTCGGAGCCGGACGCCCCAGGACCCGTCCCGCGACAACCAGCCACCGTTGCACCGACCCTCTTCCCAGAAGGGTCGACGGGTGCCACGCTTCGTGATCGAATGCATCACGCCAAATTGCCATGTCGACATAGCGTCGGATGGTGAACTTGTCACAACGGCAACGGTCCACCCGATAGATTCGATCTTGGCTAGCAGTGCCGCACCACCACACCACACCACCGAGGGGGCTTGAGCGCCTTGAGCAGGGTGAGCAGGAGCGACGCGGGTCCTGACAGCGGCCAGGCCGTGGCCGGAATCGCGGGTCGCTCCGCGAGAAGCACCGCCTCCCAGGCCTCCACCGCCAACACCCGTCACTCCGGCACCGCCTCGTACCCCTCCTATTCCCCCGCGGCCCCGTCCGTCCCGGGCGGCCCGTCCGCACCGGGCGCCCCGGCCGGCTCCGGCACCCCGGCGGCCACGGGATCCCCGGCCTTCCCGGGCGCCCCGGAACACGGCGGACGCCCCGTCAGCCGACCGGCCGTCAGCCACTCCGGCGGCTACGGCGGCGGCCCGGACGGCCGGACCGGGGCGTCGGTTACCGGCCATTCCGGCGGGCACCCGAGTGGCCATGCCGGACCGGACAGCGCGTTCACGGCCTTCGCCGCCGGGCCCTCCGCCGCGTCCTTCACCCCGGGGTCACCCGGCCCCGGCCCGATGGCGACCGGTGGACTGGCCGCCGGACCGCTCGGTCTCGGCGGCCACGGCGGCCACGGCGGTTCCGCCGCCGGCCTCAACGGCTCCTCCTCGGCCATGATGGCCGCCGCGCCCCGCAAGCTCTCCGGCCGCCGCCGCCGCGAGACCGTCGCCGTCCTGATCTTCGGCGGCGCACCGATCTTCGAGAGCTCGATCCCGCTCTCGGTCTTCGGCGTCGACCGCCAGGACGCCGGGGTGCCGCGCTACCGCCTGCTGGTCTGCGCCGGCGAGGAGGGCCCGCTCGCCACCACCGGCGGCCTCACCCTCTCCGCCCCGTACGGGCTGGAGGCACTGGCCCGGGCCGGCACGATCGTCGTCCCGGCCTGGCGCTCGATCTCGCAGCCGCCGCCGGTGGAGGCGATCACCGCGCTGCGCAAGGCCCACCACGAGGGGGCGCGGATCATCGGCCTGTGCACGGGCGCGTTCGTCCTCGCCGCCGCCGGCCTGCTCGACGGCCGTCCGGCGACCACGCACTGGATGTACGCGCCGACCCTGGCCAAGCGCTACCCGCGGGTGCACGTCGACCCGCGCGAGCTGTTCGTCGACGACGGCGACGTGCTCACCTCGGCCGGCACCGCCGCCGGGATCGACCTGTGCCTGCACGTGGTCCGCAGCGACCACGGCGCCGAGGCGGCCAACGCGCTCGCCCGCCGGCTGGTGGTGCCGAGCCGGCGCAGCGGCGGAGGACAGGCCCAGTACATCGATCAGTCTTTACCTGAGGAGATCGGCAACGACCCGCTCGCCGAGGTGGTCACCTGGGCGCTGGAGAACCTCAACCAGCAGTTCGACGTCGAGGTGCTGGCGGCCCGCGCCTACATGAGCCGGCGGACCTTCGACCGGCGGTTCCGCA
Source organism: Kitasatospora sp. NPDC097605 (assembly GCF_040302725.1). Taxonomy (NCBI): domain Bacteria; kingdom Bacillati; phylum Actinomycetota; class Actinomycetes; order Kitasatosporales; family Streptomycetaceae; genus Kitasatospora; species Kitasatospora sp. NPDC097605. The sequence goes on along the minus strand of NZ_JBEOSF010000058.1, from coordinate 14,362 downwards.
CGCTCACCGGCAGCGCCCCGCTGCAGTGGCTGATCACCCAGCGGGTGCTGCAGGCGCAGCGGCTGCTGGAGACCTCGGAGCTGTCGGTGGACGACGTCGCGCGCCGCTGCGGCTTCCGGTCGCCGGTGGCGCTGCGCGGGCACTTCCGGCGCCAGCTCGGCGTCTCGCCGGCCGCGTACCGGACGAGCTACCGGGCCCGGCGGCCCGGGGCGAGCGCTCCGGTGCCGGCCTCGTCGGCGGGCGGCGACCCGCGGACGGCCGGGATGGTTCCGTCGTCGGCCGCGGCCGGCGCGGTGGGCGGGTCGGTGCCGGGTCAGCACGGCGCTCCCGGCGGGCACGGTGTGCCGGTCGGGCACGGGCACGCGGCCGCCCCGGGGTACCCGGGCGGGCCGGGCGCCGGGCACCCGGGCCAGCAGGGACAGCAGTCCGGGCCGGGCGTCCACGCGCGGGCCGGGCAGCCGTACCCGCACCAGTCGGCCGGGCACCAGGCGCACCCCGGGCAGCCGGGGGCCGGCCGCGGTCCGGCGCGTCCGACGATGGTCCCGACGCAGCCGGGGCCGGGTGCGGGCCGCCCGCCGAGGACGGCGGAGCACGCCGCCGCCGAGGACGGGGTGCCGCAGCCGGGCGCGCGCGGCCAGGGGCAGGGGCACCGCAGCGCGGCCGACCGGCCGCAGGACGCGTCGGCCGAGCTCCGGGCCCGGCAGGCCCGGGCGGGCCAGCTCCGTCCGCAGGCCGGCCGGGGCACCGGGGCGGAGGCCCGGGAGCCCCGTGAGGCGCGGCCCGGGCGGGACGTCCGTCCGGCGCACCCCGCAGGCCACCCCGGCCGGGAGGCCCGGGAGGCGGACGGCCACACGCCGGACGAGCACGGCTCCGAGGGCCGTGCCCCGGCGCCCCGCTCGGCTCCTTCGGTGCCCGCGGCGCGTGATCGCGCCGTAGGGTGAGTGGCGTGAATGACCGTTTGGTATGGATCGACTGTGAAATGACAGGCCTCGACCTCGACCGGGACGCCCTGGTCGAGGTCGCGGCGCTGGTGACGGACTCGGAGCTGAACATCCTCGGCGAGGGTGTGGACGTCATCATCCGCCCGCCCGCCGAGGCGCTGGCGAACATGCCCGAGGTGGTGCGGGAGATGCACACCGCCTCCGGGCTGCTGGAGGAGCTGGAGCACGGGGTCACGCTGGCCGAGGCGGAGGCGCTGGTCCTCGCGTACGTCCGCGCGCACGTGCCGGAGGCCGGGCGCACCCCGCTGTGCGGGAACTCGGTGGCCACCGACCGCGGCTTCCTGAGCCGGGACATGCCCGCGCTGGAGGGTCACCTGCACTACCGGATCGTGGACGTCTCCTCGATCAAGGAGCTGGCCCGGCGCTGGTACCCGAAGGCGTACTACAACAGCCCGCAGAAGGGCGGGAACCACCGGGCGCTCGCCGACATCCGCGAGAGCATCGACGAACTGCGCTACTACCGCGAGGCGGTGTTCGTCCCGCAGCCCGGCCCGGACACCGACACCGCGCGCGCGATCGCCGAGAAGTACCAGGCGCCGGCGGGCTGAGCCCCGGCGGCGGAGGTGCTCGCGCGAGGGGGAACGGAACCCTGGCGCGAGCACCCTCCCGGATCCTGTAGAGTTCTTCTTGTCGGAGCGGGAACGCCGAAGAGCGGGAACGATCCGGACAGATGGTGGGTGTAGCTCAGTTGGTAGAGCACCTGGTTGTGGTCCAGGTGGCCGCGGGTTCGAGTCCCGTCACTCACCCCATCGACCCTGAGGGCCGGTCTCGTCAAGAGATCGGCCCTCAGGGCTTTTTCGCGTTCCCTCACATCGTCGGCGGACAGCCGGGGGTGGTGTGGCGCGCGTCACGGCCCGGTCCGCTTCTCATCCTTTCCCCGGGCGCGGGTCTGCCGCCGGAAGCTACTGGCTAGTAACGTTGCCGCCATGACCACTGCTTCGATCGGCCAGCTGCTCGACTCCACCGTCCCGATGGCCCGGACCCTCAAGCTCGAGTACCTGGAGACCACGCCCGAACGCGCCGTGCTCCGGCTGCCCGACCAGGCCGAGTACCACAACCACGTGGGCGGCCCGCACGCCGGCGCGATGTTCACCCTCGCCGAGTCGGCCAGCGGCTGCATCGTGCTGGGGGCCTTCGGGGACCAGCTCTCGCGCGCGGTGCCGCTCGCGGTGAGCGCCGAGATCTCCTACAAGAAGCTCGCCATGGGCGCCGTCACGGCCACCGCCGTGCTCGGCCGGCCGGCCGCCGAGATCGTCGCCGAGCTCGACCGGGGCGAGCGCCCGGAGTTCCCGGTCGCCGTCGAGATCACCCGCGCCGATGGTGCCGTGACCGGCGTCATGACGGTCCTCTGGACACTGCGCCCCAACTCCTGAGCGGAGCACGGCGGACGGTCCGCGGGGGCCGTCCGCCGTGACCGTCCGTGTCCTCACGGTCCGCCCGCTCGTTCTCGATTCACGTGCGAGCCAATCACGCGACCAGGGGCCCGGAACCCGCCCGACGGACCGTCGGCGGCCGGTGGTGCGCGGCCCGGCGGTGGCTGCCCCGACCGCGGGCCGTCGCGGCGGGCGGGGCGCTGCTCGCGCAGCTCTGGGGATTCGGCGCTCCCGTCTCCTGCGCGGCCGGCGCCGAACGCCCGCCGGAACCGGCCGGCCGGGCCCTGGCCGGCGGCCCGGCGGCGCCCGTCCGCCCGGCGGAGCAGCCCGGGACGGCGCCGGCGGGCCCGGCCGGCGGACTGCTCGACGGGCTCGCGAGCGCCGTCCCGGGGGGCGCGACGGACGTCCTCGTGCTGGACCCGGCCGCCGCGACCGGCTCGATCGGCGGCGCGCTCCAGGAGCTGATCAGGGCCGGCGGCCTCCCCCTGCCCGGGCAGCGGGCCGCCGTGCCGGACGCGTTCGCGATCGCCTCCGGGCTGTTGGACGCCGCCACCGCCCAGGCCCGCCCCGCCGAAGCGCACGCGCCCCCCGGCGTGACGGCCGACGGACCGTCGGGCCCGGCCGCGCGGCCCTGTGACGCCGGCCTGCCGGTCCGGCCGGGCGACGCTCCCCACGGCCTCGCCGCCCCGCCGCCCGCCGCACCGGGCCGCTCCCCGCACGCCGCGGCCGGACACCCGGTCCCGGCGGACGGCGGGGGCGGGCGGACGGCCGCCCGGGAACGCGGACCGGCCTCGGCCGGCGCCCCGGGGCCCGGCACGACGGCCCCGCCCGCCGGGGCCACGGCGAGGACGGCCGCCGTCACCGTCGCCCACGACACCGCCGGCACCGCGACCTCCGTACTCGCCCCCATCACGGCCGGGCTGCTGCTGACCGGCGCCGCGATGTACAAGCACCGGGGCCTGCCGAAGGGCCACTGAGCGGCCCTGGAGCTAGGGTCCGTCTTCAAGCCCCCGTCGTCCGCCCGAAGGGCGGGCCGGGCGGCGTCTGGGTGCGTGCATCGCAAGGCGGAGGAGGGAGTCCATGCGGTGGGGGCACCTCCCGGCCGAAGGCTGGGGGCCATCGGCGACCGACGACAACGCGGCGAGGTGCGTGCCCTGGGGGTACCTCCCGGCCGAAGGCTGGGGGAGCGTCGCCCGGCAGGCGGGGGTTTGAAGACGGACCCTAGCGCGTGGGGGTGGTCAAGTGCAGGGTGAGCAGTGGCAGTTCGCGCCCGGGGATGGATCCGGAGGGGGCGGTGCCGGTGCGGACGGCGCCCATGGCACGGTAGAAGGGTTCGGCGTTCGGGTCGGCCTCGACGGTGATCCGGTCGAAGCCGAGGGCCGTGGCCTCGGCGCGCAGGTGCTCCATCAGGCGGCGGCCGATGCCGCGGCCGATGGCGGCCGGTTCGACGAACAGCATGCCGAGTTCGCCCTCCGGGGGCGCCCCGGTGAGGGTGACGAACCCCAGGACCCGGCCGTCCTCGCCCTCGGCGACGGCCGTGCGGTCGGGTTCCACGCGCGCCGGGTCGAGGGTGAGTTCGGCCCGGCAGGCCTCGATGAACGCCGCGTCGTAGCCCCAGTGCGCCTTGGAGCGCAGCGCGAGGGCGCTGAGCGCCGCCGCCTCGCTCGGCCGGGCCGGTCGGATCGGCATGGCGGGTCCTCCTCCTGCTCGGGTCGTCCGGGATCCGGACATCGTGCACCGAGGAGCGGGCTAGCGGAAGACCCCGGGTGGCGGGACGGGGGACGGGGTGGCGGTGGCGTCGGTGGCCGGGGTGGCGCCGGCGGCGAAGTCGGCCAGGGCGCGGCCGTGTTCGACCCGGCCGTGGGCGGCGTCCGAGGCCACCCGGCGGGCCAGTTCGGCCACCGGGAGCGGGGTGTGGGCGGCGGCCAGGACGAGGTTGCCGAAGCGCTTGCCGCGCAGCACCGCCGGGTCGGCGACCAGGCAGAGTTCGGGAAAGACCGCGCCGAGGGTGGCGACCTGGGAGCGGGCGAACGGCAGGGCGGAGCCGTCGGCGATGTTGACGGCGTAGCGGCCGCCGGGGGCGAGGGCCCGGGCGGCCAGCGTGGTGAACTCGACGGTGGTGCAGTGGGCGGGCACCCGGGCGCCGGAGAAGACGTCGGCGATCACCAGGTCGACGGTGCCCTCGGGGGTGCGCTCCAGTACGGCGCGGGCGTCCGCGCCGCGCACCTTGACCTGCCAGCCGCGCTCCAGCGGGAGTTCGGTGCGGACCAGTTCGGTGAGCGCGGTGTCGATCTCGGCGACCTGCTGGCGCGAGCGCGGGCGGGTGGCGGCGACGTAGCGGGCCAGCGTGAGGGCGCCGCCGCCGAGGTGCAGGACGGTGAGCGGGCGGCCGGGCGGGGCGGCGAGGTCGACCAGGTGGCCGAGCCGGCGCTGGTACTCGAAGCCCAGGTGGGAGGGGTCGGCGAGATCGACCAGGGACTGCGGCGCGCCGTCGATCAGCAGCGACCAGGCGGCGGGGCGGTCGCGGTCGGGGCGGAGCTCGGCGAGCCCGGAATCGACGGCCCGGGTGAGCGGGCCCTGGGCGTGGGTGCGGCCGCCGGGGCCGGTGGCGGCCGGGCCGCTCTCCGCGGCGTCGCGGCTCCGGTCCGCGGTGCGGCCGGCTCGGTTGCTTCGTCCCATACCCGCCATTATCGCCGCCGCGCGGAAGAGCCCCGCAGCTCAGCGGCGGTGGACTGGGGGGCGGGCTGGGGTCAGGACGGGCCGAGGCCGCCCGCGGTGAGGGTGCAGGCGGCCTCGCAGAGGGCCGAGCGGAGGACCCAGGGGTCGGTGGGGCGGGCTGCGCGGTCGGCGCCCGCCGGGGGCAGTACCCAGCGCGGGTCGGTGGCGGGCAGCAGTTGGGCGCCGGCGGTACAGGAGCTGCCGGGCAGGTGCCAGGACGCCGAGGTGCCGGCCGGGACGAGGAAGGAGACGGTGGCGCCGTTGCGGCTCTGCAGCACCGCGCCGCACGCCCGGCGCAGCCGCAGGATGTCGACCGCCTCCAGACCGTGCCGCAGGGCGACCGTCACGGTGTCGAAGGTGGCGACCAGGACGGCCTCCGCGTCGGCGCGCGGGCGGCGGGAGGGGCCGCCGCCGGACGGGCAGCGCTCGGCGCCCCGGTCGTCGGCCGACTCGGGCAGCAGGGCGGGGGCCGCTCCGTCGAGCACCCCGCCGACGGCCAGACGGCGGAACTGCGGTACTCCAGTGGCCGGCATGGGCCCTCCTGTCACCTCGTCGGGACCGGAAGCCGTGCCGCCCGGGTGGGGGTGCCGCCAGGGACGCGGCGGGGGGACGGCGGCGGGGGCTTCCGTGTACCAGGACAACGCCGGGTGCGCGGCGCAGGCCACGGGGCGCTTTACAGCAAGGCATGGCATTTCATGGCGGATCCCGGCAACTATGCCCCGTTTGCCCCGTATTGGTGGCACATCGCCCGCGAACGCGCTGTGGCCACCCGGTGACTCCGGGTACTGTCGTGCCGCGCCCGGCCGTCCGCCGGGCCCCACCGGACCCACCCGCGGCCGGGCGTCCCCGCCGTCCCGCCGCCCGACCCCCGCACCGCCACCCGCACCACCACGGAGCGCACCATGGCAGCCCCCCCACCGGCCGAGCCGAACCGCCCGTCACCCAACACCGCGATGCGCGCGCTGCGCGGCGACCGCTCACCGGGCGAGTTCGCCGTGGCCGTGCGCCGGGCGGCCCGGGAGATCGGCGAGCACGTCTCCTGCGACGCCCGGTACGTGGGGCGGGTCGAGTCCGGCGAGATCCGCTGCCCCAACTACGCGTACGAGCGGGTGTTCCGGCACATGTGGCCGGACCGCTCGCTCACCGACCTCGGCTTCGCCCCCCGCACCGCCGTCCGCCGCCGCCCGGCGGACGGCGGGAGCGGAGGCGGGAGCGGGCCCGGGCGGGACGGCGGGCAGGCCGCCGGGGCGCCACCGCCCTTCCATCCGGCGTTCCCGCCGCCGCCCGTCCCCCGCTCGCCGCTCTCCACCCAACTCCCTTACGCTGCCTCGCCGTACGCGGAACCACCCCCACCGGTCGGGGCCCCGGTGCCGAGGTTCGCGACGGCGCCTTGGGGGCCCGACGAACCGCACCCCTGTGACGAGGAGAACGACGACGTGCGTCGCCGTACGTTCCTGGCCGGCGGCCCTGCCGCGCTGGCCTCCGTGATCGGCACCGACCGGCCCGGCCCGGTCGCCGCGGCCCCCGCCCCCCACGGCACGGCCGCCCCCCACCCGGCGGCGGGCAGTGCCGTCGTGCCCGGCCGTCCCGGCCCCGTCCCGCCGCCCCGCAAGGTCGGCACGGCCGAGGTGCTCGGCGTGGAACAGGCCGTCCGGGACATCCGGCTGGCCGACGACGCGCACGGCGCCGACGCCCTGTTCGAGCAGGCCGGCCGCTCGCTGCGGGAGGCCTACCTGCTGCTCGACGCCTGCGAGTACTCCACCGAGACCGAGCGCAGACTCCAGGCCGGGGCCGGTGAACTGGCCATCTCGGTCGGCTGGTTGGCGCACGACTCGAACCGGCTCGGGGACGCCCGCTCGTACTACGCGGAGGCGCTGGCCACCGCGCGGATGGCCGGCGACCCGGCGCTGGAGGCGCACGTCTTCTCCAACAGCGCCTTCCTCGCCCGGGACGCCGGGCGCCCCCGCGAGGCGCTGCGCGCCGCCCAGGCCGGGCAGTCCGCCGCCCGGCACCTCGGCTCCCCCCGGCTGCTCTCCCTGCTCGCGATGCGCGAGGCCGGCGGCTGGGCCCTGCTGCGGGACCGCGGCGCCTGCGAACGGGCGGTCGCCCGGGCCCGCGGGCTGTTCGAGCAGGGGCCCGGCCCGGCCGACCCGGAGTGGATGTCGTTCTTCGGCGAGGCCGAACTCGCCGGACTGCAGGCCCAGTGCTGGTCCGCGCTCGGGGACTGGGACCTGGCCAGCGAGCACGCCCGGCTGGCCATGGCGCTCCAACAGCCGCACTTCGTCCGCAACCGGGTGCTCTACACCGCCGAACTCGCCCACGACCGGCTGGGCCGGGGGGACTTGGCGGGTGCGGCCGAGCACGGGTCGGCCGCCGTCGCGCTGTTCGGCGACGTCCGCTCGGCCCGGATCCGCTCCATGCTCGCGGACACCGCGCTGCGGCTGCGGGAGCACCGGCGGGTGCCGGAGGTGGGGCGGTTCCTGGCCGAGTACGGCGCGGCGACGTCGGCCGCCTGAGCGGCCGCCCGACTGACCGCCGGGCCGCCGGTGGCCGGGCGGGCGTCCGGGCGTCCGGCCCGGCCACCGGCGGCCCGGCGCCGGGTCACCGCCGCAGGGTCTCCAGGTGGCCCTGGTCGTTCCACAGCTCGACGGCCGGGGCGCCGTACTCCCAGGACAGCACGCAGAGCGCGGCGGTGCCGAGCTTGAAGCGCTGTGCGTACTCGGGCGGCAGGCCGAGCCAGCGGGCGGTCAGGATGCGCAGCAGGTGGCCGTGGGCGAACAGCACCACGTCGCAGTCGGCGCAGTGCATGACGGTGGTGTCCGGGTCCGGCACGCCGTGGGCGGTGTTGAGGTCGGCGAGCAGCGCGTCGACCCGGGCGGCGACCTCGGAGAGCTTCTCGCCGCCGGGGACGCCGTCGCGCCAGATCAGCCAGCCGGGCTGGTCGGTGGCACGGATGTCGGCGCCGGTGCGGCCCTCGTACTGGCCGTAGTCCCACTCCAGGAGTTCGGGGCGCTCCACGGCGCGGTCGCCGAAGCCGGCCAGCTCGCAGGTCTCCTTGGCGCGGCCGAGCGGGCTGGTGTGGACGAGGGCGTCGGGCAGGCCGTTCCAGGGCGCCGCGGCGAGCCGCTCGCCGAGCGCCAGGGCCATCGCCCGGCCCTGCTCGGTCAGCGGGATGTCGGTGCGGCCGGTGTGGCGGCCGGTGGCCGACCAGTCGGTCTCGCCGTGGCGGACCAGCAGGATGCGGGCGGGCATGGGCGGGCTCCTCGCGCTCGGGGCGGTGTCATCGGTCGGCCTCGGCAGCGAGCACCGGCCTCCCATGATCCCCCACCGCGGACCGTGCACGCTCCCGGCCTGGTCCGGAGGGCGGGGATGCGCCGCCAACGACCCGTTCGCGGCGGATTGTCGGAGCCGGATGCGACACTGGGCCGCACCATGAACGTCTCGACGAACGCCCCGCTCCGCGGGCCGGCGGAGCCGCTCGCCCAGCGGCTCGCCGAGCTGCGCGGACCGGCGCCGCAGCGCAGTCTGAACGCCCGTGCCCTCGCCGCCCTGGCCGCCAATCCGGGGTGCCACCGCCGCGCCGTGCTGGACGCCGCCGGGGTGGACAAGTCGGCGCTGGCCGCCCGGCTCGGCCGCCCCGCCCCCTTCGGCCGCTCGCCGTTCGCGCTGGCGCGCGGCGTCGTGTTCGAGGCCCGGCTGAAGGAGAACGGCTACGCGGCGCTGCTGGAGCCGCTGCGCGCCCGGCTCGGCCTGTCCGACGAGGGCGGCCCGCTGCTCGTGCCGGACCTGCTCCGCTCCTCCGGTCCGGCGGTCCGGGCCGACCGCACGGCGGCCGCGCTCGCGGAGGCGGCCGCCGAGGAGCACGCCTGGACGCTGCTCGACCACCCGATGCTGCGGCTGGACGTGGCGGGCTCCACGGCCTACCTGGAGCCGGACGCCGTCGTGGTGCACGGCGGCCGCTGCACCGTGGTGGAGATCAAGTCCTTCCCGGTGCTGGACGGCACCGCGGACCCGGGAAAGGTGGGCGCCGCCGCCCGGCAGGCCGCCGTCTACGTGCTGGCCCTCCAGGACGCGGCCGCCGCGCTGGCCGGCCGGCCGGTGGACCTGGACCCGTACGCCGAGCAGCGGCTGCCCGGCAGCCCCCGCACCAGCGTGCTGCTGGTCTGCCCGGAGGACTTCGGCAGCCGGCCGACCGCCGTGCCGGTGGACGTGCGCCGCGAGCTGGCCACCACCCGCCGGCAGCTGAGCCGGATGACCGGCATCGAGCGGCTGCTGGCGGTGCTGCCGCCAGGGGCGGACTTCGACCTCTCCCCCGATGGGGACGGCTTTCCCGTCCGGTCGGCCGAGGAGCTGGAGAAGACGGTCGGGACGGTGCCCGCCGCGTACAGCCCGGACTGCCTCTCCACCTGCGAGCTCGGCTTCCACTGCCGCGCCCAGGCCCGCTGCGGCGACCGGGTCGAGCAGCTCGGCCGGGGCGTGCGGGGCGAGCTGGGCAGCATCCGCACGGTGACCGAGGCGCTGGCCGTCGCCCGCACCGGCCCGGCCGGGGCCGCCCCGAGCGGCGCCGACGGCGGCGTGAACGGGGACGGGGACGGGGACGGCGACGAGGACGGCGACGGCGCCGACGAGGCAGCCGCCCGGCTGGCCTACGCCGCCGCGCTGCGCGCCGAGGCGCTCGGCCGCCCCGCGCCCGCCGGTGCGGGGGCCGGACGGTGAGCCTGCTGTCCACCCTGGCCCGGCTGGAGGCCGTGCGCGGCGGCCGGGCCGAGCCGCTGGCCACCGTCCGCCACCGGCACCTGTCCGAGCGCCCGATGGTGCTCGTGCCGCTGACCTCGGCCGGCGAGGACGGCGCCCCGCTGGCCCTGCTGCTGGGCACCGACCGGGACGCGCCGACGCTGCACCTCGTGCCGCAGCCGCTCAACCGCACGCTGCGCTCGGAGTTCCTGGCCGACCTGGCCGCCGACCTGCTGCCCTACCTGGAGTCCTTCGGCGACGAGGTCGAGCTGATCGAGGGCTCCGAGAAGGACCCGGAGAGCGGTGAGAAGACGCCGGTGGTGCGCGAGCTGTGCGCGGACGCCCCGCAGCTGATCGTGCCCAACAGCGGGGGCGTGCGGTACCTGGCGCTGCTCGGCCGCTCGACCCGGTTCCGCCGCACCGCCGAGGACGAGGACCCGGGCCCGTTCCCGGCGCCCGCCCGGGTGCCGCTGCTCGGCCGCTGGCTGACCCACTTCGCCGAGCGGGCCATGGTGCCCGGCTCCAGCCTGCTGCTGCCGATGACCGGCCTGCTGGCCCGGCACTGGGCCACCGGTCAGAGCCACCTGGAGGACCAGCACCTGGCCGCCCGGCTGGCCTGGCACACCCCGCCGGAGGGGCTGACCGGCGCCGAGGCGGCCGAGCTGGCCGAGACCGGGCGCGGCGAGGGCGGCCGGCTGGTCCACCCGCCGGCCGGCCCGACCACCGACCCGGTGTTCGACGCCAAGGTGCTCGCCCCGGCGATCGCCCGCTACGACGCGGCCGCGGCGGCCCTGCGCGAGGCCGACGGCCCGGGCGCGGCGGGCGGCGGCGCGGGCGGCGGCGCGTTCGGCACGGACGCCGCGGCGGCCCGGGAGGCCGTCCGGGTCGCCGTCGAGCAGCTGCGCGCCGTGCTGCACGAGGAGCTGCTGCCGACCTGGCGCGACGTCTGGCACGGCCTGGACCTGCTGCGCGCCCTGCCCCCGGCCCGCCACCTGCCCGAGCGGTGGACCGGCGACCGCTGGTCGTACACCGGCCACCGGGACCGGCTGGCGGCCGGCGAGCCGCCGCAGCCGCGGATCGACGACGCCGTGACGGCCGCCCGCAAGCTCGCCCAGCGCGAGCGCGAGCAGGCCCGGCTGGACGTCCAGGAGGCGTTGGACGACCCGCTGGCGATGGCCGAGCACCGGCTGGCCGGGGAGGCGTTCAGCGGGGTGGTGACCGAGGTGGTGCCGGACTACGACACCACCGGCCGCTCCCCCAAGCCGCGCCCGCTGGTGACCGTGCGCACCGACGACCGCCCGCACGCCGACCTGGGCCGCGAGGTGCACCGGGTGCGCGAGCCGGCGGCGGCGGAGGCCGGACCGGCCCCGGCGCAGAAGGCCGTGATCGCGGCGGCGGACCCGGAGGCGGGCACCATCACCGTGCGGGTGCTGTCCGGCATGGGGCGCCGGAAGGAGCCCGAGCCGGGGAGCCTGCCCGAGCCGGGCGAGCGGGTCACCTTCACGCTGTTCGAACTGACGGTCCGGCAGGCCGCGCCGCTGCCCGAGCCGGACGACACGCCGTGGACCCACGGCGGCCCGCCCGGTGCCGTCGTCACCGTGCTGCCGGTCGTGGCCGGCGCCGCCGAGGACTGGGAGTGATCCGCGCGATGAGCACCGAGCAGGCCGGCGACCGGCTCTCCGGACAGACCCCCGGCGCGGCCGCCGACGCCGCGGTGGCGCGGATCCTGGAGGCGACCGTCCGTCCGTCCGCCGGCGCGCCGCGCGGCGTGGTGGTGGACTCGCCGCCCGGCGCCGGCAAGTCGACCCTGGTGGTGCGCGCCGCCCGGGAGCTGGTCGGGGCCGGCGAGCGGCTGATGATCGTCGCCCAGACCAACGGCCAGGTGGACGACCTGGTCGACCGACTGGCCGTCAAGGCGCCGGATCTGACGATCGGCCGGCTGCACGCGGCCGACGCGCGCCCGGGCCCGGAGGTGCTGCGGCACGCCAACGTCACGCCCTCGGACAAGGTCGCCGAGCTGTCCGAGCTGGACGTGGTGATCTCCACCTCGGCCAAGTGGCAGTGGGTGCGGGCCGAGCAGCCGTGGCGGCACGCGATCGTCGACGAGGCGTACCAGATGCGGTCGGACGCGCTGCTGGCGGTGGCCCGGCTGTTCGAGCGGGCCCTGTTCGTCGGCGACCCGGGCCAGCTGGACCCGTTCACCGTGGTCGGCACCGAGCAGTGGGCGGGCCTGTCGTACGACCCGTCGAGCAGCGCGGTGGTCACCCTGCTCGCGCACAACCCGCAGATCGAGCCGCACCGGCTGCCGGTGTCCTGGCGGCTGCCGGCCAGTGCGGCGCCGCTGATCTCCGGGGCGTTCTACCCGTTCACGCCGTTCCGCTCGGGCACCGGCCCCGGGGACCGCTCGATGACCGCGTCGGTGCGGCCGGACGGCTCGGCGGTGGACGCCGCGATCGACCGGGCGACCGAGCACGGCTGGGCGCTGCTGGAGCTGCCCGCCCGGCACACCGTGCGCACCGATCCGCAGGCGGTGACGGCCGTCGCGGCCACCGTGCGCCGGCTGCTGGACCGCGGGCTGACGGCGCACTCCGAGCAGGGCTCGGCGCCGCTCACGGCGGACCGGGTCGCGGTCGGCACGGCGCACCGGGACCAGGCGGCGGCGGTGCGGGCCGCGCTGGTCAAGGCGGGGGTGCCGGTGGACCCGACGGCCGGGCCGGCCGTGACGGTGGACACCGCGAACCGGCTGCAGGGCCGCGAGTACGACGTGACGGTGGTGCTGCACCCGCTGTCGGGGCGGCCGGACGCGACCGCGTTCCACCTGGAGACCGGCCGGCTGTGCGTGCTGGCCTCCCGGCACCGGCACGCCTGCATCGTGGTGGCCCGGGCCGGGATCGCGGAGCTGCTGGACGAGCATCCGGCCACCGAGCCGGTGCAGTTGAACGTTCCAGTGGCGTTCCCCGACGGCTGGGAGGCCAATCACCGGGTGCTGCACCACCTGTCCGGGCACCGGGTGCGGCTGGGCCGGCTCTGAGGCCGTCCACTCCGCGGGCCGCGGGGGCGTGCGGCCGGCCGGTGCGGCGCGTGGTGGGCCGGACCGGCTGACGCACGCCCCCGGCGCGCCGGGCGGGAATAGCGCCCGGACGCGCACCGTTCCGTTACCGGCCGCCGCCGCGAGACAATGGACGACGGCCACGACCGGGCGGCGCCCGTCCCGAGCAGCCGTCGCCCGCCCCCATCGAGCACCCGGAGGTGTCCGTCCATGCCCGACTCCCATGCGCAGGCGTCCGACCCGAGCGGCCCCGCCGCGCCGGCCGGTCCCGGCACGGGCGCCGGTACGGCGTCCGGTCGGCGGCAGCGCCCGGCACAGCTGCTGTTCGAGCCGCAGGCCGACGAACCGGAGCCGGAGCGTTTCTTCGACCTGGAGTCGATCGACGACCCGGGTGAGCTGCTGCGCCGCTCCACCGAGCTGGCGCTGGCCTTCCGGGCGGCCGCCGAGCGGGCCACCGACTTCCAGGCGGTCGCGGCCGCGCAGCTGGCGGACCCGCGCCGGTTCGACGCGCTGTCCGAGGCGGAGATCGCGGACCGGGCGGACTGGACGCCGGACTACGCGGCCAAGATGATCGAGTACGGCCGCACCCTGCTCAGCCCCCGGCGGCACGAGGACTGATCCACCCGGGGGCACCCCGGCCCGGCTCCCTCGCCCCTGGCATATGCCGGAGGAAGCGGAAGGGTACGCCCCCGCCCGCCCCGCTGTCCGGCGAACCGCACTTTCCGCCCCGGACACGCTCCGGGCACCCCACGCTACTGTGCGTGGACATCTGGACCTATCAGTCGGTGGAGTACGTGACCGTGGCCGGAGAGGCCTGGCTCGCCTCCGCCAGCGAGTACCCGCGCAGCATGCGCGCCCTGTGGGAGTCCCGCCCGTGGGCGCCCTCGGTGCTGCCCTGCGGCCGGGCCTTCGACGTGATCAGCATGCCGGCGCTGTTCGGCCGCCGGGTACTGGACGAGCTGTGGGCCTCCGGGCCCGGCTGCGGGCCGGTGGCGGTCGTCCGGGGGCGGACGCTGCTGTTCGTGCAGCCGGGCGCGGCGCCCCGGCTGCGCCGGCTGCTGGCCTGGGAGGAGTGGGCCCGGGACGTGCCCCCGCTGCTCTGCCACGGCAAGGGCGACACCGTGACGGTGCCGCCGGTGCAGCGGACGGCGGACGGCGGCCCGGACCTGCCGGGGCACGGCCGGGGGCGGTGGATCGTCGCCCCGGAGAGCCGGGAGCCGTGGCTGCCGGGGGCCTCGGTGGTGCTCTGGGCCTGTGTCCGGGCGGCCCGCGAGCCGGTCGAGGCGCTCTGAGCCCGTCGGGGCGCCCCGGGCCCGCCGGGCCGGCGCGGGGCCCGGGAGGTGCGGGTATTCGATTTTGGCCGGACCGCGCCCCGCTGCTAGAGTCTTCTCTGTCAGCAGGCGCCGCTAGCTCAGTTGGTTAGAGCAGCTGACTCTTAATCAGCGGGTCCGGGGTTCGAGTCCCTGGCGGCGCACAGACAAGCCGGA
>NZ_JBEOSF010000057.1:0-44397 GCF_040302725.1 Kitasatospora sp. NPDC097605 | reverse complement strand
GATCGGGATCGTCCGACGCATCAGGGGGGAATCCTGGGAGTCGGGCCCGGCCGTGGCCAGGACCTGTCCGCGCGGTGATCCCGCCGGACGCCGGGGCCCGGCCTCTCCGTCGTCACCAGGGCCCGTACGGCCCCATGTTGCGCTGGTCGCCCCGGCCGCCGCCCCGGTTGGTCAGCGCCCGGATCGCCGGGCGGACGTCGACCACGTAGACGATCGCGGCGACCAGGCCCGCCAGGGTGAGGAAGCTGGTCAGGAAGTTCGCGCCGAACAGCAGGTCCAGCCCGAAGGCGATGCCGAGGATCGCCAGCCAGAAGCCCTTGGTCTTCTTGTCGGCCGCCCGGTAGGCGTCCTCCGGGCGGGTGGCGGCGTCGACCAGCGCGTACAGCTTGTAGCCCAGGATGGCGACGGCCAGCCACCAGAACGGATTCAGGTAGTCCAGGAACAGGATCTGGGCCACTCCGCCCATCACGGCCTCCTCGTCTCGCTGTGGCACCCCGTCCGCCCATCCTGGCACGGCGGAGCGTCCGCCACGGGGTCAACGGCCCGGCGGCGCCCGACGGCGCCCCGGGATCCTGCGGTGCTACTCCGCGCTCTTGCGGGACCGGCCGCGCTTCGGGGCGGCGGGTGCCCCGTCCTCCACCAGCTCGCCCTCGACGACCTCGCCCTCGGCCGCACCGGCGTCGATCCGCTCGGCGACCGCCTCGCCCGCACCGGCCTCGGCGCCGCGCCCGCGGTCGACCGCGACCTTGCCGCGCTCGGCCAGCCCGTCGTAGGTCTCCTTGGCCTTCACCGCCAGCTCGACGGCGCGGCCGACCTGCTGGAGCGCGAAGGTCTGCGCCTTCTCCTGCAGGACCTTGAGGTCGGCCGGCAGCGCGCCGACCGTGTCGGTGACCTTCGCCTGCGCCTCGACCAGCCGGGCCTGGGCCTCGGCCAGCCTGGCGGTGGCCTTCTCCTGGGTGCCCTTGCGGTCGGCCGCGAGCGCCTCGACCTTGCCCGGCACCTCCCGCAGCTTCTCGTAGGCGAGTTCCCCGGCGCCGGCGAGGGCGTACAGCGGGGTCGGGTCGGTCAGGGTCTTCTTGATGTCGTCCGTGATCGGCACGGCCGGTCCTCCCGTGGTGTCTAGGGTGCCTTGCCCTCGTGCTCGTCCGCGCTCCCGCCCGCGTCCTCGTCCGCGCCGGACGGCTTCCCGGCGGCGTTCTCCTTGAGGAAGGCGTCGTAGACCGCGAGCAGCGCCTGCTTCTGCTGCTCGTTGATCAGTGGATCGGCCAGGATCGAGGCCCGCAGTTCCAGGCCCTCACCGCGCCGTTCCTCCAGGATCCCGGCCTGGACGTAGAGCGTCTCCGCCGAGATCCGCAGCGCCTTGGCGATCTGCTGCAGGATCTCCGCGCTCGGCTTGCGCAACCCTCGCTCGATCTGGCTGAGGTAGGGGTTGGACACGCCGGCGGCCTCCGCCAACTGCCGCAGCGAGTACTGCGCGTTGCGCCGCTGTTCGCGGATGTACTCGCCCAGCGAGCCGACGTTCAGGGAGGCCATGCGACCACCCTGCCCCACCCTGCTTGCTTTTGCAAGCGCACCGCTAGCACCAGCAAACGCCCGGGCGCGCCAGGGTCAGGCCGGGAGGCGGACCGGCATCAGGACGGAGAAGGTGCCGGGGCGGTCGGGGGTGCGGATGGCGAGGGGGGCGATCGGGCCGCCGAGTTCCAGGACGAGCTGGCCCGGGGCGCCGGCCGGGAGGGCCTCCAGGAGGAAGTCACGGTTGACCGCCACCCGGAGGGCGTCCGGACCCGGCGCGTCGGCGTCGCCGTCCGGGGCGGCGAGGGTGAGGCGGCCGGTCCCGTCGACGGCCAGCACGGCGACCTCGCAGTCGGCGCCGTCCGGGCCGGACGGGAGGCTGCGGGTCGGCGCGGACGCCACCGCCGCGCGCAGGTCGGCGGCGGGCAGGCCGACCCGGTGGACGGGGTCCAGCCGGACCAGCGCGCGGTAGTCGGGGTAGTCGTGGTCGAGCGCGGCGCCCTCGATCCGGTGGCCGTCCACCGCGACCCGCACCGCCGCACCGCCGAGCGCCAGCTCCACCGGCCCGGCGGCGGAGCCGAGCAGCGCCCGGAGGGCGTCGGCCAGGGGGGCCGGCACGATCGCGGCGGCGGAGGCGTCGGAGGCGTCGGGGGCAGGGGCGTCCGGGGTGTCCGGGGTGCCGACGAGGACCTCGGCGAGGGCCATCCGGTAACGGTCGGTGGCGACCAGCCGGAGCAGGCCGCCGTCCAGGTCGAACAGCACGCCGGACAGGACCGGCAGCTCCGGGTCGCCGCCGACGGCGAAGCGGACCGCGTCCAGGGCCTCGGCCAGCGCGCGGGCGGGGACGGTGAAGCGGTACTCGGCGGGGGCGGTGGTCATCGGGTTCTCCCTCTGGTCGATCAGCCGGCGGATCAGGGAGAGCTCCCGGCGCGCGTCGGCGAGGCCGTCCTCCAGCCGGCGCAGGTGCGCGTCGAGCACCCGGTGGGCGGCGCCGCCGGGGGCCGCGCCGAGCACGGCCCGGATACCGGCCAGCGGCAGGCCGATCCGGCGCAGCCGGGCGAGCAGCCGGGCGTCGGCGAGCTGCTCGGGCGCGTACCAGCGGTAGCCGGTGCGCGGGTCGACCCGGGCCGGGGCGAGCACGCCGGCACCGTCGTAGAAGCGCAGGGCGCTCACGCTCAGACCGCTGTCGCGGGCCAGCTCTCCGATGCTGCGCAGGTCGCTCTCCATGCCGGGGACTCTGGGGCCTCGACCGGGTCGAGGGTCAAGCCGGACGGCCGGACCGGATCCGACCCTACCGGCGGGCCCCGATCCGGGTGGTTGAAGTTTGAACGAACCCGGGCTACAGTGGAGCCAACAAGTTGAAGCCTAAACAAATGGCTTCGAACCCGAGGAGGAGCCATGGGCCTGTTCAACCGCAACAAGAACGTCGCCGCCGCGACCACCACCGCCGTCGCCGTCGCCGAGGGTCCGGACCTCGGCCACCTCTCGGGCGACTGGACCATCGACGCCACCCACAGCGAGATCGGCTTCTCCGTCCGCCACGCGATGGTCACCAACGTCAAGGGCCGCTTCACCGAGTACGACGGCAAGCTGCACCTCGACGGCACCACGCCGACCAACTCCAGCGCCGAGCTGGTGATCAAGGTCGGCAGCATCGACACCAACCAGGCCCAGCGCGACGAGCACCTGCGCACCAGTGACTTCTTCGCCGCCGAGACCTTCCCCGAGATGCGCTTCCGCAGCACCTCCGCCGAGCGGGTGCGCGAGGACTCCTACCGGATGACCGGCGAGCTGACCATCAAGGACGTCACCCGCCCGATCGTCCTGGACCTCGACTTCACCGGCACCGCCGTCGACGCGTACGGCGTGGACCGGGCCGGCTTCGAGGGCAAGGCCGTCCTGGACCGCACCGACTGGGGCCTGACCTACAACGCGGCGCTGGAGACCGGCGGCGTGCTGATCGGCGAGAAGGTGAAGCTCACCTTCGACATCTCCGCCGTGAAGGCGGCCTGACCCGGCCGACCGCGGCACCGGGCCCTGCGGGCCCTCCCCGACCGCGGGCGCGCAGCCCGCTCCCCCAGCACCTGCGCGCCCGCATCCACTCCCACCCCTGCCGACCCCCGAGCGGCAGGGGTGGGACCACATCAGGCTCGAACAACCCTCCGGCGCCGGGTGATTCCTGACCCCGGGCAGGTTCGTACACGTTCTCGCCGGCGGCCTCGCGCCCGGGCGGCGGACCGCTCAGGGCGCCAGCAGCGCGGCGTCC
Source organism: Kitasatospora sp. NPDC097605 (assembly GCF_040302725.1). Lineage (NCBI taxonomy): Bacteria > Bacillati > Actinomycetota > Actinomycetes > Kitasatosporales > Streptomycetaceae > Kitasatospora > Kitasatospora sp. NPDC097605. The sequence goes on along the minus strand of NZ_JBEOSF010000057.1, from coordinate 40,619 downwards.
GGGGCCGGGAGCCAACTGCCCTCCGGCCGGCGCAGCCACGCCTCCCGGGCCCCGAGTCCGGCGGCCGCGGACACCAACGCGGTCAGCCCGGGATGCCGCAGGTCCGGGCGGTGCACCAGGCTCACCAGACTGAGCGGCACCGGCTCGACGAGCGGCACGGTCACCGCGCCCGGCAGCGTCGGGCCGCCGACGGTGGTCAGCATCGGATCGCCGTGCCGGGCCAGGTAGCGGGCCGTCTCCTCCACCCCCACCGGCGGGACCCGCGGCGGCGCCGGCGTCAGGCCGTGCTCGCCCAGCAGCCGCAGGCCGAGGTCGGCCCACTCGGTGGTGGCGGGGTTGCCCGCGCAGACGTCCACCGGATGGCCGGCCAGCTCGGCCACCCGCAGGACCGGCCGGCCGGCGAGCGGATGGCCGCCCGGCACCATCACCGCGACCCGCTCCAACCTGACCGGCCGCTGCACGAGTTGGGCGCGCACCCCGGCGGGCAGTCCGGCGAAGCGGCCGAACGAGACGTCCAGCCGGTGAGCGAGCAGTTCACCGGCCGCGGCCGCCAGCCCGCCGTGGAAGCGGGCCAGGAGTTCGCCCTCCGGCCAGGCGGCGCGCACCCGTTGGAGCAGCCGGTCGCCGGTGAGGTCCGGCCCGGTGACGTCGCTGTTGAGGTCGAGCAGCAGCGGACGGTGCGCGGCGCCGGCCACGATCTCGTCGTGCAGCGCCAGCAGCCGGCGCGCCTTGGGCAGCAACCCCTGTCCGGCTTCGGTGAGTTCGACGCTGCGCGTGGTACGGGTGAACAGCGCGTCGCCGAGCAGCCGTTCCAGCGTCCGGACGTCCCGGCTGAGCGCCTGCTGGGCCACGTGCAGACGCTCGGCGGCCCGCCCGAAGTGCAGCGTCTCGGCGGTCGCGACGAAGCCGCGGAGCAGACGGGGGTGCAGGTCACGGGGCATGGCGGCAGGCTAGCAACGCGACCGGGACGGGCGGCCCGGGGCATTGACACCATCCTGTTGTCGATCTGGCGGAACAGGTGTTGGACCACGCACCACCGGCGGCCCGAGGCTAGGGGGCCTTCCCTCCCCCTCTTTCCGCGGAGTCCCATGCTCGCCCCCTACCGACGTCTGTTCGCCCGGCCCGGCACCACCGCCTTCACCCTGGCCGGGCTGCTCGGCCGGCTCTCGCTGTCGATGACCGGCGTCTCGCTGGTGGTGCTGATCGCCGAACGGCGCGGCTCGTACGCGCTGGCGGGCACCGTCGCGGCGGCCGGCCTGGTCACCGGGGCGATCGGCATGCCGGTGATCGGGCGGCTGGTCGACCGGTTCGGACAGGCCCGGGTCACCGTCCCCGCGGTGCTCTACTGCGTGGTGCCGTTCTCCGGGCTGCTGCTCTGCGTCCGCGCGGGCGCCCCCGACTGGACCCTGTACCTCTGCTGGGCGGCCGCCGCGGCGGCGCCGAACCTCGGCGGCATGGCCCGGGCCCGCTGGGCGCACCTGTTCCGGGACGAGCCGGACGAGCTGCACCTCGCCAACTCCTTCGAGCAGGTGCTGGACGAGCTCTGCTTCATGGCCGGACCGGTGCTCGGCATGGTGCTGTGCACGACGATCGCGCCGGAGGCCGGCATGCTCGCCGCCGGCGGGTTCGGCACGGTCGGCGGCCTGCTCTTCGCGGCCCAGCGCCGCACCGAACCGCCGATCGCCGACCGCCCCGCCGCCGAACGGCACGGCTCGCCGCTGCGGGTACCGGCGCTGCGGGTGCTCACGCTGACCTTCCTCAGCACCGGCATGATCTTCGGCGCGCTCGACCTGACCACCGTCGCCTACGCGGACGCGCTGGGGCACCGGCCGGTCGCGGGCGGGCTGCTGGCCCTGGTGGCGGCCGGGTCCTGCGTGGCCGGGCTGGTGTTCGGCACGCTGCGGCCGAGCGGGCTGGCGGGCACGCGCTTCCTGCGGGGCGTCGCGGCGATGGCGGGGCTGCTGCTCCTGCCGCTGGCCGCCGGGCTGGGCGGCGCCGGGCTCGCACTGCTCGGGGTCGCGCTGTTCGCGGCCGGGACCGGGACCGCGCCCACCATGGTCACCGGGATGACCCTGCTCCAGGAGCTGCTGCCGCAGCGGCAGTTGAACGAGGGCATGGCGATCGCGGTGTCCGGCATCGTGGTCGGCATCTCGGGCGGCTCGGCGCTGGCCGGCACGCTCGCCGACCACGCGGGGCCCGGCGCGGGCTACTGGGTCCCGGCGGGGGCGGCGGCGCTCGCCCTGCTGATCGCCCTCGCCGGCCGCCGCCACCTGGGCGTTCCGGCGGAGGAGTCCGAACGCGCTGTCAGTGGGGCGCGCTAGCGTTCGGGCCATGGCGGAGGCGAGCACCATCACGTACGTCCGTGGCGATGCCACGGCGCCCCAAGGCAAGGGGGTGAAGGTGATCGCGCATGTCTGCAACGACCTCGGGGGGTGGGGGAAGGGGTTCGTGGTCGCGCTCTCCGACCGGTGGCGCGAGCCGGAAGCGGCGTACCGGCGGTGGCACCGGGAGCGGGCGTCGAACGACTTCGGGCTCGGCGCCGTGCAGTTGGTCCGGGTCGGGGAGTACCTCTGAGTGGCCAACATGGTCGGACAGCGGGGCATCCGCACGAGCCGCTCCTCCGGGACGCCGGTGCGCTACGAGGCGATCGACACCGCGCTGGCGACGCTCGGCGGGCACGCGCTCGACCTGGGCGCCTCCGTGCACATGCCGCGGATCGGGTGCGGACTGGCGGGCGGGCGCTGGACGGCGGTGGAGCCGCTGGTGACGGCCCGGCTGACCGGTCGGGGGGTGCCGGTGACCGTCTACGACCAGTGACGGGCGAGCTCGGAGGCCGGCCAGGTGTACTCGTACTCCGGCAGCGTGTGGCCACCGGGGAAGACGCCCTCGCGCGCGTCGGTGCGATGGGCGCCCTCGCGCTCGTAGAAGGCGACCGCCCGGGTGTTGGCCTGCAGCACCTCCAGGTAGAGGTCGGCCCCGGGGTGGCGGCGGGCCGTGTGGCTCCGGGCGGCGTCCACCAGCCTGCGGCCGATGCCGCCGCCGGTCAGTCCGGGGCGGACGTGCAGGTTGTCGAGCAGGATCCGGCCGTCCCCGTGCGGGACGACGTAGGCGAACCCGACGACGTCACCGTCCTGTTCGGCGATCAGCAGCTCGGGGGTCGTCTCCGGGCCGCCGTAGTCGGCGGCGAGCCGCAGCTCCCAGATCTCGCGCCGCTGCCCGGCCAGCCCGTCGCCGAGGGCTTCGTCGGGGACGATGCCGGCGTACGCGGTGCGCCAGCTGGTGGCGTGCAGTTCGGCGACGGCCCCGGCGTCCCGGGCGGTGCCCTGCCGTATCAGGGTGCTCATGGAGCCAGCATCTCATCCATGCTTGAACGCGTTCAACTCATGACTTATCGTCAGAGCATGTCTTTGAACGCGTTCGAAATCAGCGTGAGGACGGCGTCGGCACCGGATGCGGAGGGGGCATCCGGTGCCGCACGCGCCGACACCGCCTGGGACTGACCCGATCGGGCTAGGCTCGGGACCGTGGACGACCTGGCAGCGACGAACGGCACGAGCGCGACGAACGGCGGCGACGGTGTGGACGGGGGCACCGACGCCGCCGGGGGCGCCGGAACCCCCGCCGGAAACCCCGCCGAGGCGCGCGGCAGCCGCGCGCGGCCGAAGACCGACAAGAGCGAGCAGACCCGGGCCCTGATCCTGGAGACCGCGATGCGGCTCTTCCAGGAACGGGGCTACGAGAAGACCACCATGCGCGCCATCGCCACCGAGGCGGGCGTCTCGGTCGGGAACGCCTACTACTACTTCTCGGCCAAGGAATTCCTGATCCAGGGGTTCTACGACGGCATGACCCACGACCACGCGGCGGACGCCAGGCGCCGCATGGCGCACACCAGGGACTTCGCCGAGCGGCTGGAGATCGCGCTGGCCTCCTGGCTCGACACGGCGGCGCCGTACCACGAGTTCGCGGCCCAGTTCTTCCGCACCGCCGCCGACCCGAACAGCTCGCTGAGCCCGTTCTCCAACGAGTCCCACCCGGCCCGGGCGACTGCGGTCGAGCTGTTCCGCGAGGTGCTGCAGGGCTCCGACCTGGCGCCGAAGCTGGACGCCGAACTGGTCGAACTGCTGCCCGACGTGCTGTGGCTGCACCTCATGATCGTGGTGCTCTACTGGGTCTTCGACCGGACCGAGGACACCGAGCGGACCCGGGAGTTCGTCCGGCGCTCGACCCCCATGGCGGCCCGGGTGATCAACCTGTCGCGCTACCGGGTGTTCCGGCCGATCGTCCGCGACGCCAAGGGCCTCATCCAGGACTTCATCCTGCCCACCATCGGGAAGACGGCCGTGAAGTGACGACGGTCTGCGACCCCGGCCCGCGCGGGCCGGGGTCGCAGACCTGGCGGCCGGTCAGAAGCCGTCGATGTTCCAGGCCAGCAGCGGCGTGCGCAGCAGCAGGTCCGCGGCGGCCACCGCGCCCGGGCGCAGTTCGGTGATCAGGCCGGCCACCGCGAGCCGGGGCAGCGTCTCGCCGGCCAGGTAGAGCGCGCCGAGCGCCGAGGCGTCCAGCGCCAGGTCGGCCTCGTCGGTGGTCCGCACGCAGCGGCCGGTGCCGTCCGCGGCGACCTCCAGCGCCCAGCGGCCGGCGGCGTAGCCGTCCCGGTCCTCGACGTCCAGCACCACGCGGCCGGGCGCGCCGTACGTCCGGGCGTTGAAGGCGGCCTCGACGTCCAGCACCCGCAGCCACATGAAGTCGGCGTTCTCCGCGTGCGGGGTGGCGGCGCGCGGCTCGTTCAGCAGCATCGGCAGCGGGTCGTCCGGGCCGACGTTCTCGACCGAGATCTTGCGCACCCAGTCGACCGAGAAGAGGTAGCGCCACAGCGCGGTGGCCGTGGGCCGGTCGAGGGCGAAGAAGTCCAGCACGGTGAGCGTGCAGTTCGGGTAGGAGCCGTCCCAGGTGTCGTCGACCTTGTAGACGGCCTGGCCGGTGGGGATGCCCTCGGCGTCCCGGTGGATGACGGCGAAGGGCTCCTTCCAGTCGAAGCCGGGGACCTCGATCTCACCGGTGTGGCGCTGCCAGGTCAGCTCGTCGCGGTCGATCACGCCGGCCTGGGTGACCCGCCAGCGGTCGAACAGCTCGGGGCCGGTCTTGCGCAGCTCCTCCATGCTCACCAGGTCGATCCGCCCACCGGGCACGGTGGGCAGGCCGGCCCGCAGGCCGCCGGCGCGCAGCAGGTCGATGTTCCAGCCGTGGCCGCGGGTGGCGGGGCCGAAGCCGTACCGGCCGTAGATGTTGTACTCGGCGGCGACCAGGATGGCGACGGCGGCGCCGCGCTCCCGGGCGGCCGCGAGGTCCCCGGTCATCATCCGGCGGAGCAGGCCGCGACGCCGGTGGGTGGCCGTCACGGTGACGGCGGTGATCGCGTCGGCCTTCACTACGGCGCCGCCGGGGACGGTCAGTTCGGCGTCGAAGCTGCGGAAGGTGGCGACGATCCGTCCGTCGTCGAACGCCCCGGTCATCCGGCCCGGCTCCCACTGCCGGCGGCGGAACTCCGTCGCCCGCCCGACGTGCGAGCGCAGGAAGCCGACGGCGAGCGCCCGGTCCCACTCCTCGACCTCGTCCTCGCCGACCGCCCGGATCTCGATGCCGTCGACGATGTCGCCCTGCTCCTTCACGCGGCCGCTGCCCGGATCACGGGGCCCGCCGTTCGTCTCGTTGCCCATTCGCTCACCGTACGGCGGGATTTCGGCGAGGGCACCCGATTTATTCCCGCCCTCCGGCGCCCCGGCGCCCGAGGCTCGCCCACTGCCCGCCCGGGACGGGCGGCGGGCGTCCGGGCCGGGGTCAGGGGCGGGCGTAGAAGTCCGGGGTGCCCATGATCCAGAGGCTGGCCTGCTTGATCGGCACGCCGGCCCGGGGGGCCTCGATCATCTGGTCGTCGCCGATGTAGAGGCCGACGTGGTGGATGTCGGCGGCGCGGCCGGTGGTGCTCCAGAAGACCAGGTCGCCGGGGCGGAGCTGGCGGTAGGTGACCGGGGTGGACTGGGCGTACTGGTCGGCGGCGAAGTGGTTGAGGCGTTTGCCGCCCTGCCGCCACGCCATCATGGTCAGCCCGGAGCAGTCGTAACCGCCCGGGCCCTCGCCGCCCCAGACGTAGGGCAGGCCGATCTTGGAGCGGGCGAAGGCGATGGCGTCCGCCGCGCCCTCGGCCGACCACGGGCGCGGCGGCGGGGGTGCGGCGGAGCCGGCGGGCGGAGCGGCCTTCGCGGCCGCGGCGGCTTCGGCGGCCTCGGCCGCGGCCCGCTCGGCGGCGGCCCGTTCCGCGGCAACCCGTTCGGCGGCCGCCCTGGCCTCGGCCTCCCGGGCGGCCTGCTCCGCCGCGGCCTGTTCGGCGGCCGCCCGCTCCGCCGCCTCGCGTTCGGCCGCCGCCTTCTCGGCGGCCGCGCGGGCGGCGGCCTCGGCCTCCCGGGCGGCGATCGCCTCCAGCGCCTCGCGCCGCTGGCGTTCCAGCTCGACGGTGGTGTGGCGGGCGGCGGCCAGCTCGGCGAGCAGCTGCTCGCGCCGCAGTGCGGTGGCCGCGACCTGGTTCTGCTGGTCCGCCAGCCTGGCCTCGGCGCGCTGCCGGGCGGCGCCGACCGCGGCGGCGGCGCGTTCGGCGGCCTCGCTCGCGGCGCGCGCGGCGGCGGCGGCCCGGGCCGCCCCGGCGGCCGTGGAGACCGCCGCGTCGAGGATCTGCCGGGTGCGGTCGCTGGCGACCCCGACCACCGCGGCCCGGTCCCCGGCCTCGCGCGGGCCGTGCGCGCCCAGCAGGGCGTTGATCGCGGAGAGTTCGGCGGTGGTGCCCTGACGGTACGTCTCGGCGGCCAGGGCGGCGGCGTCCTCGGCGGCCGCGGCCCGCTCGGCCTCGGCGGCGGCCGCCCGGCCGGCGGCGGCGGACTGCTCGGCGCGGGCCCGGGTGAGGGCCAGTTGGGCGCCGTTGTAGGCCTCGACGGCCTGTTCGGCGGTCCGGGCGGCCCGGTCGGCCTCGGCCTTGGCGGCGGTGAGCCCGGCCTCGATGGCGGTGACCGCGCCGGCCTGGCGGTCGGCCTCGGACCGGGCGCGGTCGATCTCCTCGGCGGAGGGGAAGGCCTGCTCCCCGGCTGCGGCGGCCCCGGCTGCGGCGGCCCCGGACGGGACGGAGACGGACGGCCCGACGGCGGGCGGGCCCGACGGGTCGACCGTGGACGGGTCCGCGGGGACGGCCGATGCGGCGGGGAGCAGTCCGAGCAGGGCGGTGAGGGACAACAGGAGGGTCGGCAGGAGCCTGCGCGCCACGGTGCACCCCTTCGAACGGTCACGAGGGAGTGGAGCGGCGCACGCGCGAGCCGCCGCGGGACCGGGGTGACGACGGGACCTGCCGGTGCCCGCCACCGCCGGAGGCCCGGCGAAGCATCCCATTCCGTGACAAGACGGTCACTGTCCGCCATGTTCTCAAGCCGGGCCGCTTTCACACCTCAAGCCCGTGCCGCCAGCCGGGTGACCATCAGATGATCCGACCGCGACTCACCTCCGGCCGGATGCTCCGGGTGGAGGACCTACCGGCTCATCCGGCGGGTGCGCGTCCGCAGCCGGCGCTGCCGGCCCGGCCGGGGTGTCCGGTCGGCCGGGCCGACCGCGTACGTCCGGCTGCGCCCGGCCCGGACCACCCGCCGCCGCTGCTGGGACCGGCCGTGCCGCCCCGCCCGGTCGGCCGTGCCGCCGTACCCGTCCGGCCCTCCGTACGCCGCCGAGGTGCCGGGGCCGGCGCTCCGGTGGCTCCCGGACGGGTGCTCGGCGACGCCCGCCGCCGAGCGGCGGTCGGCCAGCCGGGCGGAGCGCCGGGCCAGTGCCCGGGCCGCGTGCGCGTCCAGGTGGGCGGTGGCCCGGGCGGCCATCCGCTCGGCCACCCGGTGGGCCGCCGGGTGGTTGGCCGGCACCTTGTCGGGAGCCCCGGCGATCAGGTCGAAAAGCCAGGTGCGGGCCCGGTCCGCGCGCCGGTGCAGCAGGCGCTCGCGCCGGAGCGCCCGGGACCGCAGGCGCGGGCTCGCGGCGTACCGCCAGCGCGCCCAGGGGCTGCTCGGGCGGGCCAGCCGGACCGCGCCGATCCAGGAGAGGCCGGGCACCATGATGCCGAGCAGGCCGGTCCACACCTTGCCCTTGAGCAGGGTGACGACCATCGCCAGCGCGTTCACCGAGATGATCGTGACCAGCCCCCACCTGGTCTCCCCGGTGGGCTCGGCGCCGAGCGGGACGTAGCCGACGAGCAGCAGGCCGGTGAAGAGGATGCCGAAGATCACCGCGTCCACCGACTTGCGGCCCTGCTCGCCCCAGTAGACGTCGTCCAGGTGCAGGATCAGCGCGAACTCGTCCAGCACCAGGCCGCAGCCGATGCCGAAGAGCAGCCCGAAGACGTCGATCCACGGGTGCCCGCCGTAGGTCGCGAACACCCCGATGCCCCCGGCCAGCAGGAAGCCCAGGCCGAAGACCATGTGGTGGATGTGCAGCCCGCCGGGCGTCACGTTGCCGGGCCACCAGCGCACCTGGGCCCTGATCATCCGCACGCTGAACCGGATGAACACGAACGAGGTGATGAACCCGACCAGCAGCAGGAACAGCGGTTGCTTGTGCGTGGCGACGATGTGCTCGCGGTAGCCGTCCAGCAGTGTGGTCATGGGTCTTACCTTCGTTCCTGGTGCTGCGTGCGGCCTGCCGCGACATGGCCCGGGGGCCAACGGTCGGCGTCAGAAGCCGCGGGTGCGCTTGGCGGCCCGGCGCGGGATCACCGGGGCGAGCGAGGGCCGCTCCACCCCGACCGGGAGCTTCATGAAGAGCCGGGCGATCTCGCCGCCCAGGTTCACGCCGATGGCCAGCGCCATCGCGATCGCGGCGGCCCGGGTGATCTGGACCAGGCCCCCGCTGGGGTGGCCCTGGGCGAACGACAGCATGCCGAGGTAGAGCGCCGAACCGGGCATCAGCGGACCGATCGCGGCGGTGACGTACGGCAGCGCGGACCCGTTGCGGTAGCGCGCCATCAGCTGGCCGAAGAGGCCGACCAGGCCGGCCGCCACCCCGGTCGCGACGATCGGCGAGACCCCGGCGTTGTAGGCGAGCACGCCGTAGCTGGCCCAGCCGATGCCGCTGTTCAGGGTGACCAGGGCGAGCGAGCGGCGGTCGGTCTGCAGCAGCATCGCGAAGGCCAGCGTCAGCACCATCGCCGCGACCATCTGGACCGGCGGGTAGCTGATCCCGGCCAGCGACTCGTCCGGTTTGAGCTTGGCGTTGAAGCCGACGCCCAGGTAGAGGATCAGCATCACGCCGATGACGATGCCCGCCACCAGGTAGATCACCTCCAGCAGGCGGGCCGCGGCGGTGATGTAGAAGCCGGTCAGACCGTCCTGCACGGCGGCGACCAGGGCGCGTCCGGGCAACAGCGCGAACAGCCCACCGGTGATCACCACGGAGCCGCGCAGGCCGAGGTCGTTGAAGGAGAGCACGATGCCGGAGGCCGCGGCCGGCATCGCGGCCAGCACGAACTGGTAGAACTCCGGCAGCCCGCGACGGGCGACCAGCGAGGCCAGCCGGTCACCGAGCACGGCGGCGACGAAGGCGCTGAGGAAGACCAGCCAGGCCTTGTCGTCGATCCGCCCGCCGACCAGGAAGGTCGCCGCGCCGGCCAGCAGACCGGTGTTCAGCGCGAGCAGCCAGGCCGCGTACGGGTGCCGGTTGCGGCGGATCACCGCGAGCCGGCGGTAGGCGTCGTTGACGCTCACCTGCTCGGCGGTGATGTCCGCGACCAGCTCGTACACCGCGTTCAGCCGGGTGTAGTCGGAGGTGCGGCGGCGCACCACGCGGTCGGCGGTGATCGGCGGCTCGACCAGCGAGGGCTGGTGCGAGATGCCGATCAGGGTGAAGGTGACCTGCGGCTCGCAGCGGTCCAGCCGGTAGGCGTGCGCGATGCCGAGCATGGCCGCCTCGACGTCCTCGGCGGCCTCGCCGCTGGCCAGCAGCAGTTCGCCGATGCGCAGGGTCAGGTCGAGGATGCGCGGCACGTTGCGGGCCGCGGCGGCGGAGGGGTGCAGCTCGCGGGCGGTGCGCTCGAAGGCGGGGCGCTCGGACATCGGGGTGCGCAGCAGGGTGCGCATCCGGTCCGGCCAGGGCGCCTCGCCGGGGGCGCCGGGGCTGAGCGCGCTGAGCGGGATGCCGGTCGGCGGGGTGTAGCCGGCGGCCCGCCACTCCTCGGGGGTGAGGGTGTCCTCGGCCACCGAGCGGCGGTAGACCGGGGGGATCGGCTCCGGGCCCGTCGGCGGCTTCGCGGAGCCCGCCCGGCCGGCGCCCGGCGCGGTCTGCGGCGCGGGCTCCGGCTCGGGTTCCGGGGCCAGCAGGCCCTTGGTCTCGGGGACGGGCAGGGCGAGCGGGATCTCCACGGTCGGCTCGGCGACCGGGGCGGGGTGCCCGAGCAGCCCCTCGGTGGGCGGCGCCTCGGACGGGTGGACCGGCCGCGCGCCGGCGGCCGGGCGGGCCTGCCGCTGCGGGCGGCCGCCCCGGCCGCCCCTGGCCCTCTTGCCGCCGCCCGGTCGGCCCCGCTTCGGCACTTCCGCTCCTTGCCGCCCCTGGCGGTGCCGGTCCCCCGGGCCGCCGTTCGATCTCCGCATACACCTTGCCTGATCGAACTGCCGGACGCACATGTACGCGACGGCGGGCGCGGGCGCTCCCGGACGCCTACCCGGCGCGGTGGCGGCCGGTCCCGGCGGCCGGGGCGGCGTCGGCCCGAGCGGCGTCGGCGCCGGCCGGGACGGTCCGGCCGGAGCGGCGGGCGCGCAGCAGTTCGACGGCCACCGGGATCACCGAGACCAGCACGATGCCGACCAGGATCGCCTCGATGTTGTCCCGGACGAACGGGATCTGTCCGAGGAAATAGCCGAGCACCGTGACGCCGCCGCCCCACAGCACGCCGCCGATCACGTTGAAGAGGACGAAGACGCGGTAGTTCATCCCACTCACCCCGGCGACGATCGGGGTGAAGGTGCGCACGATCGGCACGAAGCGGGCCAGCACGATCGCCTTCGGCCCGTGCCGCTCGAAGAAGGCCGCCGCCTTCTCCACGTTCTCCTGCTTGAACAGCCGGGAGTCGGGGCGCCGGAACAGGCTCGGGCCGACCTTCCGTCCGAACAGGTAGCCGACCTGGTCGCCGGCCACCGCCGCGAGCACGATCAGCGTGCAGATCAGCCAGAGCGGCTGGTGCAGGTAGCTGCCGTCGGCCACCAGCAGACCGGTGGTGAAGAGCAGGGAGTCGCCGGGGAGGAAGAAACCGATCAGCAGGCCGGACTCGGCGAAGACGATGGCCAGGATGCCGATCGGCCCGAACGTGGAGATCAGGTGGGTCGGATCGAGCCAGGACGGGCCGAGGGCGAGGCTGGTCACGGTGCGGACTCCTGAGGGCCTGAAGGAAGGTCGACTTTTGGCAATGAAACAGTAAAGCATTCACCAAGAGACCGTCGGGCGCCCCTGCTCCGGCAGGCCCAGCACCGCCCGGCCGAGCCGCAGCAGGCAGTCGCCGAGGTCCGGCCGGGTGCTCGACGGCCGGTTCCGCACCCCGTCGTTGACCAGCGAGAACAGCGCGTGCACCCGGATCCGGGCGGCCACCGCGTCCTCCTCCGGACGCATCCTCCCGAGCAGCTCGACCCAGCCGCGCAGGAAGTCCCGCCGGAAGTCCACCGCGGCCCGGCGGTCCGCCGGCGCCAGCCGCTCCGTCTCGCTCAGCATCACGCCGAGGCAGTCGCCGTCGCGCCGGGCGAAGCCCACGTACGCAACGAGGCCCGCCGCCAGCGCCGCCTCCGGCCCGCCCGGGGTGGCGGTGATGGCGCCGCCGACCTCGTGCCGAAGGCGCTCCCGTCCGCGCACCAGGGCCGCCGCGAGCAGCTGCGCCTTGCTGTCGAAGTGCCGGTAGACGCTGGGCCCGGAGATTCCGACGGCGGCGCCGAGGCGGTCGGTGCTGACGTTGTCGAAGCCCCGCCGGTGGAACAGCCGCACGGCCGCCGTCAGCAGTTCCTCCCGGCGCGACGGCCGGCCCGGCCCGCTCCCGTCGGCGGACGCGGGCGCTGCTTCCGAGTCGGGTGCGGGGTCGGGCGCGGTGCCGTCGAGCCGGACGGCGAGCACCGCGGTGAGCAGCTCGCGGAGCACCCGCTCGGCCCGGCGCGGCGACGGGGCGGCGGAGAGGCAGGAGAGCCCGGCGCCCGCCGAGAGCGCCGACCAGCAGAGCAACTCGGCGTCCGCGGCGGTGAGTCCGGGGCGCTCGGCGCGCAGCAGGGCCGCCATCCGGTCGACGACGGCGCGAAGTTCGCGGCGCAGTGCCGCCCGCCGCTCGGACGGCAGCAGCCGGGCGTCGCGCTGCACCAGGGTGCCGAGCGGGCGGTGGGCGACCGCCACGGCGGCCAGCGCGGCGGCGAGTCCGGCCGTCGAACCGGCGCCGCGCACCCCGTCCGCCAGCGCGTCCAGGCCCACCCGGACGGTGCGGTCGAGCAGTTCGGGCTTGCCCCGGAAGTGCCGGTAGAGCGCGGGGGCGGTGATGCCGACGCCGGCGGCGACCTCCGCCATCGAGACCCGGTGGTAGCCGGCGCGGTGGAAGCGTTCGGCGGCCACGGCCAGGATCCGCGCCCGCCGGACCTCCGCGGGCGGCCGCCGCACCACCATGACGCCCGCCCCTCCCCGCCCCCGGCACCCGCTGCGAGATCCGCTCCGGCGCCTGCCGGACAGCTGCCCGGCAGGCTAGCAGGGGTTCACTTGAGGGCCCGCCGAGCCGGTCACCGGGCCGTTCGCAGCAGCGCGGACTCCACTCGCCCCACCCTGGACAGCCGAAGCTACCCGCGATTAACTTGTCGGGCGATCGGCGGGGCCGTCCGGGACCGCCGCGCCGGGCTCCACCGAACGTCAGGCACCGTCGAAGGGAGGCGCCGCCGTGCGCCGCACCGTGTTCACCGAGGACCACGAGGCCTTCCGGGAGACCATCCGGGACTTCATCGCCAACGAGGTCGTCCCCGTCTACGAGAGCTGGGAGGCCGAGGGCCACCCGCCGCGGGACTTCTACCGGCAGCTCGGCGCGCTCGGCGTCTTCGGCATCGAGGTGCCGGAGGAGTACGGCGGCGCGGGCGAGAGCGGTTTCAAGTACCAGGCGGTGGTCGCCGAGGAGACCGCGCGGGCCGGCGTCAGCTTCGGCTCCTCCGGGGTGCACACCGGGCTGGTGCTGCCCTACCTGCTGGAGTACGCGACCGAGGAGCAGAAGCGGCGCTGGCTGCCCGGCTTCGTCTCGGGCGACCTGATGACCGCGATCGCGATGACCGAGCCGGGCGCCGGCTCCGACCTCGCCGGCATCTCCACCACCGCGCGGCTCTCCGAGGACGGCACCCACTACGTCCTCAACGGCGCCAAGACCTTCATCACCGGCGGCGTCCTCGCCGACCTCGTCCTGGTGGTCTGCCGCACCTCGCCGCACGACCCGGAGAACCGCCGGGCCGGGCTCTCCATCCTCTGCGTGGACACCGACTCCCCCGGCTACAGCGTCGGCCGCAAGCTGCAGAAGATCGGCCTGCGCACCTCGGACACCGCCGAGCTGGCGTTCTCGGACGTCAAGGTGCCGGTGGAGAACCTGCTGGGCGAGGAGGGGAAGGCGTTCGCCTACCTGACCCACAACCTGGTGCAGGAGCGGCTGGCGATCGCGGTCGGCGCGTACGCGGCCGCCGCGGCGGCGGTGCGGTTCGCGGTGCAGTACGTCAAGGACCGCAAGGTGTTCGGCAAGGCGGTGGCCGAGTTCCAGAACACCAAGTTCACGCTGGCCGACTGCGAGTCCCAGGTGATGGCGCAGCAGTCGATGGTCGACCGCGCGCTGGAGCTGTACCAGAACGGCGAGCTGACGGTCGCGGACGCGGCGGCGGCGAAGCTGTTCTGCACCGAGTCGGCGTCCGTCGTGATCGACAAGTGCCTGCAGCTGCACGGCGGTTACGGCTACATCCTGGAGTACCCGATCGCCCGGCTCTACACCGACAACCGGGTGTTCCGGATCTACGGCGGCACCAGCGAGGTCATGCGCAGCATCGTCGCCAAGTCGCTCGGCCTGTAGGGCGTGCTCCCGTTCACCCGTCCGGCGGAGTCCGGCGGGTGAACGGGACGCGCGCCGGGATCAGTTGGGCGAGTGGTGCTCGGCGCGCCATGCGTCCCAGCCGGCCGACGAGGCCACCTTGGCCTCGTGCAGGGCCCGCTGGGCCAGGGCGGTCGGCGGGCTGTCCAGCCCCCGCACCCAGTTGCGGCCGGCCGTGGCCAGCGCCGCGCACACCATCACCGCGCCCGCTGTCCCGAACAGCGCGCCGATGCCCGTCAGCACCGCGCCGCCGGCCAGCAGCGAGCGGTTGACCTGGAACCCGCTGAAAGAACGCTCGTTGGTCGCCATGCCTCCACGATGGAGGCAGTCGGCCGCCGCCGCACGCCGAGCGCACCCGCGTGCGGCCCGGCCCTCCTCGGCGTGCGGGCGCGGGGCGCGTCCGGGACGCTGGGCCGCAGGAGCGCCCGCGCAGCAGACGGCACCCGGACGGCAGGAGGACGCGCGATGGTCGATCTCGAACAGCTCGTCGCGGAGCACGCGGCCATGGCGGCCGAGAGCCCGCACGGCCGCAGCGCCCATCTGGTGCTGCACGACGGGGTGCTGCGGCAGACGGTGATCGCGCTGACCGCCGGCACCTCGCTCGACGAGCACAACGCCCCGGCCGCCGCCAGCGTCCAGGTGCTGCGCGGGCGGGTCTCGCTCACCATCGCCGGGCGGCGCGAGGAGCTGTCGGCGGGACAGTTGCAGGCCGTCCCGCAGGAGCGGCACGGCCTGCTGGCCCACATCGACTCGGTGGTGCTGCTGACGGCCGTCACCGTCTGAGGCCCGGGCCCGGGCCCGGGCCCGGGTCAGGCCGCCGGGCCGTGCCAGTCGGGGGATCCGTGCCAGTCCGGCGCGGGCTTGGGCTTCAGCACCGCACCGCCGACCAGCTCCAGCCCGCGCAGCAGCTCCCGCCCGCCGGGCGCCAGCTCGGGGGCGGCCAGCCACTGCCCGGCCAGGCCCACCAGCAGCGCCTGGTAGAAGGTGCCGAGGGCCAGCTCCTCCTCGGTGTCCGGCACCTCGGGGAGCCCCTGGAACAGCGCCGCCAGCCCGAGCCGCCCGGCCTTCTGGATCCCGGCCATCGCCTCCCGCAGCTCCGGCGCCCGCTCCACCTGCACCATCGCCTCGAACTGCGAGGCCCAGAGGCCGCGGTTCTCGGCGATGGTCTCGCGCACGCCGTCCCAGACCGCGACAAACCGCTCCTCCGGGTCGTCGGAGGCCTCGTTGGCCCGCGCCACCACGGCCCCCACCATGAGGCCCCACTCCCCGGTCGCCTCGATCAGCGCCGCGTTGAGCAGCGCCTCCTTGGAGCCGAAGTGGTAGCCGATGGCCGCCAGGCTGACACCGGAGGCGGTGGCGATGTCCCGGGCGGTGGTGCGCCCGTAGCCCTTCTCGATCAGGCAGCGCTTGGCGCCGGCCATGAGGTCCTCGCGATTTCCCATGCCCGCATGCTACGTCCGAACAAGACGGATGTCTTGCACAGACGTCTAGCACGAATGATTGAGACGCCTGTACTAGACAGCCGTCTGACACATCCGTACTGTCTTCCCCATGACCGCAACCACCGGCCGCGCAGGCCGTCGCGAATGGATCGGCCTCGCCGTTCTGCTGCTCCCGACCCTCGTCCTGACCATGGACATGGGCGTGCTCTTCTTCGCCGTCCCCTACATCTCCACCACGCTGGCGCCGAGCGGCACCCAACAGCTGTGGATCATGGACATGTACTCGTTCCTGCTGGCCGGGCTGCTGATCACGATGGGCGCGCTGGGCGACCGGATCGGCCGCCGCCGGCTGCTGATGATCGGCGCCACCGGCTTCGCCGGCGCCTCGCTGCTCGCCGCCTACGCGGACGGCGCCGGCCAGCTGATCGCCGCCCGCGCCCTGCTGGGCGTCGCCGGGGCCACCGTGATGCCCTCGACCCTCGCGCTGATCCGCAACATGTTCCACGACCCCAAGCAGCGCCAGATCGCGCTCGGCGCCTGGGGCGGCATCCTGACCGCCGGCGCCACCCTCGGGCCGGTCGCGGGCGGCCTGCTGCTCGACCACTTCTGGTGGGGCTCGGCCTTCCTGCTCGCCGTCCCGGTGATGGCCCTGGTCCTGCTCACCGCCCCGGCGCTGCTGCCCGAGTACCGCTCCCCGCAGCAGGGCAGCTTCGACCTGCTCGGCGCCGTCCTCTCACTGGCCGCCGTCCTGCCGCTGGTCTACGGCGTCAAGACGCTCGCGGTGGACGGCTGGGACCCGCTCGCCGCGCTCGCCGTCCCGGCCGGCCTGCTCCTCGGCGGCGCGTTCTACTGGCGCCAGCGCACCGCCGCCAACCCGCTGCTCGACCTCGGCCTGTTCCGGATCCGCGCCTTCAGCGGGGCGATCAGCGTCAACACCGTGGCGATGTTCGCGATGATGGGCTTCACCCTCTTCACCTCGCAGTACCTGCAGCTGGTCAAGGGCATGAGCCCGCTCACCGCCTCGCTCTGGTCGCTCGTCCCCAGCGTGGGCGTCGGCGCCGCCGTCGGCCTGAGCTCCGCGCTCGCCGGGAAGGTCCGGCCTGCGGTGATGATGGCCGGGGGCTTCCTGATCGGCGCGGCGGGCTTCGCGATGATGACCCAGGTCGGCGCGGACTCCCCGCTGGCGCTCATCCTCACCGCGGCGGGCGTGCTGGCCGCCGGCACCGTCGGCACCATGACCCTCACCGCCGAGCTGGTCGTCTCCGCCGCCCCGGTGGAGCGGGCCGGCGCCGCCTCCGCCACCTCGGAGACCGCCGTCGAGCTCGGCAGCTCCCTCGGCATCGCGCTGCTCGGCGCGGCCGGCGCCGCGGTCTACCGCTCCCACCTGGACGGCGCCCTCCCGGCCGGCCTGGACGGCGAGGCCGCCCGCACCGCGCAGGACACCCTCGGCGGCGCGGTCACCGTCGCCGCCCAGCTGCCCGGCCGGCTCGGCGCCGACCTCCTCACCACCGCCCGCACCGCCTTCACCGACGGCCTGCACGTCGCCGCCGTCGTCGGCCTCGTCCTCGCGATCGGCGCCTCCCTCCTCGCCTACCGCCTCATGCGCCACCTCCCCGCCGCCGCCACCCCGACCCCCGAACCGGCCACCGCCTGACCCCACCGCCGATCCCCCGCCCCGCGCGTCATCGCAGCCCCCGCCACCCCGGCGGGGGCTGCCGCGCTCCCGCCCCCTCCGGCTCACCGCCGCCGACGCTCCCGGCAATGCCCGAGGGAGTGCACGCACACCTCGCCACGCACTCAGGCGATGGGGCCGACACCTCCGCCCGCCGCCCGGCCCCGTCCCGATCGGCCGCTCCGCCGCGCGGCTCCCCCGCGAGGCACCTCGGCCGAAGGTACTCGGAGTGGTCCATCACCACGGCCTCCTCCCGCCCATGGCGCGTGATGATCGTGGGGGTCCCGGAGAGAGCGCGGTCGACGACCCTGGTCAAGTGGCGGCGCACCTCGCTCAGCGGCTCGACGACCGGCTCGGCACGCGGCCTCGACTGCTCCACCGTCACGCCCGCCTGAAGATCAAATACCGAGCCCTGCTTCGACATGCCGCCCCCTCGAGTTCCGCCGAGCACCGGCCGCGCACAGAACGCCCGAGGCCCTGGCCTCGGGCGCTCAGAGGTATCCCCGCATGCGCGGGGAGCAGCACAACAGCGAGCAGAGCGACCGGCACCGCCGGTAAAGCGGCTGCGGCGGGGGGAGGCCCGTGTCAGGGTGCCTGAATGAACAACGAGTCGAACCATGGGCGGGTGCGGGGGAGTTATGACGTGGTGGCGGAGGAGTACCGGGTGCGGGTGGGGGGTGAGCTGGGGTTCAAGGTGATGGACCGGGCGTTGTTGGGGGTGGTGGTCGAGGGGGCGGCCGGGGGGACGGTGGCGGACCTGGGGTGCGGGCCGGGGCATGTGGCGGGGTGGCTGGCCGGGCAGGGGGTCGGGGTGGTCGGGGTGGACCTGTCGCCGGCGATGGTGGCGGTCGCCCGGCGGGACCACCCCGGGGCGGAGTTCCGGGTCGGGGACCTGCTGGGGCTGCCGGCCGGGGACGGCGAGTTCGCCGCCGCGGTGGCGCTCTACTCGGTGATCCACCTGGAGCCGGAGGAACTGCGGCCGGCCTTCGAGGAGATGCGGCGGGTCCTGCGACCGGGCGGCGCGCTGCTGGTGGCGTTCCATCTCGGCACCGAGGTCCGGCGGCTGGACGAGTGGTGGGGCCACCGGGTCGACGTCGACTTCCACTTCCTGGAGACCGCGGCGGTCGCCGACCTGCTGACCTCGGCCGGCTTCACCGTGACCGCCCGGCTGGAGCGCGGCCCGTACCCGCAGGAGGCGCAGACCCGCCGCGGCTACCTGTTCGCCCACCGGGACTGACCGCGCCCGCCGCGCGGCGCCCGGAACCGGCCAAAACCCGGGCGCGGCACGGTCCCGGGTGCCGTGGTCCCCGCCCGTCCGCTTCCCCGCCGCCCCGGCCGGCCCCGGTGGCGGACCCCCGGCGGGACCCGCCGGCACCCGGCCTGACCTCGGCCGATGCGGGCGTCCCTGGCGGGCCCGGCGGGCCGGCTCGCCGTCCGCCGGCGCAACATCTGGTTTTTGACCAGCGTTTCCCGGCCGGTGTATACGTTCGCCGCCACGGGCAGGCATACTGGCCAGGAGGGCGCTTTGCCCAACTGTGACGTATGACTCTAGACGAGAAGGGACCGGTGGCCAGGGATGCTGCGTAACGGTCTTGAGCCCTGGCACGTGCTCGTGGTGCTGGCTGTCGTGATCCTGCTGTTCGGGTCGAAGAAGCTGCCGGAGATGGCCCGCGGCCTCGGCAAGTCGATGCGGATCCTGAAGGCGGAGACGAAGGCGATGCGCGAGGACGACACTCCCGCCACCGCCGACGCCGCCCAGGGTACCGCTCAGAGCACCGCCGCCCCGGCGCAGCCGGCTGCCGAGCAGCCCCGCCAGGCCGTGACCCCGACTCATGTGGCCAAGGCCACCGAGCAGCCGCGGTCCACCACCACCGCCTGAGACCCGGCGGCGCGAACCCGGCCGGAGCCCCCGCCCCACGGCGGGGGCTTCGTCGTGTCCGGCTGTTCGGCCGCTCCGCTCCCGGACTCGACTGGCCGTCCCTTTTGATCCGTTGTCTCCTGGTGTGCACGACCGGAGGAACGGAGGCGGCGCATGGCGAGCGAGGAGCCCGGCGGACCCCCCGCTCCCCTGCCCCGGGACAACCCCGACCTCCAGGCCTGGGGCCTGCTGCTCGGCTCGTTCACCCTGCTGATGGCCGGCTACTTCACCCTGCCGCTGCGCTCCCTGGGCGACAACCGGCCGGTGCTGAGCTGGGTGCTCTTCGGGGTGGTGCTGACCGGGCTGACCGGGCTGCTGGTGGCCCGGATCGTCGACACCTTCCGCGGCACGGGCCGTCACCCCGGGGTCTGGCTGGCCTTCCTGATCTGCCTCTCGCTCACCGTCTTCGCCTCCACCTACTACGTCCTGGCCGACCGTCCGGGTGAGTTCGAGGGGCTGGAGACCCGGCTCGACTCGCTGTACTTCACGGTGGTCACGATGGCGACCATCGGCTACGGCGACATCACCGCGGCCGGGCAGGGACCGCGGCTGGTGGTGCTCCTCCAGATCGCCTACAACTTCGTCTTCCTGGCGGCGGCCGCCGGCGCGCTGGGCCGGACCGTCCGCAGCGGCATGGAGACCCGCGCCGCCCACCGCGACGAGCACCCCCGCGAGCACCGTCACGGCCGCAGGCGCCACAGGGGCGACCAAGGCGACCAGGACGAGGCCGAGGACGGCTAGGACCGGCCGGCGTCGATCACGCAGAAGCGGTTCCCGTCCGGGTCCTCGACGACCACGAAGTCCGGGTCCTCGGGGTAGAGGTCCCAGTCGACCCGCCGGGCGCCGAGGCCGACCAGCCGCTCCACCTCGGCGGTCTGGTCCGCCGCGTCCGCCGCGTAGAGGTCCAGGTGGACGCGCGGGTGCCGCTGCGGCGGCGTGACGCTCCGGCCGAGCGCCACCTGGACGCCGGGCGCGCCGTCCGCCGGGACGAGCACCACCCAGCGCTCCTCGACCACGCCGTCGCGGGGGACGTAGCCGAGGGCCTCGCCCCAGAACGCCGCCGCGCGGCGGACGTCCGCCACCCCGAGCACCACCGAACCGATTCTCAGCACGCCGCCGATTCTGCCGGACGGGCGGGCCGCCCGTCCGGCGGAACCGGCAGGCGGCAGACGGCAGACGGGTGCCGGTCAGGCGGGGACCAGGCCCGGCTCGCCGGCCACCACGGCCCAGGAGGCGGAGGTCCGCACCGGCGACTCGCGCACGGCGACGCTGTCGACGGTCCGGGCGTCGGTCAGCCACCGCTCCCGGTCCACGTCCAGGCGCAGATAGCCGCGGCGCAGGCCCTCGAAGTACCGCACATGCGGGTTGAGCGAGGGGTTGAGCGCCTTGAGCGGCCCGTCGAAGGCGGCCGGGAACTCCGAACTGACGCTGGTGGCCGTGAACTCGACGGCGACCGGGGCGGTGGCGAGGTCGTCGCGGTCGATCCGCAGGTCGCTGAACCAGGAGGAGTGGATGTCCCCGGCGAGCACCACCGGGTTGGCCACCGCGGCGTCCCGCAGGAAGCGCAGCAGCCGGGACCGGGCGGGGTCGTAGCCGTCCCACTGGTCGAGGTTGGCGAGCGGCGGCAGCGGGTGGGCCGGGTCCAGGAAGTTGGGGAAGCGGATCTGGCTCATCATCACCTGCTGGGCGATGACGTTCCAGCGGGCCCGGGAGCCGGCGAGGCCGCGGCGCAGCCACTCCTCCTGCTCGGCGCCGGTCAGGGTGCCGGCGGTGTTCCCCAGGCCGTCCGCGACGGGCCCGAAGTCCTGGCTGTGGCCGCCGGGTTGGTCGGTGCGGTACTGGCGGGTGTCGAGCACGTTGAGGCGCAGCAGGTCGCCGAAGTCGAAGCGGCGGTACAGCCGGTAGTCCGGGGAGCCGTTGCGGTACGGGTTCCGCAGCGGCATGTGCTCGTAGTACGCCTGGTAGGCGGCGGCGCGCTCGCGGGCCATGGCGGCGGTGTCCTGGTGGGCGGCGCCGGTGTCGTCCACCTCGTCGACCAGGCCGGCGTAGTTGTTCTCGACCTCGTGGTCGTCCCAGGTGACGATCCAGGGGAAGGCGGCGTGCGCGGCCTGCAGGGCCGGGTCGGTCTTGTACTGCGCGTGCCGGGCCCGGTAGTCGGCGAGGGTGACCAGCTGGTTGAGGCCCGGGGTCTGCGGGGTGGTGTGCAGGCGGTCCGGGTGGACGCTGTTCGGGTCGGTCTCGTAGATGTAGTCGCCGAGGTGCACGACGGCGTCGAGGTCCTCGGCGGCCAGGGCGGTGTACGCGGGCCAGTAACCGTGCTGCCAGTCCTGGCAGTTGACCACGCCGAGGCGGAGCCGCCCGGGGCTGGCGGCGGCGGCCGGGGCGGTGCGGGTGCGGGCGGCCGGGCTGAGGTGGCGGCCGGTCCGGAAGCGGTACCAGTAGTCGCGGCCGGGCTGGAGTCCGCGCACGTCGACGTGGACGCTGTGGGCGTGCTCGGCCTCGGCGGCGGCGACGCCGCGCCGCACGACCCGGCGGAAGCCCGGGTCCGCCGCGACCTCCCAGGAGACGGGCACGGTGCGGGTGCCCAGGGAGGCGGCGTCGAAGGGATCGGCGACCAGCCGGGTCCACAGGACCACGGCGTCGGGCAGTGGGTCGCCGCTGGCCACGCCGAGCAGGAACGGGTCGCGGCGGACCGGTTCCGCGTGCGCCGTACGGACGTTGAGCGCCTGGGCGCCCGCGGCGACGGCGGCGCCGACGAGCAGTCCGCGACGGCTGAGCGCGGCGGACCGGAACCGCGACGGGCCGGACGGCGGGGGCGTCGGGGACGCCGGGGGCACGGGCGACGGGGACGGCGGCACGGGGGACCTCCTGCGGCTGCGGAAACGTCGGGACACCGAGGCCGACATTCCATCAGAGCGGCGTGCGGCGGACCATGAACAGGAGGCGACGTCTTCCCCCTTCTCCCCTGTGCTGCCCGGGAGTTACCCGCCCGCGTCGGCCGCTGCGCCGCCGCGCCGGCGCAGCGACATCAGGAGCAGGAAGGCGGCCGACAGCACGGCCGCCACCCGCAGGACGCCCGGCGCGGACTCCCAGACCACCTGGTTGGCCTGCTGGCCCGGGTTCAGGTCCGCGCCCCAACGGCCCTGGGCGCGGCCCCAGACCCAGAGCGAACTGCCGCTGATCGTCATCAGCGGGATCCCGAACACGGCCACCTTGCGGGCGAGGTCGGACAGTTGGCGGGAGAGGTAGCCGATCGCCCAGCCGATCAGCATGGCGATCAGCTGTCCGGTGACGGCGCCGCCGATCAGCACGGCGGCGGAGAGCAGCAGCAGCGGCGAGGGGCGGCGGGCGGCGGGGGTCTTGGCCTTGGCGGGCTTGCCGCCGGCGTCGGGGGCCGCGGGGGCGGCGTCGCCCTCGGCCGCTTTGCCCTTGCGCGCCTTGGCCTTCTTCTTCGCCCGGCCCTTCTCCTTCGGGGCGGTGGCGGGCGGCGCGGCCGGATCGGGCGCGGCCGTTCGGCCCTGCGCGGCGTCCTCGCCCGCCGGGTCCGGTCCGGTCTCGTCCTCGGGGGCGGTCCGCTGTGCGGGAATCGGCCGGTTGGAGGCGGCCGGGCCGTCCCCGAAGTCGATGCTCACGTAGTCCCAGTCGCCCGTGTTCATGGCGCGGTAGGCGGGGGGCAGCGCCTCGGGGTCGACGGGGGCGCCGTCGACGGGCTTGGCGATCCACGGCGAGCCGCCGTCGTGCCCGGACGGCGCGGACGGCCCGGACGGCGTGGAGCGCCCGGACCTCGGGGCCCGCGTGGGAGGCGGCAGGAACCCGGCGTCCCGGGTGTCCGGCGCGGACGGCGGGCCGGCCGGGCGCGGCGGCACCGGGGGGCGCGGCGGCGCGGCGGGCGCCGGCTCCTGCGCGTACACGCTGTCCCCGTCACCGCCCCCGCCCGGGCCCCCGCTCCCGGGCGCACCCGGCGGCTCGCTCCAGGGTCCCTGCTTGCGCCACCACTCGCCGTCCGACATCCCACACACCCCGCCTTGCCGTACCCGAACCGGACCCGCCACGCGTCCGGACGCGGCGCCGTCCCCGCCGACCGTGACGGTACCCACCCGCCGCCCCGCCACGCGAGCCGCAACGCCCCGGACGGCCCCCGCCGCACCGGCCGTTCCGCCGGCGCCGGGGCGACGCCGGGACCCTCCCGTCCCGCCGCCACCCGACTAACCTAGGTCGAATGACCACACAGCAGGGCCCCCAACGCCAGGCCAAGTCCGCCGCCGGCCCCCGCACCCTCGCCGAGGAACTGCGCGCGCGCCCCGACGACGACCTCGCCGCCCTGCTCCGGTCCCGCCCCGACCTGCTCAACCCCGTGCCCGGCGACCTCACCCAGCTCACCGCCCGGCTCTCCTCCCGCGCCTCGGCGCTGCGCGCGCTGGAGCGGCTGGACCGCTTCACCCTGCAGGTCGCCGAGGCCCTCGCCGCGCTCCCGGACGGCGCCACACCCGCCGCCGTCCGCACCCTGCTGGCGGGGCCGACCAAGGTGAAGCCGCACCCGGGCGCCACCCCGCTGAGCGCTGCCGACCGGTCCGCCGTCGCCGCCGCGCTCCCCCGCGCGCTGGCCACCCTGCGCGACCGCGCGCTGCTCTGGGGCCCGGACAACGGCCTGCGCCTGGTCATCGCGGCCCGCGAGGCGCTCGCCCCGACCGCCGCCAACCCCGGACGCACCGGCCTCGGCCCGACCTTCGCCGAGGCCACCACCGGGATGTCCCCGGCCCGTCTCCAGCAGCTGCTCGCCTCCGCCGGTCAGCCCCCGACGCCGGACCCGGTCACCGCCGTCGCCGCGTTCACCGCGCTGCTCACCGACCGCGCCCGCTGCGAGGAGCTGCTCGCCACCGCGCCCGAGCCCGCCCTGCGGCTGCTGGAGCGGCTGCTCTGGGGGCCGCCCACCGGCACCGTCCCGGACGCCACCCGCCCGGTCACCGCCGAGGACGCGCAGAGCCCGGTCGAGTGGCTGCTGGCCCGCGGTCTGCTGCTGCCCAGCAGCCCGGGCAGCGTGGTGCTGCCCCGCGAACTCGCCCTCCACCTGCGCGGCGGCCGCTCGCACCGCACCGTCGAGCCGCTCCCGCCCGAGCCGGCGCCCGCCGCCGCGCCGCGCGAG
The DNA here is from genome assembly GCF_040302725.1 of Kitasatospora sp. NPDC097605. Classification (NCBI taxonomy): domain Bacteria; kingdom Bacillati; phylum Actinomycetota; class Actinomycetes; order Kitasatosporales; family Streptomycetaceae; genus Kitasatospora; species Kitasatospora sp. NPDC097605. Next base: position 16,298 of record NZ_JBEOSF010000057.1, on the reverse strand, counting down.
CCCCGGGTGGTGGACGGCGCCGCCGCCGGGCAGGCGCACACCGCCGTGCGGACCGTCGAGGAGCTGCTCGACCTCTGGGGCCTGACCCCGCCGCCCACGCTGCGCGCCGGCGGGCTCGGGGTGCGCGACCTCAAGCGCACCGCCCAGGCCCTGGAGAGCACCGAGCCGATCGCCGCCTTCTGGCTCGAACTCGCCTACACCGCGGGCCTGCTGGCGCCGGACGGCGAGGTCGACGAGCGCTGGGCGCCGACCCCGGGGTACGACGAGTGGCTGCGGCTGGACACCGCCGAGCGCTGGACCGTGCTCGCCCGCGCCTGGCTCGCCGCCACCCGCGTCCCGGCGCTGGCCGGCACCGCCGACGGCAAGGGCAAGCCGCGCGCCGCGCTCGGCCCGGAGCTCGACCGCACCCTCGCCCCGTCCGTCCGCCGGGCCGCCCTCGCCCTGCTCGCCGAGCTTGCGCCCGGCACCCCGGCGACCCCCGAGGAGCTGCTGCCCACCCTGCGCTGGCAGCGCCCGCTGCGCGGCGGGCCGACCGCCCCCGACGGCGGCGGCGACCTGCGCGACCAGCTGGTCGGCTGGACCCTCGCCGAGGCCGAACTGCTCGGCATCACCGGCCGCGGCGCGCTCGCCGCGCCCGGCCGCGCCCTGCTCACCGCCGAGCACGACCCGGCCGCCGTGCTCGCACCCCTGCTGCCGCAGCCGCTGGACCACGTCATCCTGCAGCCGGACCTCACCGCGATCGCCCCCGGCCCGCTGCTCACCCCGCTCGCCCAGGCGCTCGCGCTCTGCGCCGACATCGAGTCCAAGGGCGGCGCGACCGTCTACCGGTTCACCCCCGGCTCGGTGCGCCGCGCCCTCGACGCCGGGCGCACCGCCGCCGACCTGCGGACCTTCCTGGCGCAGCACTCCCGCACGCCCGTCCCGCAGCCGCTCGCCTACCTGATCGACGACGTGGCCCGCCGGCACGGCCTGCTGCGGGTCGGCGCCGCCTCGTCCTACCTGCGCTGCGACGACCCGTCCCTGCTAAACGAGATCCTGGCCGACCGCCGCTCCGCCGACCTGCGGCTGCGGCTGCTCGCGCCCACCGTGCTGGCCGCCCAGGCCGCGCCCGACGTCCTGCTCGCGAGCCTGCGCGCGATGGGCTACGCGCCGGCCGCCGAGTCGGCCGAGGGCGATGTGCTGATCACCCGGCCGGACAGCCACCGCACCCCGCCGCGCTCGGCCCCGGTGCCCGTCCCGGACGGCCCGCCCGCGCCGGACGACACCCTGCTGGCCGCCGCCGTCAAGGCGATCCGGGCCGGCGACCGGGCCGCCACCGCCGCCCGCCGCGAGCCCGCCGTCCCGACCGGGCGTCAACTCCCCCGCACGGCGGCCGCCGAGACGCTGGCGGCGCTGCAGACGGCGGTCCTGCTCGGCGAGCGGATGTGGATCGGCTACCTCAACGCGGAGGGCCTCGCCAGCCAGCGGATCATCGACCCGGTGAAGGTCGAAGGCGGCTACGTCACCGCCTTCGACCACCACGACGGCGAACTGCGCACCTTCGCGCTGCACCGGATCACCGGCGTCGCCGAACTGGACGAGTGACCGGCCTCAGTGGCCCTGCTGCTGGGCCGCCTGCTCCGCCTGCTTCTCCTTCAGCGCCTTCTCCGCCAGGGCGGCGAGGTCGCCCTGGCCGACCGGCATCGCGGCACTGGCACCGGTGAGGTCCATGACCAGGAACCCGGGGGCCGCCAGCAGGCCGCCCGGCCCCTCCCCGACGCCCGCGACGGCGTGCGCGGATCCGGCCGAGGAGGCGGTGGCGGCGAAGGCCGTCCCGGCGAGGGCGAGGGCGGTGAGGACACGCTTCGACTTGTTCATGCCCTGCCCAACGAGCCGCCCCGCCGCCGGTCACCCCCCGCCACCCCTTCCGCACCGCCCGTACCGGCAGTTGACGGCCCGCCCCCACCGGCGTAGTCCGGAGTGCGGGGGGTGACGAAAGGAGTCATCATGCTCGGCGATCCGATCGGCAACACCCAGGGCCGTGACATCGGCCGGCGCGTCCTCGACGCCGGGGACGGCCATGTCGTCGTCGAGGTCTCGTTCGAGGGCAGCGGCAGCTACTACGGCACCGCCGTCACCGGCTTCGGCACCTACGAGTCCGAACTGCGCGCCGACGGCACCCTGCACGGCGAGGGCCAGGGCGTCGACATGACGGCCGACGGCCAGAGCGTCGTCTGGCACGGCATCGGCCTCGGCCACTTCACCGAGGGCGGCGGCACCAGCTGGCGCGGCTCGCTCTTCTTCAGCACCGCCTCGCCCCAGCTCGACCGCCTCAACCACGTCGTCGGCCTCTTCGAGTACGAGGTCGCCCCGGACGGCAAGTCCACCGGCACCTACCACGAGTGGAAGTAGCCTTCCCGCCCGCAGCGGTCCCACCCACCCGGCCGGATGCGCGACACTGGAGGGTCGGCGTCCCGAAGGACCCGCAGACCCGACAGACCTGTCAGCCAGTGGAGGGCACCCCCGCGTGAACGACGGACCGCTCATCGTCCAGAGCGACAAAACTCTTCTCCTGGAGATCGACCACCCCAAGGCCGCCGACTGCCGCCGGGCCATCGCGCCGTTCGCGGAGCTGGAGCGGGCGCCCGAGCACGTCCACACGTACCGGGTGACGCCGCTCGGGCTGTGGAACGCGCGGGCGGCCGGCCACGACGCCGAGCAGGTCGTGGACGCCCTGGTGACGTACTCGCGCTACCCGGTGCCGCACGCGCTGCTGGTCGACGTGGCCGACACGATGGCCCGGTACGGGCGGCTGCGGCTGCTCAAGCACCCGACCCACGGGCTGGTGCTCACCACCACCGACCGGCCGGTGCTGGAGGAGGTGCTGCGGTCCAAGAAGATCGTCCCGCTGGTCGGCGCCCGGATCGACCCGGACACCGTGGTGGTGCACCCCTCCGAGCGCGGCCAGATCAAGCAGGTGCTGCTGAAACTCGGCTGGCCCGCCGAGGACTTCGCCGGCTACGTGGACGGCGAGGCGCACCCGATCGACCTGGAGGAGAACGGCTGGAGCCTGCGCCCCTACCAGGCGCAGGCGGTGGAGGGCTTCTGGCACGGCGGCTCGGGCGTCGTGGTGCTGCCCTGCGGCGCCGGCAAGACGCTGGTCGGCGCGGCGGCGATGGCGCACGCCAAGTCGACCACGCTGATCCTGGTGACCAACACCGTCTCGGCCCGCCAGTGGAAGCACGAGCTGGTCAAGCGGACCTCGCTCACCGAGGACGAGATCGGCGAGTACAGCGGCACCCGGAAGGAGATCCGCCCGGTCACCATCGCCACCTACCAGGTGATGACCACCAAGCGGAAGGGCGTCTACGCCCACCTGGAGCTCTTCGACGCCCGCAACTGGGGCCTGGTCGTCTATGACGAGGTCCACCTGCTGCCGGCCCCGGTGTTCAAGTTCACCGCGGACCTCCAGGCCCGCCGCCGGCTCGGCCTGACCGCCACCCTGGTGCGCGAGGACGGCCGCGAGGGCGACGTGTTCAGCCTGATCGGCCCGAAGCGCTTCGACGCCCCGTGGAAGGAGATCGAGGCGCAGGGCTACATCGCGCCCGCCGACTGCTGCGAGGTCCGGGTCACCCTCACCGACTCCGAGCGGCTCGCCTACGCGACCGCGGAGCCCGAGGAGCGCTACCGCTTCTGCGCCACCACGGCGACCAAGCGCCGGGTGGTGGAGGCCCTGGTCAGGAAGCACGAGAAGGACCAGACGCTGATCATCGGCCAGTACATCGACCAGCTGGACGAGCTCGGCGAGGCCCTGGACGCCCCGGTGATCAAGGGCGAGACCAGCAACGCCCAGCGCGAGAAGCTGTTCGACGCCTTCCGCAACAAGGAGATCGGCGTCCTGGTCGTCTCCAAGGTCGCCAACTTCTCCATCGACCTGCCGGAGGCGACCGTCGCCATCCAGGTCTCCGGCACCTTCGGCTCGCGGCAGGAGGAGGCCCAGCGCCTCGGCCGGGTCCTGCGCCCCAAGGCGGACGGCCACGCCGCCCACTTCTACTCCGTGGTCGCCCGCGACACCGTCGACCAGGACTTCGCCGCCCACCGCCAGCGCTTCCTCGCCGAGCAGGGCTACGCCTACCGCATCGTCGACGCGGACGACGTGCTGTAACGGAGGAGGCGGGGGTGGATCGGAGGGGCGGACGCGGCTAGGATCGTCCGTCTGCCCCTCCCGAACCGTGGTACCTGCTGAAGTCGCGCAGGCAGCCGGGGGAGGTACCGGCCGTTCGGCAACCGGTCGGCTGTATCCACTGTGAGCTCCTACGATCCGCTGCGCCCGCGTCCGGGGGCAGCCGGGAAGGTTCGCTGTGCCCGCCACCCCCACCACCGACCCCCTGCAGCGCGAACGCGACCACCTGGCCGCGTCCAGGGCCGCGCTGCGCGCGATGCGCGAGGACGTCGAGTCCCTGGACATCCGCGACGTCACCGGCACCTGGGTCACCGCCCTGGTGCTGCAGAACCAGATCGAGGCCAGGATCGCCGCCCTGGCCGACCTCTCGCACACCCCGCTGTTCTTCGGCCGGCTCGACTACCTGCACGCGATCAGCGAGGAGCTGAGCGAGGGGTCCGGCGGAGAGAGCTTCTACATCGGGCGCCGCCACGTCCACGACGCCGACGGCGACCCGATGGTGATCGACTGGCGCGCGCCGGTCTCCCAGCCGTTCTACCGGGCCAGCCGCACCGAGCCGCTGGACGTCGAGCGCCGCCGCCGCTTCGGCTACACCGGCGGCGAGCTCACCGCGTACGAGGACGAGCACCTCTGCGACCCGGCGGAGGACGACACCTCCTCGGCCCTGCTGGCCGCCGAGATCGAGAAGCCGCGCGTCGGCCCGATGCGCGACATCGTGGCGACCATCCAGCCGGAGCAGGACGAGATCGTCCGCGCCGACATCTCCGGCACCCTCTGCGTGCAGGGCGCCCCCGGCACCGGGAAGACCGCCGTCGGCCTGCACCGTGTGGCCTACCTCCTGTACGCGCACCGCGAGCGGCTGGCCCGCACCGGCACCCTGGTGATCGGCCCGAACAACGCCTTCCTCTCCTACATCGAGCAGGTGCTGCCGGCGCTGGGCGAGCTGGACGTCGCGCAGGCCACCGTGCAGCAGCTGGTCGGGCACGTCGAGGTGCGCGGCGAGGACTCCCCCGAGGCGGCCCGGCTGAAGGGCGACGCCCGGATGGCGGAGGTGCTGCGCCGGGCGGTGCGCTCGGGCATCGCGCTGCCCACCGAGCCGTGCGTGGTGATCCGCGGCTCCCGCCGCTGGCGCGTCCCGGTCCACGAACTGGTCGCGATCATCGAGGAGTTGAAGGACCGCGAGATCCGCTACGGGGCGGCCGCGGAGGCGCTGCCGCAGCGGATCGCGCACGCCGTGCTGCTGAAGATGGAGCAGGGCGGCGAGGCCCCGGACGACCGGGTGCAGGACGCGGTGGCCCGCAACTCCGCCGTGAAGGCGGTGGTCAAGGCCTGCTGGCCGGCGGTCGACCCGGCCAAGCTGGTGCTGCGGCTGCTCTCCGACCCGGAGTTCCTGGCCGCCTGCGCGGACGGCGTGCTGACCGCCGAGGAGCAGGCGGCGGTGCTGTGGCTCAAGCCGGGCCGTTCGGTGAAGTCCGCCCGCTGGACCGCCGCCGACGCCGTCCTCGTCGACGAGGCCACCGATCTGGTGCGGCGCACCGCCTCGCTGGGACACGTGGTGCTGGACGAGGCGCAGGACCTCTCGCCGATGCAGTACCGCGCGGTCGGCCGCCGCTGCACCACCGGCTCGGCGACCGTGCTGGGCGACCTCGCCCAGGGCACCACCCCCTGGGCGACCGCGAGTTGGCCGGAGGCGCTGCACCACCTGGGCAAGCCGGCCGCCCACATCGAGGAGCTGACCAAGGGCTTCCGGGTGCCGGAGGAGGTCATCGCGTACGCCTCCCGGCTGCTGCCGTCGATCGCGCCCGGCCTGAATCCGGCCAGTTCGGTGCGTGAGGCCCCGGGGTCGCTGACGATCCGCCAGGTCGCCGGGGAGGAGCGGACCGGGGCCGTGGTCGAGGCCTGCCGGCGGGCGCTGGAGCGGGAGGGGTCGACCGGTCTGATCGCGGCCGACGCCCGCGTCCCGGCGCTGGCGCGGGCGCTGGCCGAGGCCGGTCTGGCGCACCTCGCGCCCGGCACCGAGACCAGTGCCGAGGCGCGGCTGACGCTCGTCCCGGCGTCGCTGGCCAAGGGTCTGGAGTACGACTACGTGGTGCTGGACGAGCCGGCCGCGGTGGTCGCGGGCGAGCCGGACGAGCGGACCGGCCTGCGCCGGCTGTACGTGGCGCTGACCCGTGCGGTCTCCGGCCTGGAGGTGCTGCACGCCGAGCCGCTGCCGGAGCAGCTGCGCTGAACGGGCGGGGCCGGCCCGTCGGTACGGCGGGCCGGCCCCGGTTCCCGGACGGCGCTCAGCCGTCGATCATCGCCCGCCACTCGGCGACCTTGGCGGCGTCCACCGGCGACTGCCAGCCGTCGGCCCGGACCGCGCCGCCGACGTGGAAGGCGTCGAAGCCGGCCGCCCGCAGCCCCGGCAGGTGCTCGGCCCGCAGGCCGCCGCCGATCAGGATCCGCTGGGTGTGGCCGGGCTCGCCGGCCCGGGCCAGCTCGGCCAGCAGGACGTCCCGGCCGGCGTCCACCCCGCCGGCCGCGCCGGAGGTGAGGAAGGTGTCCAGGCCGGGCAGCGCGCCGACGGCGGCGCGCGCGGCGGCCCGGTCGGCGCTGTGGTCGATCGCCCGGTGGAAGGTCCAGCGGCAGCCGGCCACCGCCTCGGCGACGGCCTCGGTGGCGGCCAGGTCGACCGCGCCCTCGGCGTCGAGGAAGCCGAAGACGAACTCGTCGGCGCCCTCGGCCCGGAGCGCGGCGGCGCGGGCGCGCAGCTCGTCCAGGTCGCCGGGGGCGAAGCCGTCCCGGATGCGGAGCATGACGCGCAGCGGCAGCCCGACGGCGGCCCGGATCCTGGCGAAGTCCTCGACCGACGGGGTGAGCCCGTCGGCGGCCATGTCCGTGACCAGTTCGAGCCGGTCGGCGCCGCCCGACTCGGCGGCCTGGGCGTCCTGGGGCGTCAGCGCGATGACTTCGAAAATTGGTCTAGACATATCAGATAGCCTGCCACATCGGTCCGCCCCCGGCGAGCCCCGTGCGGCCGGTTGGCCGGACGACGCGCCCGCCCGGAGAACGCGGAACGGCCGGACGTCCGGGTCCCACAACCCGTCCGTCCGGCCGTTCGAGAAGCGGCGAGGCTCCGGCCGTCCCCGCTCAGGCGAGGCTCCGGGCACCTCCCGCACCCGCGCCGCGCCGCTGCCCGGCGCCCGCCCGGTGCAGCATCCAGCCGGTCGCCACCAGCCCGACCACCACCGCGAGGGTCAGCGGGGCCATCCGCCACATGCCGCCGACCGACTGCCAGGTCCGGAAGGCGTTGAAGCCGAAGGTCATCGGCAGCGCCGCCAGGCCGATCGCCGCCGGTGCCAGCCGTCCCCGTGCCGCGAACAGCAGCGCGGCCGCCGGCACCAGCAGCAGCGCCACGGCCGCGTCCCGGTCCAGCAGGCCGAAGGAGCTGTAGTAGCCCTCCGCGGTCAGGATCAGCCCGCCACCGACGGCGGCGGCCAGCACCGCGGTCCGGCCGCGCGCACCCGGCCGCTCCGCCATCAGCTCCTGCGGAGCGACGGCGAACATCAGGCCGGCCAGCAACAGCGGGGTCGCCTCACCGGACCGCAGGAGGAAGCTCCAGAGGGAGGGGTCCTGCACGGCCGCGATCACCACCCCCAGCGCGCCGACGCCGGCCACGCCGAACGCCGCGTACCGGGCCTCCCGCCGGCGGCCGGCCAGGACGGCGGCGACCAGCAGCAGCGGCAGCAGCGCCTGGCCGAGGAACCAGACGAAGTCCGGCACCCGGCCGATCCGGTCCGGCAGCGCCCACGCCGGGACCCAGGCCGGGTTGACCACCTGGTCGACCGTGTAGGCCGCGCACAGCCCCGCGACCGCACCCGCGACCAGCGGCGCGGCCAGCGCGAACAACTGCCCGACGGCGGAGGAGGCGGTCAGGCCGGTGCGCATCCGCAGGCCGTACGCACCCAGGTCGAACACCTCGCGGACGGTGGCCAGCCGGCCGGCCCCGGCCGTGCTGTCGGCGAAGACCGCGGACAGCTCGTCACCGCGCTCGCGCCGATAGCGGGCCGGGTAGAGCCGCAGCGCGGCGCGGAACGCCACCGGATCCGGCATCATGCCCGGGAAGCCGTGCGTCGTGGTCATGCGAACACCCCCGTCGAGTTGGCGAATCCGAGACCGGCGGCCCCGCCGACGGCCTTCCCCAGGGCCGGCCGGGAGCCCGGACGGACGGCGGCGAGCCGCCGTTCGGCCTCCTGCGCGACGGAGCGCAGCCGCTCCGCCTCGACGGTCAGCGCGGCGCGCCCGTCCTCGGTGAGGGCGTAGGTGCGCCGGGCCCGGCCGTCCACGATCTCCTCGGCCGCGACCTCGATCAGGCCCTGCTGGAGCAGCCGGTCGAGCGCGCCGTACAGCGTCCCGGTGCGCATCTTGACCCGGCCGTCCGAGATCGCGGCGATCTCCTGGATGAGCGCGTAGCCGTGCCGCGGGGCATCGGCCAGCGCGGTCAGCAGGAGCAGGGTCGGCTCTTGCATCGCCCGTTCAGTCATGAGGCTACATATACCTTTCATCGACATATCGCGTCCAGTGGAATCTGTCGTTCGAACGCCCCCGCCCACCACAATGGCCGCATGCCCGACGCCGAAGCCCCCGCGGACCTGCTCGCCGCCTGGACCGACCTGCTGCACCGCTGCGGCGCGGACGCCGACCCCGACCCGGCCGGCCGGGAACTGCTGCGCCGCTGGTCCGAGCCGCAGCGCCGGTACCACACCACCGACCACCTGCGGGCGGTGCTGGGCCACGTCGACGCGCTCGCCGGGCACGCCGGCGACCCGGACGCCGTCCGGCTGGCCGCCTGGTTCCACGACGCCGTCTACCGCCCGGACCGCTCGGAGAACGAGGAGCGCAGCGCCGTCCTCGCCGTCCGGGCGCTCACCGGGCTGGGGCTGCCGGCGGCCCGGGTCGAGGAGGTGGCCCGGCTGGTGCGGCTCACCGTCACCCACCACCCCGCGCCGGGCGACCGCGACGGCGAGGTGCTGTGCGACGCCGACCTCGCCGTGCTCGGCGGCCCGCCGCAGGACTACGCGGCGTACGCGGCGGCCGTCCGGGAGGAGTACGCCTTCGTGCCCGCGCCGGACTTCCGCGCCGGGCGCGCGGCGGTGCTCCGGCAGCTGCTCGCGCTCCCCGCGCTGTACCGCACGCCCACCGCGCACGCCCGTTTCGACGCCTGTGCCCGGACCAACCTCGCCGCCGAACTCACCCGGCTGGAGACCGTCGGCTGAGCGCACCCACCCAGCCGACGGCCGGACCGTCCCCCCGACCCGCGTCACCCCGCCCGGCGCGCCAGCGGCAGCCGCGACCGGGTGAACGCGGCCGCACCCAGCCCCGCCACCACCGGCAGCACCACCGTGATCATCACCAGCAGCCCCCACGGCGCGGTGAACGGGGCCGCCGGCTCACCGATCCGCCCGCCGGCGTGCGAGCGCAGCAGCGCCACCGCGGGCACGAACCCGCTGACCGTGCCGATCGCCGCCCCGAGCCCCGCGATCAGCGTGCTCTGCAGACCGGCCAGCACCCGGTGGATCCGCGGCGGCGCACCGACCGCGGCCAGCGTGGCCCGGTCATTGCGGGAGTCGGCGGCGGCCAGACCGGTGGCCACGGCCGCCGCGCCCAGCACCACCACCACGGCGAACCCGGCGAGCGCGAGGCCGATCACGTCGTCCTTCGGCTGGAAACCGCGCTCCACGTGCAGCTGCGCCCGCGGGACGACCTGGGCCAGATCGGCCTCCACGCGCTGCTGCGCCTTGGCGGTGGGCGGGTGCGCGGGCCGCCACACCGAGCCGATCGACTCGGTGGAGAGACCGGCCCTGCGCACCGCGTCCGGGCTCATCAGCAGCCCCCCGTACCGGGCGGCGTCCGGGTTGTCGACCAGGAGCGCGTCGACCGCGATCTCCTTGCGGCCCGGCTGCGGCGTCTCCCCGGGCCGGACCGGACCGCCGCCGGCCGCGCCCTGCATGGTGAGCACCGCCCGGCCGTCGTGCATCCGGTCGCGGTCGAAGACGATCGCCCGGCCGGCGGCCAGGGCCTCCTCGACGGCCCGGTCGTTCACCCCGAACAGGTGGTGCAGCACCGTCGCGTCGCCGACCAGCGCGCGGCTGCCGGGGCCGCCGTCGTCGAACCGGGCGCCCGTGCCCTTGGCCCGCACCACGCTGGAGCAGCCCTCGCAGAAGACGTACAGCATGCTGTGGACGTCGGCGCGGGTGCCCGCGTCCGGCAGGTCCCGCTCGACGGCTGCGCGCAGCCGCGGCAGCTGCGGGTCGTCCGCCTTCATCGGGGCTTCGACCACCACGGCCCCCATCGGGGCGGTGGGCCGGTAGGCGGCCCGGTCCTGGGCCTCGGTGCCGGTGGTGTAGACGCCGACGGCGACGGCTCCGGCGACGGCGGCCATCACCGCGGCCACGGCGGGCGCGGTGCGGCCGCGGTGGCGGGCCGAGTCGCGCAGGGCCAGCCGGGGGCCGAGCGGCAGCCCGGCGGCGAGCCGGCCGAACAGCGCGATCAGCATCGGGGTGAAGAGCAGGAAGCCGAGTTCGGCGGTGACCGCCCCGGCGAGCACGGTGAGCGCCTTCCTGGTGAGCCCCTGGAACACCGGCAGGCCGGTGGCGTCCTGGCCGCCGGCGCCGTAGAGCGCCAGGCCCGCGCCCGCCACGACCAGGACCAGGCCCAGCAGCGGGAGCCGGCGGCTCGGCGCGCCCACGCTGTCCCGGCCGGTGAGGCCGGCCACCACGTCGCGGCGCGCGGCCTGGACGGCGGGCACCACGGCGGCCAGCAGCGCGGTGACCACCCCGACGGCGGCGATGGCCAGCAGGTCGAGCGGCGCGATCGCGAAGTGCCCGAAGCGGCTGCCGCCGGCCTCCTCGGCCCGGGTCCGCAGCAGGGCGACCAGTCCGACGCCCGCCACCAGGCCGACGGCCGCGCCGACGGTGCCGAGCACCAGTCCGGAACCGAGCACGACCGCGCGGACGTGGCCGCGGTTGCCGCCGGCGGCGCCGATCAGGGCGAGCTGGCGGCGCGAGCGCCGGGCGCCCACCGCGAAGGCCGGGCCGGCCAGCAGGGCGACCTCCAGCAGCGCCATCCCGGCCACCGTGGCCAGCACGACGACCCGCTTGTCCGCGTCCGGGAGCCGGAACAGATCGGGGTCGTAGGTGACGGCGGACGCGGGCGGCGGATCGAGCGCCACGGCGCGCGAGGTCACCGTGAAGCCGTACCGGTTGAGCTGCCGGACGGACGGCCAGTCCAGGGCTGCGCCGCCGGGCATCCGCACCAGCCAGCGCTCCGGGCGGGCCTCGTCCGCCCCGGCCGCGGTCAGCCCGGACGAGCCGCCCGCGGCGGGCGGGGTTGCCGCGGCCAGCGGGGCGGTCAGCTCGCCGGGCCGGGCCACCAGTTCGACCTTGTCGAGGTCCCCGGGGTACTCGACCACGGCGGTCAGCCGGAACGGCGTCCCGTCGAGGCCCTTGACCGTGGTGGAGTCACCGATCCGCAGTCCGGCCTCGGCGAGGAAGGCCCGGGTGACGGCCGCCTCGTGCGGCGCGCTCGGCGCCCTCCCCTCGACCAGGTCGAGCCGCCCCTGCCAGATCCGGTCGGCCAGGTCCGCCTCGGAGGTCGCGGTGGTGAACAGGCCCTCCCGGGTGGAGGTGCTGACCGCCGGCCCGGGGGTGGCCGGCAGCAGCGCCGCGCCCGCGGGCAGCAGTCCGGCGACCAGGCCGGCGGGGGAGGCCGCCGCGGCGGCGGCCGGCGCCGCGGCCGGATCGGTCCGGTCCTCCGGCAGCACCAGCACGCCGTCCTCGGCGAACGGCCCCTGGTCGACCGAGCGGCCCGGCCGGTGGGCGGTGATCAGGGCGTCCGCCCCGCCCATCAGCCGCTCGACCCGCTCGCCGGGGGTGAGCTGTCCGCTGCGGTGGACGACGTCGGCGCCGGCGACACCGAGCACCGGAAGCGCGACCATGGCGGCCACCAGGACGCTGCGGCCCTTGGCGCGCAGGGCGTCGCGGCGGGCGATCCGCAGGGCGACGCGCAGGGCTGAGAGCTTCATCACCGGCCGCCGTTCCCGCCGGCGGACAGCAGCTGCGCGGCCTGCCGCCCGGTGGTCTCCTGGACCACCAGGCCGTCACGCAGGACGACCACCCGGTCGGCCCAGACGGCGTGCCGGGCGTCGTGGGTGACCATCATGGCGGCGGCCCCCGCGTCGCAGCGCGCCCGCAGCACGCCCAGCACGGCCTCGCCGGTGGCGGAGTCGAGGGCGCCGGTGGGCTCGTCGGCCAGCACCAGCCGCCGGTCGCCGACCAGGGCGCGGGCGATCGCGACCCGCTGCTGCTGGCCGCCGGACAGCTGCTCGGGGAAGCGGTCGGCCAGCTCGCCGATGCCCAGCTCGGCCAGCGCGGCCCGGGCCTCGCGGCGAGCGGTCCGCCCGGGGACGCCGTCCAGCTCCCGGGGCAGCGCGATGTTCTCGGCGGCGGTCAGCGCCGGGACGAGGTTGTAGTCCTGGAAGACGTAGCCGACCGAGCGGCGCCGCACGGCGGCCAGGCCGGTGCGGCTCAGCGCGCCGAGCTCGACGCCCTCGACCAGCACCTGTCCGCGGCTGGGCCGGTCCAGGCCGCCGGCCAGCGTGAGCAGGGTGGACTTGCCGGAGCCGGAGGGCCCCATGACGGCGACGAACTCGCCGGGACGGACGGCCAGGTCGATGCCGCGCAGTGCCTGCACCTCGGCCGCGCCCGCGCCGTGCACCCGGGTGACCGCCCGCAGTTCCAGGACGGGCCGGGTCGGATCTGGCTGGGACATGGGTCTCCCCCTCGCTTGCCGTGAAGGCTCAGACGGACTGTATAAGTCGGTAGACTACATATGCCGTCCATCGGTTCCAACCGGCAGGAAAAAACCGCCGCCGCACCCGGGGGCACGACGGCGGTAGGGCCTGCGAACAGGAGGATTACGACAGCTTGCCCACCGGCGCCACCACGGCGCCGCGCTTGCCGCACACCCAGTGCGGGTCCGGCCCCAGCTCCGGCTCCACGCCCAGCGCGTGCGGGTCGCCGTCCGCCGCGCATTCCGCGCACAGCGGCCAGCGCCCGTGGCTCTCCAGCAGCGCGTCCTGGACGTCCTGGGCGACCAGGCCCAGCACGTACTCGGTGCCGTCCGGCCACTGCTCCAGCCACCAGCGGCGGTGCGCCACGGCCTTCTCCACCAGGGACACCACGGCGGCGTCGGCGGCGTCCCGCGCGGTCAGGTCGGCCAGGATCAGCGCCCGCGCGGTGTGCAGCGCCGTCTCGATGTCGTCTGTCGTAGCCATCCGTCCAGTCTCCCAAGAACGTCCGAGAACGCCGCACGGGCGGCTCCCCGGAGGGAACCGCCCGTGCGAGCGAGAACAGCCGATCCGACCAGCGGATCAGAAGTCCATGTCACCGCCCGGCATGCCGCCGCCGGCGGCCGCGGCGGCCTTCTCCGGCTTGTCGGCGATGACGGCCTCGGTGGTGAGGAACAGCGCCGCGATGGAGGCGGCGTTCTGCAGCGCGGAGCGGGTGACCTTGGCCGGGTCGATGATGCCCTCGGCGACCAGGTCGACGTACTCGTTGGTGGCGGCGTTCAGGCCGTGACCGGCGGGGAGGTTGCGCACCTTCTCCACCACGACGCCACCCTCCAGGCCGGCGTTGGTCGCGATCTGCTTGATCGGGGCCTCCAGCGCGACCTTGACGATGTTGGCGCCGGTGGCCTCGTCGCCGTCCAGCTCCAGCTTCTCGAAGGCGACACCGGCCTGCAGCAGCGCGACGCCACCACCGGCGACGATGCCCTCCTCGACGGCGGCCTTCGCGTTGCGGACGGCGTCCTCGATGCGGTGCTTGCGCTCCTTGAGCTCCACCTCGGTGGCCGCGCCGGCCTTGATGACGGCCACGCCGCCGGCCAGCTTGGCGAGGCGCTCCTGGAGCTTCTCGCGGTCGTAGTCCGAGTCGCTGTTCTCGATCTCGGCGCGGATCTGGTTCACGCGGCCCGCGACCTGCTCGCTGTCGCCGCCACCGTCGACGATGGTGGTCTCGTCCTTGGTGATGACCACCTTGCGGGCGGTGCCCAGCAGGTCGACGCCGGCGTTCTCCAGCTTCAGGCCGACCTCCTCGGAGATCACGGTGCCACCGGTGAGGATGGCGATGTCCTGGAGCATGGCCTTGCGGCGGTCGCCGAAGCCCGGGGCCTTGACGGCGACGGACTTGAAGGTGCCGCGGATCTTGTTCACGACCAGGGTCGACAGGGCCTCGCCCTCGACGTCCTCGGCGATGATGACGAGCGGCTTGCCGCTCTGCATGACCTTCTCCAGCAGCGGCAGCAGGTCCTTGACCGAGCCGATCTTGGAGTTGGCGATCAGGATGTAGGGGTCCTCGAACGAGGTCTCCATACGCTCCAGGTCGGTGGCGAAGTAGGCCGAGATGTAGCCCTTGTCGAAGCGCATGCCCTCGGTGAGCTCGAGCTCCAGACCGAAGGTGTTGCTCTCCTCGACGGTGATGACGCCTTCCTTGCCGACCTTGTCCATGGCCTCGGCGATGAGCTCGCCGATCTGGGTGTCGGCGGCCGAGATGGAGGCGGTGGAGGCGATCTGCTCCTTGGTCTCCACGTCCTTGGCCTGGGCCAGCAGCTGGTCGGAGACGGCGGCGACGGCCTTCTCGATGCCGCGCTTCAGGGCCATCGGGTTGGCGCCGGCGGCGACGTTGCGCAGACCCTCGCGGACGAGCGCCTGGGCCAGCACGGTGGCGGTGGTGGTGCCGTCACCCGCGACGTCGTCGGTCTTCTTGGCGACCTCCTTGACGAGCTCCGCGCCGATCTTCTCGTACGGGTCCTCGAGCTCGATCTCCTTGGCGATGGAGACACCGTCGTTGGTGATCGTGGGGGCGCCCCACTTCTTCTCCAGCACGACGTTGCGACCCTTGGGGCCGAGCGTGACCTTCACTGCGTCGGCGAGCTGGTTCATGCCACGCTCAAGGCCGCGGCGAGCTTCCTCATCAAAGGCGATGATCTTGGCCATCTGAAGTGGTCCTCCGGGACACGGTCGACTGCTCGGACCAAGGGGTGCCCGCGACGGACGGCCCTGGTGTGCGGGGGTCCATTCCCCTACCGCTCCCGGGGGCCTCACCGACCCGGTCCGCTTGTCACTCTCAAGCTCAGAGTGCTAACGCCAATGATTAGCACTCTGGGTGGGTGAGTGCAAGCCCAATCGGCGACCCGCGAGCCGCGGACATGACGGCGGGCCCGTGCGACCTGGGGTCGCACGGGCCCGCCGTGAAGCAAGAGGCGCACCAGCCCGATGGGCCGAGCCGAACTCCTGGGTGTCGGAAAGGTCAGACCGCCGCGCGGACCATGTCCGCCTGCGGGCCCTTCTGCCCCTGAGAGATCTCGAACTCGACCCGCTGGCCCTCCTCAAGGGTGCGGTAGCCGTCCATCTGGATCGCGCTGTAGTGGACGAAGACGTCCGCACCACCGTCGACCGCGATGAAGCCGTAGCCCTTCTCCGCGTTGAACCACTTGACGGTGCCCTGAGCCATTCCGAACTCCCCTAGTGCTGTGCTGGCCCTTCACGCCCCCGCAGGTCTGCGGACGCGGGTCTGGTTGGAGGCCGGCCCGGGGAACCCCCCCTGGGCGCGGCCGTGCACGCCGCAATCCTCCCGAGGCCGCCGAACGGCATCCGGCGAACGGGCGATTGCGTCGACCGCGGCTGAATGTATCCGGATCGACGCCCTCTGCAACAGGGCCAATGTCCGGGA
The DNA here is from genome assembly GCF_040302725.1 of Kitasatospora sp. NPDC097605. Classification (NCBI taxonomy): domain Bacteria; kingdom Bacillati; phylum Actinomycetota; class Actinomycetes; order Kitasatosporales; family Streptomycetaceae; genus Kitasatospora; species Kitasatospora sp. NPDC097605. Next base: position 365 of record NZ_JBEOSF010000057.1, on the reverse strand, counting down.
ATTCAGCCGGAGTTCCAACGGACAGGACGGGCGCAATCACCGGGAAAGCCGCAATTCCCACCGGACATAGCGGACGTAATACCCAAAATCCCTGCCAGAATTCTGACACCGGCCTGACATGTTTCCCGGGTTCCGCACCGGTGCCCGGTCTCGCGGGGCGGACGGCGGCGGTGGTGGCGGTGCGGTGGATTCGTTCCCGGACCAGGGGGAGGGCGGCCCCCGTTCCCGGTCGAGCGACACTTTACTCCGAGCGGGACGGAAAATATTCCCGCCAAAATACGGGCGGCCGTCCGCGGCACGGCGCAGGCCCTCGACGACCTTCTGGCGGTTGACGTCCGAGCCGAGCGACCTCAGCACCTGGATGT
>NZ_JBEOSF010000056.1:0-48574 GCF_040302725.1 Kitasatospora sp. NPDC097605 | reverse complement strand
GCCCTGGCCCAGATCGCCAAGACGGTGGAGCCGGCCGCGGTGCTGGTCACCTCCTCCGGCGAGGGCAAGGAGGTCGCCGCCCGCGTCGCCCTGCGGATCGGCTCCGGCATCATCACCGACGCCGTCGACCTGGAGGCCGGCGACGGCGGTCCGGTCGCCACTCAGTCGGTGTTCGCCGCCTCCTTCCAGGTGAAGTCCACCGTGTCGCACGGCGCCCCGGTCATCACCGTCAAGCCGAACGCCGTCGCCCCGGAGGCCGCCCCGGCCGCCGGCACGGTGGAGGACGTCACCGTGGCGTTCACCGGCAACGCCGCCAAGGTCGTCTCGCGCACCCCGCGCGTGTCCACCGGCCGCCCGGAGCTGACCGAGGCCGCGATCGTGGTCTCCGGCGGCCGCGGCGTCGGTGCCGCCGAGGGCTTCGGTGTCGTCGAGGAACTGGCCGACGCGCTCGGTGCGGCCGTCGGTGCCTCGCGCGCCGCCGTCGACGCCGGCTGGTACCCGCACAGCAGCCAGGTCGGCCAGACCGGCAAGCAGGTCTCCCCGCAGCTCTACATCGCGGCGGGCATCTCGGGCGCCATCCAGCACCGGGCCGGCATGCAGACCTCGAAGACCATCGTGGCCGTCAACAAGGACCCCGAGGCCCCGATCTTCGAGCTGGTCGACTACGGCGTGGTCGGCGACCTGTTCGCGGTCCTGCCGCAGCTGACCGCGGAGGTCAAGGCCCGCAAGGCCTGATCCGGCGGAACGCACCGACGCGGGGGCGCGTCCGGGATTTCCCGGGCGCGCCCCCGCCGTCCTTCGCCCGGACACCCGGCCGGCGGCCGGCGGCCCGTAGAGTCGGTCGGCGGCGCGCGCGGCGGACCCTCGCGCGCCGCCGACCATCGTGGACATCGTGGACAGGGGCGAGGGCAGACGCATGACACTCTTGACGGCGCTTCAGGGCGGCTCCGGCGACTCGGCCGACGCACTGCGGATCTCCGACGGCCCCGGGCTCTCCCGCGAGCGGCTGCTCGGCGCGGCCACCGCCGTCGCCGACCGGGTGGCCGGCGCCCCCGCCCTCGCGGTGCTCGCCCGGCCCACCGCCGAGACCGTGGCCGCCGTCGTCGGCGGGCTGCTCGCCGGGGTGCCGGTGGTGCCGCTGCCGCCCGACTCCGGCCCCAAGGAGCGCGCGCACATCCTGCGCGACTCCGGCGCCGTCCTGCTCGCCCACGCCGCCGCCGACACCCCGCCGCAGGACGCCGGGATCGCCGGCCTCCCGGTCGACCTGCACGAGCGCTCCGCCACCACCTACGCCGAGCCGGACCCGGAGTCGACCGCGTTCGTGCTCTACACCTCCGGCACCACCGGCGCGCCCAAGGGGGCGATGATCGGCCGCTCCGCCGTCGCCGCCGACCTCGACGCGCTCGCCGACGCCTGGCAGTGGACCGCCGAGGACACCCTGGTGCACGGCCTGCCGCTGTTCCACGTGCACGGACTGGTGCTCGGCGTGCTCGGAGCGCTGCGCACCGGCAGCCGGCTGGTGCACACCGGACGGCCCACCCCCGCCGGGTACGCGGCGGCGGGCGGCAGCCTCTACTTCGGCGTGCCGACCGTCTGGTCCCGGCTGGCGGGCGACCCGCAGGCGGCCGCCCGGCTCGCCCCGGCCCGGCTGCTGGTCTCCGGCAGCGCCCCGCTGCCGGTCCCGGTGTTCGAACGGCTCGCCGCGCTGACCGGCCACGCCCCGATCGAGCGCTACGGCATGACGGAGTCCCTGATCACCGTCTCCACCCGGGCCGACGGCGAGCGCCGCCCGGGCAGCGTCGGCCTGCCGGTGGCGGGGGTGCGCACCCGGCTGGTCGGCGAGGACGGCGGGCCGCTCCCGCACGACGGTGAGAGCGTCGGCGAGCTCCAGGTGGCCGGGCCCACCCTGTTCCGCGGCTACCTCAACCGGCCGGACGCCGACGCCGAGGCCTGGACCGCCGACGGCTGGTTCCGCACCGGGGACGTCGCGGTGATCGGCCCGGACGGCTTCCACCGGATCGTCGGGCGCGCCTCCGTCGACCTGATCAAGAGCGGCGGCTACCGGATCGGCGCCGGCGAGGTGGAGGCGGCGCTGCGCGACCACCCGGCGGTGGCCGACGCGGCCGTGGTCGGCGTGCCGGACGAGGACCTCGGCCAGGTGATCGTGGCGTACGTCGTTCCGGACGGTTCCGTGACGGGGGACCAGCTGACGGCCTTCGTGGCCGAGCGGCTCTCGGTGCACAAGCGGCCGCGGCGGGTGGTGCTGGTGCCCGAACTGCCCAGGAACGCCCTGGGAAAGGTGCTGAAGAAGCAGCTGCTCGCGGACTCGGCACACGGGTGACGGGCGGTCATCCGGCGCCGGGTCGGATGACGGGCGCTCACCTTGCGTGAGCCTTCCTTTGGCGCACTCCACTGCGCGGCGTGAGCGGACGCGTGCCTAACGTGACAAGCGGCGCGGCCGGGGCCGACCAGGGCCCCGCGCTCCGCGTCCAGCGTTCAGCTCCAGCGTGCGGCGCGACCGACGCGACCGACGCGATCAGCGAAGGAAGACAGCAGCATGACGACCGTCAACACCGGCGCACCGGATGCCGCCGACGACGCGACCGGGCAGCACATCGCCGCCTCCTCCTCCCGGCCGGCGGCGGGTGGCCGCCCTTCCCGTGCGGCGCGGATCCGCCGGGGGATAGGCATGGTGGCCGTGATCGCGGCCGGCGCCGGCGTGATCGGCCTCGGCACCGGCGTCGGGACCGCGGCGGCCGAGCCGGCGCCGGCCCACGCGGGGTGGGACGGCTCGCGGTACTGGTTCCGCAACAGCCAGGGCCAGTGGCGCTGGACCTCGCACTACGACGTCTACCGGGCGCGCACCGGCGGCGCGGCGGCGTCGGGCACCTCCGGCACGCGGGCGTCCGGCTCGTCCGGGGGGATCACCCAGGGGTGGGACGGCTCGCGCTACTGGTTCCGCAACAGCCAGGGCCAGTGGCGCTGGACCTCGCACTACGACGTCTACCTGGCCCGCACGGGCGGCTCGGGCTCCTCCTCCGCGGACACGGCCCCCTCGTCCTCCTCCGCCGCCCCGGCGGCGGACGGTGACGTCGAGACGGCGGTGCAGTTCGCGCTCGCCCAGCTGGGCAAGCCGTTCCGGACGGCCGGCAACGGGCCGGACGGCTACGACTGCTCCGGCCTTGTCCAGCAGGCCTTCCGGCGCGGCGGCATCTCCCTGCCGCGGGTCGCCAACGACCAGTACGCGGCCACCACGCCGGTGACGGCCGCACAGCTGCGCCGCGGCGACCTGCTGTTCTGGTCGGACGACGGCACCGCGCGCGGGATCCACCACGTGGCGGTCTACCTGGGCAACAACCAGTACGTGGAGGCCGCCCGGCCCGGCACGTCGATCCGGACCTCGCGGATCAGCAGCGGCTACTACCCGACCCACATGGGCCGGCCCTGACGCGTGGCCGTACCGCTCCGCCGGTGCCCGGACCACCGCGGTCCGGGCACCGGCGGAGCGTCGGGCGGGGCGTCGGGCGGGGCGTCGGGCGGGGCGTCCGTGGAGCATCGGCGAGGCGCCGACGGGGCGTCGGCGGGCCGGGGAAACCTGCGCACGGTGGGGCGCGGGAGGTGTGGAGGGGGCGCGCGGGATGGTGCCGGGCTCCGGCGGCCGGGGCGGCGCGCTCCGGCGCGGCGGGGGGTGTACAGGAATCGTCGCAGGCCCTCTGACCTGGGCACATGCCCCTGTCAAGCGGAGCGGGGAACCGCCATGAGCGGGGCGGACGTGGAGGTATGGGGACCGCCGCGACGGGGGTACCACCTCGGGTGGCGCTGACACGGCTGACGGGGGCGCCGCCCGGTGCGAACGGCGCCGGGGGAGGTCGAGAACATGGGGGCGTGAGTGATCGTCTGGGTCAATGGCACATTCGGGGCGGGCAAGACCAGCGCCTGCCGCGAGCTGGTGGAACTGCTGCCCGGCAGCATGCTGTTCGATCCCGAGCTGGTGGGCTTCGGGCTGCGCGCGATGCTGCCGGCCGACCGGATGGCGGCGGTGTCGGACTTCCAGGACCTGCCGGCCTGGCGCCGGCTGGTCCCCGAGACGGCGGCGGCGCTGCTCGGCGAGGTGCCGGGGCCGCTGGTGGTCCCGATGACGCTGCTGCGGGAGGACTACCGGGACGAGATCTTCGGGTCGCTGGCCGCCAACGGGATCGCCGTGCACCACCTCGTCCTGGACCCTGAAGAAACGATTTTGCGCGAGCGCATCACCCGGCGCGAGGAGATCCCGGACGACCCCGAGCGCAGCGAACGCATCCGGCAGTGGTGCCTGGAGCACCTGCCCCGCTACCGCGCCGCCCGCCGCTGGCTGCGCCGCGACGCCCGGCTCGTCGACACCTCCGGCCTCACCCCGCGCGAGACCGCCGCCCGGCTCGCCCAGCTGGTGGGCGACGGCTCGGCCCGCTGTCCGATCGTCCAGAGCGCCGACCCGACCGGGGACACCGTGGCCGCCGCCGTCCTGCTCTTCGACGAGCAGGACCGGGTGCTGCTCGTCGACCCGGTCTACAAACCGGACTGGGAGTTCCCCGGCGGCGTCGTCGAGCGCGGCGAGGCACCCACCGACGCCGCCCTGCGGGAGACCGCCGAGGAACTCGGCCTGCGCCTGGACCCGGCCGCGCTGCGCCTGCTCGCCGTCGACTGGGAGCCGCGCACCGGCCCGCGCCGGGGCGGGCTGCGCCTGGTCTACGACGGCGGGCTGCTGGACGCCACCGCCCGGCAGGGGCTGCTGCTCCAGCAGGAGGAACTGCGCGGCTGGCGGTTCGTCAGCCTGGAGGAGGCCGCCGCCCTGCTGCCGCCGGGCCGCCACCGGCGGCTGGCGGCGGCGCTGGACGCCCGCCGCTGCGGGGAGCTGCGCTACCTGGAGGCCGGCCGCCGGGCCGGCGTGGGGCTGGCGAGGGCCGCCGACGCGGCGTGAGCGCGGGCGGCACGCGCCCCACGGCCGCACCGCGCGCCGAGACGGGCGCGGGCGACGGCCGCGCCCGGACGGCGGCAGGATGAGGGCATGCCGTTCACCCTGAGCCACCCGGCCGCCGTGCTGCCCCTGCTGCGCGCGGCCGGGGAGCGCGGGCCGCTGATCGCCTCGGCGCTGGTCGCCGGGTCGCTGGCGCCCGACGTGCCGTTCTTCGCCGAGTCGCTGCTGCCCGGGGTGTACCGGCACGGCGGGGCGACCCACCGCTGGTGGGCGGTGCCGACGCTGGACGTGGCGCTCGCGGCCGGGCTGGTGGCGGGCTGGCACGGGCTGGTACGCGGGCCGCTGGTCGCGCTGCTGCCCGGCCGGTGGGCGGGCGCCGCCGAGGCGCTGACGGCCCGCCGGGCCGGGCGGGGGCGGCCGTCGGGCGCGGACCTCGGGTGGTTCGCGCTCTCGGCGGCGCTCGGCGCGGCGAGCCACGTCGGCTGGGACGGCTTCACCCACGCGGGGCGGTTCGGCGCGCGGCTGGTGCCGGTGCTGGAGCGGCCGGTGGCGGGCGGCCCGCCGCTGTACGAGGTGCTGCAGTACGGCACCTCGGCGCCGGCGCTGGCCGCCGTGGCGGGGTACGCGGTGCGGGCGGCGCGGGCGGCGGAGCCGGTCCCTCCGGCGGTCGAGCTGTCGGGGCGGGCCCGGCGGGCGGGGGCGGCGGTGCTGGGAGCGGCCACCGCGGCCGGGGTGGTGCACCGGCTCGTGCCGCTGCGGCGCGGACCGCTCGCGGAGCTGTGCTTCGGGGCGGGCGCGGGGCTGGCGGCCGGCGCGGTCGGCTGGGCGCTGGGCCGGGCGGCCGTGGCGGGCGTGGCAGGCATGGGTGGCGTGCGCCGGGGCGCGGCCAGCGTGGACGGCGTGCGCGGTACGGCGGGGGCGCGCGGGTAGCGGGCGCGCCGGACCGGGCCGGGCCGCGCCGTCGCGGTGGACGGCGCGGCCCGGTGCCGGAGCGTCAGAGCGGGCGCAGCTCGGCGTAGCGGCGCAGGAACAGCGCCTCGGTGAGCGCCATCCGCTCCAGCTCCAGCGGGTCGACGCTCTCGTTGACGGCGTGGATCTGGGTGGTCGGCTCCTCGACGCCGATCAGGATGATCTCGGCCGCCGGGTAGAGGGTGCGCAGCGTGTTGCAGAGCGGGATCGAGCCGCCCTCGCCGGAGGCCACCATCGGGGTGCCGAAGGCCTCGGCCATCGCCTCGCCCATCGCCTCGTAGGCCGGGCCGGAGGTGTCGGCGCTGAACGCGGCGCCGTTGCCCTGCCGCTCCACGGTGACCCGTGCGCCGAACGGCACCCGGGCCTCCAGGTGGGCGACCAGCGCCTGCTGGGCGGCGGCGGTGTCCATGCCCGGCGGCACCCGCAGGCTCACCGAGGCCTTGGCGGAGGCCTGCACGGAGGAGGTCGCGCCGATCACCGGCGGGGCGTCGATGCCGAGCACGGTGACCGAGGGGCGGGCCCAGAGCCGGTCGGCGACGCTGCCGGTCCCGGTGAGCGCCACGCCGTCCAGCACCTTGGCGTCGGCGCGGAACTGCTCGTCGGGGTACTGCACGCCGCTCCAGCTCTGGTCGGTGGCCAGGCCGGCCACCGCGACGTCGCCGTTCTCGTCGTGCAGCGAGGCGAGCACCTTGACCAGGGCCTGCAGGGCGTCCGGGGCGGCGCCGCCGAAGGCACCGGAGTGCAGGTTGCCCGCCAGCGTGCGGACCGAGACGTCGACCACGGTCATGCCGCGCAGCGAGGCGGTGACGGTGGGCAGGCCGGGGGCGAAGTTGCCGGTGTCGCCGATCACGATGGCGTCGGCGGCCAGCAGATCGGGGTGGGCCTCGGCGTAGCGCTCCAGGCCGCCGGTGCCCTGCTCCTCGGAGCCCTCGACGATGACCTTCAGTCCGACCGGGTAGCCGCCGTCCACCTGGCGCAGCGCCCGAAGGGCCGTCAGGTGCATCAGGATGTTGCCCTTGCAGTCGGCGGCGCCGCGCCCGTACCAGCGGCCGTCGCGCTCGGTGAGCTCGAAGGCGGGGCTGAGCCAGGCGTCCTCGTCGAGCGGCGGCTGGACGTCGTAGTGCGAGTAGAGCAGCACGGTCGGCGCGCCGGCCGGGCCGGGCAGCTCGCCGTAGACCGACTGGGTGCCGTCGGGGGTGTCCAGCAGCCGGATGTTCGTCAGGCCCTCGGCGGCGAAGGCGTCGGCGACCCAGCGGGCGGCCTTCTCGCACTCCTCGGCCGGGAACTGGCGGGGGTCGGCGACCGAGGGGAAGGCGACCAGGTCGGCGAGGTCGGTGCGGGCGCGGTCCATCAGGGACCGGACGGCGTCGGCCAGGGGCTGCTGCGGCATCGGGTGTGCTCCGGGAAGGCTGGTCCGTCCGAGGGGGTGGTGCGGGCGAACGGCGTTGACGGTGGGTAAAGCCGATCATAGGCGGAGCCGGACGCGGGGCCCGTGGGGAGCGTCCGGGGGCGGCCCGCCCGTTCCGCCCGACCGGCTGTCCGGTCGCGCGTTCGGGGGCGGTGCGGCCGACGGCGGCGGGAGCGGCCGCATAGGATTGCTGCCCGTGACTGACTCCGGAAGCCCCGATTCTCGTAGCCCGCTCGACGCCGAGGCCGACGGGCCGGACCGGCCGGACCCGCTGGACGGCGTCTGGGACGTCGTCGTGGTCGGCGCCGGACCGGCCGGCGCCTCCGCCGCGCACGCCGCGGCCGTGCAGGGCCGGCGCGTGCTGCTGCTCGACAAGGCCGAGCACCCCCGGTACAAGACCTGCGGCGGCGGCATCATCGGCCCCTCCAGGGACAGCCTGCCGCCGGACTTCAGGCTGCCGCTGCAGGACCGGGTGCACGCCGTCACCTTCGCCTACCGCGGCCGGTTCACCCGCACCAGGCGCTCCAAGCGGATGCTGTTCGGCCTGGTCAACCGGGACGAGTTCGACCTGCGCCTGGTCCAGGCGGCCAAGCAGGCCGGGGCGGTGCTGGTCACCGGAGTGACCGTCACCGGCGTCGAGCAGCGCGGCGGCGAGCACCGGACGGCGCTGGTCACCGCGTCCGACGGGCGCGGCTTCGAGGCGCGCGCGGTGGTCGGCGCGGACGGCAGCGCGAGCCGGATCGGCCGGCACGTCGGCGTCTCCTTCGACCAGATCGACCTCGGCCTGGAGGCGGAGATCCCCGTCCCGGCGGACGTCGCCGCCGACTGGGCGGGCCGGATCCACCTCGACTGGGGCCCGCTGCCCGGCAGTTACGGCTGGGTGTTCCCGAAGACCGAGTCCAGCAGCCTGACCGTCGGGGTGATCTCGGCGCGCGGCGACGGCGAGCGGACCAAGCAGTACCTGGCCGACTACATCCGCCGCCTCGGCCTGTCGGGCTTCCCGCCGAGCGTGGAGTCCGGGCACCTGACCCGCTGCCGGGCCGAGGACTCGCCGCTGTCGCGCGGCCGGGTCCTGGTGGCCGGCGACGCGGCCGGACTGCTGGAGCCGTGGACCCGCGAGGGCATCTCCTACGCGCTGCGCTCGGGCCGGCTGGCCGGGGAGTGGGCGGTCAAGGTGGCCGAGGCGGGCACGGCGGCCGACGTCCGGCGCGAGGCGCTGAACTACGCCTTCGCGATCAAGGCGGGCCTGGGCGTGGAGATGCGGGCCGGCAAGCAGATGCTGAACGCCTTCGAGCGGCGGCCGTACCTGTTCCACGCGGCGGTCTGCCTGGTCGACCCGGCGTGGCGGGCGTTCGCCCGAACCACCCAGGGGCACCTCACCTTCGCCCAGGTCCTGCGGCAGTACCGCTCGGCCCGCCGCCTGGCCGCGCTCGCCTCGCGCTGAACCGGCGGGCAACGACGTGACGCCGGGTCCGGCGGGGCTGGTGCCCCGCCGGACCCGGCGCGCTCCGGAGCGGTGTGCTACTTGAGGCCGCCGTCGACCGCGTTGATCAGGGTGCCGCCCGGGGTGTCACCGGTCATGTCCCAGATCATCGCGCCGAGCAGGCCCTTCGATTTCAGCCAGGCCGTCTTCTTGCCGATCGACCAGGCGTCGTCGAAGGTCCACCACTGGCCGCCCGCCCCGGTGTAGCCGTACGTCGCCACCGACTGTTCGTCGTGGTAGACGGAGAGGTTGGGGAAGGTGGTCATCAGGTTGTTGTACCCGCGGGTGCCGGCCTCCTCGGCGAACTGGCCGGGGGCCGCGCCGGTCGCGCTCTGCCACTCGCCCTTGACGCCGCCGTCCGCCACGCCCTGCCAGCCGCGGCCGTAGAAGGCCAGGCCGATGGTGAGCTTGCGAGGGTTGACCCCGGCGTCGAGGTAGGGCTTGACGGCCCCTTCGACGCTGAAGTGCGTGGTGTACGGGTCCTGGGCGTCCACGTAGAGGTTGCCCTGGTGGCCGGCGCGGTTGGGCTCCCACGAGTTGTCGCTGCCGGCGCCGTGGAAGTCGTAGCCCTGGATGTTGGCGACGTCCAGGTAGTTGAAGATCTTCGAGAGGTCCCAGCCCTGGTTGATCTTGACCGGGTCGGCCGGGGTGAAGGCGGTCAGCAGCTTGTGCGAGCCGCCGAGCGCGTCGAGCTGCTTGCGGAACTCGGCGAGCAGCGCGGTCAGGTTGTCCTTGTCGTTGGCGCTGTAGTGGTTGCCGGCGTGGCCGTCGGGCGAGCCGGGCCACTCCCAGTCGATGTCGATGCCGTCGAAGATGCCGGCCGCGACGCCGTCGCCGCCCGCGCCGTTGTAGACCGGCAGGTTGCCCTTGATCCAGACGTCGATGCAGGACTTCACGAACTTCTGCCGGGACGCGTCGGTGGCCGCCGCGTCGGAGAAGTACTTGGAGAAGGTCCAGCCGCCGAGCGAGGCGACGATCTTGAGGTGCGGGTACTTGGCCTTGAGCTTCTTCAGCTGGTTGAAGTTGCCGCGCAGCTTGCCCCAGCCGTCGTCGGCCACGCCGTCGATCGACTGGGCGGCGCTCATCGGGCGGGCGTAGTCGGCGTCCGCGTCACCCGCGCCGGTGCCCTGGTCGGGGTCCTGCGGGTTGGACGTGGTGCCCTTGGTGACGCCTGCCAGGCAGGTGAGGTTGACCGGGTCGATGTTCTCGAACGCGTAGTTGATGACGTCGAGCTTGGCCGCGCTGCCCGAGGTGTCGAGGTTCTTCACGAAGTACTGGCGTCCGTAGATGCCCCACTGGGTGAAGTAGCCGACCCGGGCGTACTTGCCGGCGCCGACCAGGTCGGAGGTGGTGACCTTGAGCGCGGCGGAGGCGGGGGAGGCGTTGTCGGCGCCGTCCCGGGCCTTGACGGTGAAGGTGTAGGAGGTGGACGGGGAGAGGCTGCCGACGGTGGCGGTCAGGGTGGAGCCGGTCACCGTCCTGACCAGCGCGCCGTCCTGGTAGACGTCGTACGCCGCGACCTTCAGGTTGTCGGTGGCGGCGTTCCAGGCGAGCGTCACGTCGCTCGAACCCACCGCGGTGGTCCGCAGGTTGGTGGGCGCGGTGGGCGGCGTCGGGTCGGTGGACGGGTCGAAGGTGGAGGCGGTGACCGAGGCGCTCACCGGGCCGAGGTTGCCCCGGGTGTCCTTGGCGCGGACGGTCAGGGTGTAGCTCGTCGCCGGGGTGAGGCCGGTGACCACCGCGTCGGCGGTGGTGCTGGTGCCGACCACGGTGGTGCCGTTCAGCACCTCGTAGGAGGCGACCGGGAAGTCACCGCCCGTCGCGGCGGGCCACTTCAGCGCGAGGCTGTGGGCCGTCGAGTCGGTCACCGTCGGGGTGCCCGGGGCGGACGGCAGGACGTCCGAACTGCCGTCGCACTTGTCGCCGTTGATCCGGCAGCCGGTCGGCGTGCCGATCGGGCCGTTGGCGACGAACCAGAAGCTGTACGGCTCGGTGGTCCGCCCCGCCGGGACATTGGCGTTGTAGAACGCGGCGACCGCGGTGACGTGGCGGCCGTTGACCGTCGCGGTGCCGTTGTAGCTGTTCTGGATGGTCACGCCGGCCGGCAGGTCGAACTCGATGGTCCAGCCGTTGACGGCGGTGGTGTTGTCGTTCCTGACGATGTAGGTGCCCTTCCACCAGGAACCGCTGTTCTCGCTGGTGAACGCGGCGGTGAGCTTGCCCGCCGCGTTGGCGGGAGTGGCCAGGGCGGTGATCGCGGCCAGCGGGAGGAGCAGGACGGAGAGCAGCGCGAGCAGCCTGTGGCGGCCTCGGCGCGTGCGGGATCGAACGGACATGGTTCTCCCTGCGACTGTGGGGGTTGGACAGGGTGACGCCGAACCGTACGGGATGGTGCCTGGGTCGTGACATGCCCACCGCCGTGGGGAGACGGGGGCATGGGCACTGTAGGAGGTACAGACCAATGCGTCAACAGGTCTGTACCACTGTGGAGTTGGCCGGAACCGGCGGAACGGCCTCCCGCGCTAGGCGCGGTGCGGCTCGCCGGAGAGCTCGTCGCCGAGCGGGCTGCGCCGGTACAGCACCGAACGGCCGTGCCGCGCCCGGGTCACCAGCCCGGTCGCGTACAGCACCGCCAGGTGCTGGCTGACCGCGCCCGGCGTGACGCCCAGCCGGTAGGCGAGATCGGTGGTGGAGGCCGGCTCGGCCAGCAGTGCCAGCAGCCGGGCCTTCGGCGCGCCGAGCAGCCGCTCCAGCGCCCGCGAGGTCGCCGGCGGCCGCGGGCCGGCCATCCCCGCCTGCCCCCGGGCCGGGTAACTGATCTGCGGGGCACGGTCGTTGCTGATCATCGTGATCGCGCCGCGGGCGAAGAAGGTCGGCACCAGGACCAGCTCCCGCCCGTCCACGGTGATCTCGCCGTCCCCGTCCGTCCAGCGGCGGTTGATCGACAGCACGCCGTCCGACCAGCACAAGCGGCGGTCCAGGTCGGCGAACAGCGCCGCCGCGCCCTGCTGGGCCAGCACCCGCGACCGGTAGACCAGGTCCGCCTCCAGCACCGCCCGCGCCCGCGGCCACCACCCGGGCGCCAGACAGCGCTCCCAGTACTCCTCCAGCGCGTCCGCGATCCGCGCCAGCAACCGGGCCGGATCGGCCAGCCCCGCCGCCAGCACCGCGGGCAGCGGCTGACGGTGCGGCAGGAACGTCTGCTCCAGCTCCGGGCGCAACAGCTCCGGCGGCAGCGCCCGGACGGCGGCCAGCTCGCCGCGGAAGTCCGGCCACGGCACGGCCGGACGGGGCGACAGGAAGTCCGGGATCCAGCGGTTCGCCGCCACCAGGGAGAGCAGCAGCGCGGAGTCCAGCCGCTCGAAGGAGGGCCGCAGCCGCTCGAACGCGGCGGACTGCAGCGGATAGACCCCCGGATGCGTCCACATCCGCAGGCTGAGCGCCGCCTCCTGGATCGGCGAACAGGCGAACCAGGTGGTGGCGAGGTCCGCCAGGCCGAGCTTGAACCGGTGCACACCGCCTCCCCCTCGGACGTTTCAGGTGCAGCCTAAATCAGTACTGCCGGACGACGGCACCGGGGTGGGATCATGGGCATGACCACCTCACCGGCGGCGAGCGCCGCACCGAGTCCCACGCCGCCCGCGCCCAGGACCTCCCGGCTGCTGCACCCCGACCCGACGGTGCGCCGGCTCGCCCGGATCACCCTGCTCAACACCGTCGGCAGCGGCCTCTCGTTCTCCGTCGGCGTGCTCTTCTTCACCCGCTGCCTCGGCCTCAGCGCCGCACAGCTCGGCCTCGGGCTCACCGCCGCCGGACTCTGCGGCGTCGTCGCCAGCGTCCCGGCCGGACGGGCCGCCGACCGGTGCGGGACCAAGCCCATCCTGGTGGCGCTCACCGCCCTCACCGGCCTCGGCACCGCCGGCTACACCGCCGTCGGCGGCTACCCGGCGTTCGTGGCGGTCGCCTGCCTGGTCGCCGCCGCCGACCGGGGCTCCGCCGCCGTGCGCAACGCCCTCTACGCCGAGGTACTGCCCGCCGACAAGCGGGTGGCCGGCCGGGCCTATCTGCGGGTGGTCACCAACGTCGGGATGTGCCTCGGCACGGGCGTCGGCGCGATCGCGCTCCAGATCGACTCGCGCACCGGCTACCTGACGGCGATCCTGGCCGACGCGGCCTCGTACCTGCTGGTCGCCGCGATGTACCTGCGGCTGCCCGTGCCCGGCGCCGCCTCCCGGAAGGACCCGGCCGACCACGGGCCGCGGCCGCGACCGGCCCGCGAGCGCAACCCGGCCCTGCGGGACGGCCCGTTCCTGCTGGTGACCGCGCTCAGCTCGGTACTCGCCCTGCAGTTCGCGATGCTGGAGGTCGGCGTGCCGCTGTGGATCGTCCAGCGCACCGACGCGCCCCGGATCACCGTGGCCGCCACCCTGGTCGTCAACACCGTGCTGGTCATCGCGTTCCAGGTCCGCGCCACCCGCGGAACCGAGCACCCGGCCGCCGCCGCGCGGGCCTGCGGCCGGGCCGGGCTGCTCCTGGCCGCCTCCTGCCTGGTGATCGCCCTCGCCCACGGCGCCCCCGCCTCGATCGCGGCGATGGTGGTGCTCGTCGGCGTCGCCCTCCAGGCGATCGGCGAGGTCCTGGGCCAGGCCGGCGCATGGGCGCTCAGCTACGACCTGGCCGGCGAACGGGCCCACGGCGCCTACCAGGGCGTCTTCAACGCCGGCAGCGCCGCCGCCCTGATGATCGGCCCGGCCGTCGTGTCGACCGCCGTCATCGGTCACGGCCTGATCGGCTGGGCCGTCCTCGGCGCACTGCTCGCCGGCGCCGGCCTCGCGATGGGCCCCGCCGTCCGCTGGGCGCGCCGACGGGGCCCGGTCGCACCGGCCTGAGCCGCCTACTCCGGCACCACCGCGAAGGCCTCGATCTCCATCAGCACCTCCGGCAGGAACAGCGCCGCGACCTGCACCGCCGACGACGCCGGGTTCGGCAGGTCGCCCAGCGCCTCCTCCCGGGCCTCGCGGACGGCGGGCAGGTGCCCCACGTCGGTGAGGAAGTACGTCAGCTTGACGACGTGCGAGAAGTCCGCCCCCGCCGCCGCCAGACAGCGCCGCAGGTTCTCGAACACCTGCCGCGCCTGCGCCTTCGGATCCCCCACCCCCACCAGCCGCCGCTCCTCGTCGAACGCCACCTGCCCGGACACCGCCACCAGCCGCCCGCTCCCCGAGACGACCTGCGTGTACCCCGTCCCCGGAGCGACCCCCGGCGGCTCCGCGATGTGGGTGAGGTGAGATGAGTTCCCCTGCGATTCCATGGTCATGCGTCCATCGTGGCCGACAGCCGATCACCACACCACGCGTTTACCGTCGGTGGGCCGCTCCCGCACCTGCGGTGACGGGCCGGTCGAGGACGGGCCGCCTCCGTTCGGGGCGGCGGTCGGGCTGCCGGAGCCGTTCGGCGTCGAACCCGACACCTCGCGACTCTGATCCACCCCGGGCGGTCGGGCAAGGGGGCTGGCCGGGGGGAGGGCGGGCATGTCAGAGTCGTCCGGGCGCCCGCGGCCACGGGTGGCGGTCGTCCGTTCCGACCCACCCTCAGCCGGAAAGCAGGACCGCACCGATGACCAGCGAAGCGCCCCTCGTCCGCGTCGCCACCGAGGACGCCGTCACCACCCTGACGCTCGACTCGCCGCACAACCGCAACGCGCTCTCCACCCGGCTGATGGCCGAGCTGACGGCCGGGCTCGCCGGGGCGGCGGCCGATCCGGAGGTGCGCGCGGTGGTGCTGACGCACGCGGGCAAGGTGTTCTGCGCCGGCGCCGACCTCTCGGAGGCGACCGGCGCCGACCCGACGGTCGGACCGCGCGGACTGGTCGACCTCCAGCGGGCGATCGTGGACTGCGCCAAGCCGGTGATCGCCGTGATCGACGGCCACGTCCGGGCCGGCGGCCTCGGGCTGGTGGGCGCGGCCGACCTGGCGCTCGCCGGGCCGGCCGCCACCTTCGCGTTCACCGAGGTCCGGCTCGGGCTCGCACCGGCCGTCATCTCACTGCCGCTGCGCCCCAAGCTGGACCCGCGCGCGGCCTCCCGCTACTACCTGACCGGCGAGGTCTTCGACGCCGCCGAGGCCGCGCGGATCGGCCTGGTCACCCAGGCCGTCGACGCGCCGGAGGCGGCCGAGGTCGCGCTCAAGGGCCTGCTGGACGCCCTGCGGCTGGGCTCGCCGCAGGGCCTCGCGCAGTCCAAGCGGCTCGCCAACGCCGAGGTGGTGCGCTCCTTCGAGCGGGACGCCGACGAACTGGTGGAGCTGTCGGCGCGGCTGTTCGGCTCGGAGGAGGCACAGGAGGGCATGCGCTCGTTCCTGGAGAAGCGCCCGGCGCGCTGGGTGCGCTGACGCGCCGCAGGGCGCGCTGGGCGGGCTGGGCGCGCCGGGCCCGCCGGGTGCGTCAGCCGATGACGGCGGTCTCGCGCCACAGGTCGAGCAGCGCGGCGTCCCCGGCGGTGGCCACCCGTCCGGTGCCGGCCGGCAGGCGGTTCCAGAGCAGCAGGTAGAGGTCGCGGGCCGGGCCGGTGAGGGTCAGGTCGGCCGGCCGCTCGGCGCGCTCGACGGTGAGCGGCTCCGGGCCGATGGTCACCAGCCACCGGCCGGGGCCGTCGCTCGCGCTGATCTGGATCGTGCGCCGCCGCTCGCTGTGGACCTTGGAGCGGGCGGGGATCGCGAAGGCGCCCAGCAACTCGTCGACGCCGTCCTGGGCGAAGTCCGGGTCGGCGTGCGGTCCCTCGGTTCCGGCGGCCGCGTCCGCGTCGATGCGGTGCACGGCCGTCTCGTGGGCCTGGCGGCGGGCCCAGAACGCGAGCGGGCTCGGCGCCGGGAAGAAGGTCCAGCAGTCCAGATCGGCCGGGGCGGCGGTGAGCGTGTCGACCAGCGCGGCGTGGCCGGCGCGGAACCACTCGACCAGGTCGGCGTCGTCCGGCTCCTCCCCCCAGATGGCCTGGTGACGCTCGGCGTCCATCGGGGCGGGCAGCCCGTCCCGGACGGTGGCGGCCGCCCACCGGTGCACCCGGCCGGTGTGCAGGACGAGGTCGCGCAGCTGCCATTCCGGGCAGGTCGGGACGGCGGCGGTGAGGTCGGTGCGGGCGGCGGCGTCGGCGAGCAGGGTGCCCTCGCGGCGCAGCGCGTCGATGTGCGCGGTGATCTCCATAGGGGGAGTCTGGCAGCGGTGGCGGATTCCGGACACTCGTTTCCGAACACGGTTTCGAGGCGACCAGGGCGTGTGACCTTGGCCGCCCTTTCCGTCGGGTGGGTGCTACGGGCCGGTAACGTGAGCGCATGTCGATCACGCGTTCCCTGTTCAGCGCCGCCCGGGCCGGCGGCCGGCGCGCCGCGGGCCGGCTGGTCCACCGGGGCTGGCAGTGGGTGCAGCGGACCGGCGCGGTGTCCAGCGAGAACCCCGGGCCGTACCGGTTCCGCGAGCTGGGCGCGGGGACGAAGCTGACCTTCCCGCTCGGCGCGGTCTTCAACGAGCAGTGGATCACCATCGGCCCGTTCTCGATCATCGGCGAACGGGTGACCATCAGCGCGGGCTTCCTGCCCGGGCTCGACCTCGGCCCCGAGCCGATCGTGCGGATCGGCGGCGGCTGCGTGATCGGCCGCGACAGCCACATCGTCGGCCACCAGTCGATCGTGCTCGGCGACGACGTGTGGACCGGCCCCGGCGTCTACATATCCGACCAGGCCCATGAGTACCGGGCCACCGACCTGCCGATCGGCAAGCAGTGGCCGCGCAACGAGCCGGTGGAGATCGGCTCCGGCAGCTGGATCGGCACCGGCGCGGTGATCCTGCCCGGCGCCCGGCTGGGCCGCAACGTGGTCGTCGCGGCGGGCTCGGTGGTCCGCGGCGAGGTGCCGGACCACACGGTCGTCGCGGGCGCCCCGGCGAAGGCGGTCCGCCGCTGGACGCCGGAGGAGGGCTGGCAGCCACCGTTCCGCAACGAGCCGCCCCGGCCCCTCCCGGGTGACGTGACCGCCGCCCAACTGCGGGCCCTGGCCGGCTGGGACCTGCGGCTACCGGGCGATCCGGAGGCCTGAGTACCGGGGGCTCGGGTCCTGGCTGAGTCCTGCTCAGCCGGAACGGGGTGCCGGTGGCTGTTCCGGTGGCGGTCCACACGGTGGTCGTGGGCCGTCCGCCGGTGGACGCCGTGCCGTTCCGCAACGGGCCGCCCGGTCCCCGCTTGATGGCGTGACCGCCGCGCGACTGCGGGCCCTGGCCGGCTGGGACCTGCGGCTACCGGGCGATCCGGAGGCCTGAGTACGGGGCTTCCGGTGGAGACCGGCTGAGGGGGCCGGCCTTCGGTCGTGAGGGGTGGGACGGCGGACCACATCGCGGTGCCCCGGCGAAGAACGGCCGACGGCCGCCGTTCTGCGATGAGTCGCCGGGCGAGTGGGAGGCCTTCGGATCGGTGGAGGTCGGCCGCGGGAGCCGGATCCTGCCGGGCCGTGGTGCGGTGGTGAGGTGCGGGGCGGGAGTGGCTGCGAGGTCGTACGCCGTCCCGCGCCTTCCCGCGCCGCGCTGTGCCGGCGGTGTCAGCTGCGGAAGGTGACGACGGCGGTGACGCCGTCGGGGTGCAGGGTGTGGGTGGCCGGGGTGGTGAGGAGGGCGGCGTCGTAGCGGGTGAGGGGGGAGCCGTCGAGGGTGGCGGTGCCGGCGAGGCAGACCAGCAGGACGGTGGTGCCGGCCGGGACGGTGACCGGGCCCGGCCGTTCGGCGAGGGCGAGGTCGGCGGTGGCGCGGCCGCGGCGGGTCATCACGTTGAAGTCGACCAGCGGGCCGCCGAGCAGCCGGCAGTCGGTGGCCGCGTCGCCGGGGAACGCGAACGGGCGGAACGGCGCGTCGACGATGTGCTCGGTGCCGTCGACGGTCAGCGCCATGCCCGGGCCCTCGACCAGGGTGATCACCCGGTCGACGCCGGGGAAGGCGGAGAACGGGCCGGCGGAGGCGACGTCGGCGAGGCTGACCCGCCACCGGAAGTCGTCCAGTCCGGCGCCGGCGGGCGAGCCGGCGACCTCCCTGGTCACCCCGCCCCCGTTGCGCCACGCCGTGGCCGGCCGGTCGGCTGCGCGCAGGAACCGGACCGGAGCGGGGCTGTTCGTCATGGCGCGATCCTCGCACGGCGGCGGGCGGCGAGTGGAAGGACGGCGGCGGCGGTCGCGGTGCCGGCGACGGTGGTCAGGGCGAGCGGGAGGCTGGTCGCGTCGGCGAGGAAGCCGATCACGGGCGGGCCGATCAGCATGCCGGCGTAGCCGAGCGTCGAGGCGAGGGCGACGCCCTGCGGGCCGCCGGTGGCGCCGGCCTGGGCGATGGCGAGCGGGAAGATGTTGGCCAGTCCGAGCCCGACCAGGACCAGCCCGGCGAGGGCGAGCGGTACCAGCGGGGCGAGCGCCGCCAGCAGCATCCCGGCCGCGGCGGTGAGGCCGCCGAGGACCATCACCCGGTGCTGGCCGAGGCGCATCGAGAGCCAGGTGCCGCCGACCCGGCCGGTGGTCATGGCGAGCGCGTAGGCGGCGTAGCCGGCGGCGGCCACCCGGGCGCCGGCGTGGACGTCGTCGGTGAGGTGCAGGGTGGTCCAGTCGGCGACGGCGCCCTCGCCGTAGGCGGTGCAGAGGGCGGTGAGGCCGAGCAGCAGGACGAGCAGCCGGCCGGTGGAGGGGAGGGCGGGGGAGGAGGAGGCGGTGGGCGCGGGGGCGGCGGGGCGGGTGGCGACCGGGCGCGCCGTGGGGCTGCGGAGCAGCGCGACGCCCGCCACCACGGAGACCGCGAGCCCGGCGAGTCCGGCCAGCGCGAGCCACTGCGCGGCCGTGAGGGGACCGGCGAGCAGGCCGCCGACGCCGGCCCCGAGCAGGCCGCCGAGGCTGTAGCCGGCGTGGAAGCTGGGCATGACCGGGCGTCCCAGCTCGCCGACGATCTCGACGGCGGCGCTGTTCATGGCGACATTGGCCCCGCCGTAGCCGGCGCCGAAGAGCAGCAGGACGCCGCCGAGCGCCGTGACCGAATGGGTGTGCGCGGGCAGCGGGACGGAGAGCGCGAGCAGGCCGAGCGAGGCGACGGTGACCGGCCGCGAGCCGTACCGCAGGCAGAGCCGCCCGACGAGCGGCATGGTGGCGACGGCGCCCGCCGAGACGCAGAGCAGGGCGAGTCCGAGCGCGCTGTGCGAGGCGTTGACCTGGCTGCGGACGTCCGGGATGCGGACGACCCAGGCGGCGAAGAGCAGGCCGTCGACGGCGAAGAAGGCGGTGAGGGCGAGCCGGGCGGTGCCCCAAGAGGCAGACGAGTGCGCGGAAGGGGTGGGGGATTGGGTGGAGGAGCTGCGAGACTGGGGGGACGATCGGTGGACGGGGCCGGGCGAATGGATTTTGTTTCGGGGCGGCACAAAGTAACAATAGGTCCGTGCAGCTCTCACCTTCAAGCCCGAAGCCCGGGACCGGGGCCGACCACGACGCGCAGCGCGACGCCCACCGCCGCGCGGCCCCCGACCGCGGGCGGACGCTGCTCGGGCCCGCGCTCCAGCTGATCCACACCGGCCAGGCCCCGACCCGCTCGGCGCTCACCCGCGCGCTCGACGTCACCCGGGCCACCGCCGGCGCCGTCACCGCCGAACTGGAGGCCCTCGGCCTGATCACGGTCGACTCCCGCCCGGCCGGCGGCGGCCGCGGCCGCCCCTCGCACCGGCTCGCCATCGACCCGGCCGGCCCGGTGGTCGTCGCCGGACAGATCCACGCCGACGGTCTGAGCGTCACCCTGGCCGGCCTCGGCGGCCTGCTCGACCCGCCGGTCCACCTGCCGCTGCCCGCCGCCACCGACCCGGTGCGGATGCTGCGCGCGGTCGCCCAGGCGGGCGCCGAACTCGCCCGCGGCACCGAGCGGCGCTGCCTCGGCGCGGCGCTCGCGCTGCCCAACCCGGTCACCGAGCCGGACGGCACCGCGCTCGCCGCGCTGCACTTCGCCTGGCCCAGCGGCACGCCCGTCGCCGACCTGTACGACGTGGAGGTGGGGCGCGCCGACCACGGGCCGCGCGCGTTCGACCCGTTGCCCACCGCGATCGCCAACGACGCCAACCTGGCCGCCCTCGCCGAGTACCGGCACGGCGCCGGCCGGGGCGCGCGGCACCTGCTGCTGGTCACCTCCGGCCACCGCGGCGTCGGCGGGGCGCTGGTCATCGACGGGCGGCTGCACACCGGCAGCGCCGGACTCGCCCTGGAGGTCGGCCATCTGACCGTCGATCCGCAGGGCCGGCCCTGCGGATGCGGCAACCGGGGCTGCCTCAACTCGGAGACCGACCCGGACGCGCTGTTCGCCGCCGCCGGGCTGACGCCGGAGCCGGGGCGGCCACTGCTCGACCAGGCGGGGGAGCTCTGCCGGGCCGCCGCCACCGACGAGCGGGCCCGGGCGGCCGTGGAGCACGTCATCGACCGGCTCGGCCTCGGCCTGGCCGGGGTCGCCAACATCCTCAATCCGGACCGGGTGGTGCTCAGCGGGCTGCACCTGGACCTGCTGGAGGCCGCGCCGGATCGGCTGCGCGCGGTCGTGGCCGAGCGCAGCCTGTGGGGGCGCAGCGGCCGGGTGCCGATCGTCGGCGCCGAACTGGAGCACAGCGCGCTGGCCGGTGCGGCCGAGCTGGGCTGGCTGCCGTACCTGGCGGACCCGCAGTCGGTCACCGCCAGGTAGCCCGATCGGCGGGTAGCCGGGTAGCCGGGTAGCCGGGTGGCCGGGTAGGCCGGTGGGGTCGGGGCGGGAAGATAAGCGGAGCCTGGAGCTTCAGATAATGTTACTTATCGTGACACTCGTACACTCGTTGTGAGCAAGCGGAGGGGGGCTTCCAAGGACTCGCACGAGGAGAGTGGCACATGGGGATCGATCCGACGGCCGACGTGGACCGTTCCGACCCGGAGTACCGGCGCTGGCTCAAGGAGGCGGTCCGCAAGGTCCAGGCGGACGCCAACCGCTCGGCCGACACCCACCTGCTGCGCTTCCCGCTCCCGGCGGAGTGGGGGATCGACCTCTACCTCAAGGACGAGTCCACCCACCCGACCGGCTCGCTCAAGCACCGGCTGGCCCGCTCGCTGTTCCTGTACGGGCTCTGCAACGGCTGGATCCGCCCCGGCAAGCCGGTCATCGAGGCGTCCAGCGGGTCCACGGCCGTCTCCGAGGCGTACTTCGCGCAGCTGGTCGGGGTGCCGTTCATCGCGGTGATGGCCAAGTCCACCAGCCAGGCCAAGATCGACCTGATCGAGTTCCACGGCGGCGAGTGCCACCTGGTGGACCGGCCGGACGAGGTCTACGAGGCCTCGGCCCGGCTCGCCGAGGAGACCGGCGGCCACTACATGGACCAGTTCACCTACGCCGAGCGGGCCACCGACTGGCGGGGCAACAACAACATCGCCGAGTCGGTCTTCGCCCAGCTGCGCCTGGAGCCGCACCCCGAGCCGGCCTGGATCGTGGCGACCGCCGGCACCGGCGGCACCTCGGCGACCATCGCCCGGTACGTCCACTACATGCAGTACGACACCCGGATCTGCGTCGCCGATCCGGAGAACTCCTGTTTCTTCGACGGCTGGGTGCACGACGACCCGGACGCGGTGTGCGACCGCGGTTCGCGGATCGAGGGGATCGGGCGGCCCCGGATGGAGCCGAGCTTCGTGCCCGGGGCGGTCGACCGGATGATGAAGGTCCCGGACGCCGCCTCGATCGCCGCGGTGCGGATGCTGGACCGGGTGCTCGGCCGGAAGGCGGGCGCGTCCACCGGGACCGGGCTGTGGAGCGCGCTGCGGATCGTCGCGCAGATGCGGGCGGCGGGGGAGCGCGGCAGCGTGGTCACCCTGATCTGCGATCCGGGTGACCGCTACCTCGACCGGTACTACTCGGACGAGTGGTTGGCGGGCGAACGGATTGACATCGCGCCCTACTCGGCGGACCTGGAGTCCTTCCTGGCCGGTGACGCCTGGGTGGGCTGACCTCCTCAAATCCCTGGTGAAGGCCAGAGTTTCTAGTGGTGCTAGGTATCCGATGGAACGTCAGTGCGAGCATCGCTCGAACATCTAGCACCGCTAGGATCTCGGGCGTGACAGTTCACGACCGCCGCGAGCGCGAACGCGCCGAACGGCACCAGCTGATCATCCGGACCGCTCGCGACCTCGCCGAGGACGAAGGCTGGGAGGCGGTGACGGTCCGCCGGCTCGCCGAGATGATCGAGTACAGCCAGCCCGTGCTCTACAGCCACTTCGCCAGCAAGGACGCGATCGTCGCCGCCGTCGCCCTGGAGGGCTTCGAGGAACTCGCCGGTGAACTGCGGGAAGCGCCCCGCGACGCCGAGGGTCCGGTCGAGGCGTTCACCGCCGTGGTCGGCGCCTACGCGGCCTTCGCGGCCGCCCGCCCCACCCTCTACGACGCCATGTTCACCCTCGCCACCGGCCTGCCCTTCGGCCGGTCCGAGGCCCCCGACGAGCTCAAGGAGGCCTTCGCCGCCCTGGCCGCCCCGGTGGTCGAGGTGTCCGGGCCCCACGATCCGGACACCTTCATCGAGGTCGTCTGGACCGCCCTGCACGGCCTGGTCACCCTCACCCGCAGCGGACGCCTCCGCGCCGACCTCGCCGAGGACCGCCTGGACCTCCTGATCACCCTCATGCTCGCCGGCGAACGCGTCTGACCGGCGCCGCCGCCGCTACGATCGGCGGGCGCCGTGGCCCCGGATCACCGCCCGGCCACCGGTGAGGTCGATCCCGGTCCGCCCCGGCGCCCCGCCGTTCCCGTCCTCCCGGAGCACCAGCTCGACCCGCCGCTGCTCCAACTGCGCCCGCTTGCCCGGGTACAGCAGCGCGTGCAGTTCCTCGGTGGCCGCCGCCCCGGCCCCGCGCCCACCGGCCCCGCGCCCACCGGCCCCACGGTCGCCGGCCCCGCGCCCGCCCCGCCGGGCGAGCAGCCGTCGCCCGGCGGCCCCGAGGAAGAAGACCACGACGAGGAACGCCGGGAGCAGCAGACCGCCGGCCGCGCCGCTGAGAAGGGTGCCCACACCAGGCCCAACGGGCCTGCGACGCACCCGGGTTCCCGCCCCGCCGGCCTTCCGGCGCGCTACGGCAGCCGCGGCGCCGGAAGGTCGGCGGGCACCAGGAGCTGGAGGTCCTCGGTGGAAGCGTCGGGCAGCTGGGCGATCCGCATGGCGTGTCGCTCGACCATGGTCTCGAACACCTGCCGCGCGGTGCGCCCGTTGCCGAAGTTGGGCCCGCGCTCGATGCCGGCGAAGTGGTCGAGCAGCGCGCGCTCGGTGGCGTCGGTGAGCGCGTACTCGTGCTCGGCGCACTGCGCGCGGGCGATCTCCAGCAGCTCCTCGGCCGTGTAGTCGGGGAAGGCGACGGTGCGTGAGAACCGCGAGGAGACACCGGGGTTGGCGGAGAGGAACCGCTCCATCTCGGCGGTGTAGCCGGCGACGATGACCACCACCTCGTCCCGGTGGTCCTCCATCAGCTTCACCAGCGTGTCGATCGCCTCCCGCCCGAAGTCCCGGGCGCCGTCCTCCGGCGCCAGCGCGTACGCCTCGTCGATGAACAGCACCCCGCCGCGGGCCCGGTCGAAGGCGGCGGCGGTGCGGATCGCGGTGGAGCCGATGTGCTCGCCGACCAGGTCGACCCGGGCCACCTCGACCAGGTGGCCGCGCTGCAGCACCCCGAGCGAGGCGAGGATCTCGCCGTACAGCCGCGCCACCGTGGTCTTGCCGGTGCCGGGGGCGCCGGTGAAGACCAGGTGGCGGCGGAGCGAGGGCGCCTTGAGCCCGGCCTGCTGCCGCCGCCGGCCGACCGAGATGAGGTCGATCAGCGTCCGCACCTCCTGCTTGACGGTGGCCAGGCCCACCAGGGCGTCGAGCTCGGCCAGCGCCTCCTCGGCGGGCCGGCAGTCCGGGATCGGCCCGATCACCGCCGCGGCGGGCGCGGAGGAGGCCAGGGGCGCGGCGGTGGCGGCGAGCTGGGTGCGCGGGGTGGGGATCTCGGCGGCCGCGGCGGACGCGGCCGGCACGTCGTCCGAGGTGCACCCCTCCACCACCGGCCCGGGCTCGGAGAACTCGAAGCCGGCCCGCTCGTTCTGCTCGGCCCGGCAGCGGGTGAGCACCGTGCGGCAGCCGTCGATGATGTGGAAGCCGAAGCCCTTGCCGTGCGAGACCCGGCAGTCCTCGAAGGTGCCCCGGCCCTGGGCGGAGACGTAGACGCCGGCGTCCGAACCGGCCCGGACGGTGCAGTCCCGCAGCACCGGGTCGGCGCCCTTGGTGACGATCACACCGGTCGCCACGTCGGAGATCTCGCAGCCGGTCAGCACACCGCCGCTGCCGTGGTCGCGGAACCACAGCCCGGTGCCCGCCTCCTGGACCCGGCAGCCGGTGAGCGTCACCGTCGCGCCGCCGCTGACCGACACCGCCGAGCTGCGGATCCGGCTGAACGAGCAGCCCTCGGCGACGGCGGCGGAGTCGCGGTCCAGCACGAACAGCGCGTCCGGCAGGTCGTGCAGCGCGCAGTCGGTGAGCGTGAGCCGGGCGCCGTCGCTCACCCAGAGCGCCGGGTACTCGCCGTTCGACCCGTGGATCTGGCAGGACTCGGCGTTCGCCTCGGTGCCCTGGTCCCAGACCGACAGCGCCCCGCGCCCGAAGTCCCGCACGGTGGAGTGGGCGAGGCTGAGCCGGGCGCGTCCGCGCAGGTCGGCGGCGTTCTCCGGCACGTCGTGCACCCGGCAGCCGGTGAGCACCAGCTCGGCCTCGCCGTCCAGGGTGAGCCCGTTGCCGGTGACCCGGTGGATGTCGCAGTCGACCAGCCGTCCGCCCGCCTGGGCCTCGGCCTGCACCCCGCTGCCGCGGATCTCGTAGATCTCGCAGCCGGTCAGCTCGGCCGCGCTGCCCGGGTCGGAGAGCAGCACGCCCGCGCCGGCGGCGTGGTGCACCCGGCAGCGCTCGAGCGCGGCGGTCGCGCCGCCGAGCACCGCCAGTCCGGCCTGGCCGGCGGCGGCGACCTCGCAGTCCTCGAAGGCGGCGGCGGTGCCGGCGCCGCGCAGCCGCAGCCCGAGGCCGTCCGGGTTGGCGACCACGCAGCCCTTCAGGGTGGGCCGGGCGCCGTCGCTCACCTCGACCCCGGCGGCCGAGTGGGTCTCCACCCGGCAGCCGCTGAACGCGGGGGTCGCGTCCTCGCCGGTGATCAGCACGGCAGGGGAGGACCGGTCGCTGCCCTCGATCACCAGGTCGCGGACGGTCGCCGCGGCGGTGACGGTGAGCGGCACCCCGCCCGCGGGGTCGATCCGGACGCTGCCGGGGCCCTGGGCGGCGACGACCGTCACCGCCTTGTCCACCACCACGTTCTCCCGGAAGGTGCCCGGTCGCACGGTCACCGTGTCGCCCGGTTCCGCGGCCGCCAGGGCCTCCGTGAGCGTGTCGTACTCGCCGGCGCGGCGCCGCCAGCGGGATGCGCTGTCCTGGGTGACCCGGACCCTGTGCTCAGCCATGACGGTCTGTCGTCCCCACCTTCATCGAGCCGGCGATCTGCGGACCGGACGCACGCGGACGCGGCGCGCCCGGACGCGGCGCACCGGGGTGCGCGGGTCGTCCGCCCACCGTAGCGCGCTCGCGCGGGTGCTCCGGCCGCACGGGCGGGGCGGGGCGGACGACCGCTGCGGGCCCGCCGGGTCCGCCGGCGGTCCATCGCGGGTCGCGGCGTGCGTCGGCACTGCTTCAACGAGCGCGCACACGTCCGGTTCCGGCACGCGGGTGCGGACACGGGTGCGGGCGCGGGGGCGCGGGGGCGGGCGCCCGCCGTCAGACCAGGCGGTCGGCCGGCCAGTGCGCGCCGTCCTCCAGCACCTCGACCTCGTCGCCCAGCCGCAGCGTGCCGAGCGTGTCGCCCTCGACGCCGGCCGGGCGCTCGGGGATCAGGTTCTGCCCGAACGCCGCCTTCTTCAGCAGCCGGTGGTGCCGGGCCAGGGTGCGCAGCGGCTCGGGGCCGCGCCGCTCGCCGCTCTCCTGGTCGGTGGTGGTGACCACGCAGCGTCCGCACGGCTTGACCACCCGGAAGGTCAGCTCGCCGATCCTGATCCGCCGCCAGCCGTCCTCCGCCCAGGGCTCGCTGCCGGAGACCACCACGCTGGGGCGGAACCGCTCCATCGGCAGCTGCTCGTGGCCGTCCGGGTGCTCGGCGGCGATCAGCGTGTTGAGCTCGGCGAGCGAGGCGGTGCTGGTGAGCAGCAGCGGGAAGCCGTCGGCCATCGAGACGGTGTCGCCGGGGGAGGAGAAGTCCGGGTCGACGGGCCGGGCGCGCGGGTCGTCCAGGTGCACCAGCCGGTAGTCGCCGAGGTGGTCGGCGATCCAGACCTGGGCGTCCTTGCCGGCCTCGGCGGCACGGAAGCGGGTGCCCCAGACCTCGACGTCGGCGAGCGGGGCGCCGACCGCGACGGCGGGGGCGGGGATCTCGGCGCGGGAGCCGTCGGGGGCGGTGAGCACGAGGGCCCCGGCGGGGGTGAGCTCGGCGCGGACCTGGCCGAGGGCGGCGTCCTCGCGCTGGCTGACGAACCGGCCGGTGGCGTCGGCGAGCATCCAGCGGCGGTCGCCGGCCAGGCCCCACGGTTCGACGCGGGCGCTCTCGGGGCTCAGGCGGTACATGGACTTGACGGGGTAGACGTGGAGTCCGGTGAGCTGCATTCCCCCATCCTGCCAGCCGTGCCCGGACCGGAGGCAGGCGCGGTCCGCGCCCCGGGCCGCCCCGAGGTGCCCGGCCTGGGGCCCGAATGCACACGGACCGCCCGGAACGCCGGGTGGGGCGGCGTTCCGGGCGGTCCGTGGATGACCCGTTTCTCCGTACGCCCGGCGGATGTGGGTGCGCCGGGTGGTGCTAGGTGGTGCGGGTGGGGGCCGGGTGGGGCCGGCCCGGAGGTGTGTCAGCGGCCTCAGTACCCCTGGGCCTGGGGCTGGTAGCCCTGCTGGAACTGGCCGGGCTCGCCGTACGGGCCGGGCCGCTGCGGCTGCATCGGGCGGACCGGGGCGACCGGGGTGACGGCCGGGCGCAGCTGGGCGCCGCCGAAGGACTGGTCGCCGGAGCCGCCGAAGCCGCCGGGCTGGGCGCCCTGGCCGGCGAAGCCCTGCGGGCCGCCGAAGGACTGCGGTCCCTGCGGCTGGCCGGCCGGGTGCGGACCGGACGGGCCGCCGGCCGGCTGCGCGCCGAAGGTCTGCGGGCCGCCGTGGCCGCCGACGAAGGTGTTCTGGCCGCCGAAGCTCTGGCCGCCGGACGGCTGGTACCCGCCGGTGGCGGCCTGGGTGAAGCCCGGGGCCGGGGTCTGCGGGCGCTGGCCGGGCAGGTACGGCTGCGGGCCGCCGTAGCCGGGGACCGGCGGCTGGGGCGCGGCGGCGTACGCGGGCGCGGGCTGCGCCGGGATGTACGCGGTGGCCGGGCCGGAGGAGGAGGACGGCGCGCTGCTCGGGCCGGGGCCCAGGGCGAGGCGGGCCGGCGGCAGGGCGGGGAGGTTGCCGCCGGGGGCGTCGTACCCGGTGCCGTACCGGTTGTTCTCGTAGGAGGGGCCGGAGAGGCCGGATCCGTAACCGGTCGACAGGGCCGGCGGCAGGGCGGCCGGCACGTTGATGGGCGCGATCTGCGGGACACCGCGCTCTGCGACGAGGCTGTCGTAGATGGGCGTGCCGGAGGAGAAGGACGGAGAGGGGTAGCCGACTCCGTCGTAGGAGCGGGGCGAGGTCATGGGGCATACGGTAAGCCCACAACGAGCCTGCTGAGGAGACTGGGAGGCCGAGCAGTTCGAGTGTTTACACAAGCTTCGCCCGAACAAAGGTTTCGAAAGTAGGAAGAACGGACATTTTGGCGGCGAGTTCCGGCCACTGTTCCGCGGCCCCGGGCGCTCGAACGGGCCTCGGACGGGGGTACCGAAGACCCGTGCGGTGACGGGCCGGTGGACGGTTCGGGCACCGTCGAAGAAACTTCTGCGGGCGGGGCGCGCACCGGCGCATTCGAGCCCCCGCCGGGGGCGCGGCGGGGGCTCGTGAATGTTTCGGGAATAAAGTCCCCGTCAGGGCCGGCGAGGGCCCGGCGCGCTCTGGCCGAGGTCCGCTCAGCGGGCCGGCGCGGGCTCCTCGGCGGCCTGCTCCGCCACCTTCTCCGGGGCCTGCTCGGCGGGCCGCTCCGCCGTCTTCGCGGCGGGCTGCTCGGCGCTCTGCTTGACGGCCTGCTCGACGGGGCCGCGCTGGGCGGGGAAGCCCGGCCGGCCGGCGACCTCGGTGGCGCAGAACGAGCAGCGCACCGCCGCGGCCGGGATCGCGCTCAGGCACTCCGGGCAGTCCGCCTTGGCGGCCGGCGCCGGCTTGTCGCCCTCCAGCCTCGCCTGGAGCTTGCCGACCGGCACCACCACGACGAAGTAGATCACCGCGGCGACCAGCACGAAGCTGATCAGCGCGTTGACGAAGACGCCGTACGGGAACCGGGCGCCCGCCACGTCGAAGGTCTTCTCGGTGAAGTCGCCGACCGCGCCCGTCGCCACCCCGACCAACGGGGTGAGGAAGGCCGTGACGAACCCGGTGACCACGGCCGTGAAGGCCGCGCCGATCACGATGCCGACCGCCAGGTCGACGACGTTTCCACGCAGCAGGAAGCTGCGGAATCCCTTGAACACCGGGAACTCCAAACGTACGGGGGAGGGTTGACGGGGACCGCGGGTCCCGGCCGGACATCCTGCCGACCGCGCGGGCCCCCGGTCCAACCGCGTTCACCCGAACCGCGTAACGGGCCCGCGACCCGACGCGTCCGGGTCAAGCGGCGCGCAGACGCTCCGCGTACGGCTGGATCCGGACCACCGCCTCCGCGCCCCGGGGCGGGCGGTCACCTCGGGGGCGCCCCCCGGGGGCCGCGCCGGGGAGCGCTCAGACCGTCCGCAGCCGCAGCGAGCGTTCGTAGAACCCCACCATCTGCGCCGACACCCGGTGCAGCGTGAACGAGGTCAGGAACCGCGCCCGCGCCGCCTTCGCCCGCACCCCCGCCGCGGCCCGGTCCTCCAGGGTGTCGGCCAGCGCCGCCGCCAGCGCGGCCGGGCGCTCGGGCGGCACCAGCCGCGCGTAGTCCTCCGAGCCCACCGTCTCGCGCAGCGCCGGCACGTCGGCGGCGACCAGCGGCACCCCGACGCCCATCGCCTCCATCGCCGCGCTGCCCAGCCCCTCCCAGCGGGAGGGCACGGCGAACGCGTCGGAGGCCGCCATCAGGTCGAACACGTCGTCGCGCGGCCCGAGGAAGCGCACCCCGCCGCTCAGCCCGGCCAGCGCCCGCAGCCGCTCGCTCTCGGGGCCCTCGCCGCCGGCCAGCAGCAGCACCGCCGCCGGCTCCGCGCGCAGCACCTGCGGCCAGGCCTCCAGCAGCACGTCCAGACCCTTCCGGTACTGCTGGCGGGCCGCCGCCAGCACCACCGGCACGTCCGGCTCCAGTTCCAGGGCGGCGCGCACGGCGGCCCGCCGCTCCGGGGTCACGGTGCCGAGGCGCTCCGGGTCGCGCCCGCGCGGCACCACGTCGATCCGCTGGTGCGGCACCCGCAGCCGGCGTGCCATCGCCCCGGCCACGTAGCGGGTCAGCGCGTGGAAGCGCCGGGTGCCCTGCGCGGTCGCCGCGTCGACCGTCTGCGCGGCCCGCACCTTCCAGGGGCTCAGCCCGCGCGCGTTGCGGTGCTCCGGCCCGTACGCCGCGTCGACCAGGCTGGTCACCACTGGGGTGCGGGCGGTCAGCGCGGCGGCCCGGCCGAGCACGTCGGACTCGTAGAGCGTGGTGTGCACCAGGTCCGGGCGGCGCTCGCGGATCAGCCGGTGCAGGGCGGTGACCGTGCGCCCCCGGGTGGTCCGGCCGACGCCGAACACATCGGCCCCGGCCGCGATGAGCTCCGGCTGGAAGCCGCCGGGGGAGTCCCGGAGGTAGGCGACGTCGAGCTTCACCCCGGACCGCACCAGTTGGGGGGCCATCGCCACCAGGCTCCGCTCGGCCCCGCCGGCCCGGCTCACGCTGTCGATCACATGGAGCACATGCACAGGCCAACCCCCGCCCTCCTGGGCGCGGCCGGTCTCCCGTGCCGGGACGGCGCCCTGACTGGCGCTCAGCATCGCAGGTCGCGACCGGCACCCGCCAGCGATTCGGTCACACCCGGAGCGCCGCCGGAAGGCCGGTGCCGAACCGTCAGGGGGCGGACGACAGCGCTGAACAGGGCGCACGGACCCTTCGTGGGGCGCACGACGGCTCTCGCACGGCGCCCTTCAGGAGTACCCGCGACGGCGCGCGGACCACCGCCGGGTTACGCGAAGGGGTCGTCCCAGGCCGGAGGCTGTGCCAAGGTCTTTCCCATGCCTGAAGCGACACCGGTCAGGACGACCGGAACCCGCCCCCGCATCCTCCACCTCATCACCGATCCGCGCCGCCGCGGCGCGCAGAGCCTCGCCCTCGCACTCCACCGCGAACTGCGCCGCCGGGGCCAGGCCTCCGCCCTGCGCGCCCTCGCACCGCACCCGGACGCGCTCCCGGACGACCCCGGCACCCACCCCACCACCGTCCTCGGCCCCGGCCGGCTGCACCCCCGCACCCTCGGCGCCCTGCGCGCCGCCGCCCGCACCGCCGACCTCGTCGTCGCCCACGGATCCGCCACCCTCCCCGCCTGCGCCCTCGCCCTCGCCGGCACCCGCACCCCGTTCGTCTACGTCTCCCTCGGCGACCCCCGGCACTGGACGGACGGCGCGATCCGCCGGCTGCGCACCGGCGCCCTGCTGCACCGCGCGGCCGCCGTCGTCGCCGTCGCCGACGAGGGCCGCGACCTGCTCGTGGAACGCTTCCGGCTGCCCGCCGCCAAGGTCCGCACCATCCCCAACGGCCGTGCCGCCGACCGCTATCCGCAGGCCCGCGACGAGGCCGACCGGCGCGCCGCCCGGCAGGGCCTGGGGCTGCCGCCGGACGGCCTGCTGGTCGCCTGGCTCGGCGCGATAGCCCCCGAGAAACGCCTCGACCTCGCCCTCGACGCCCTCGACCGGCTCCCCGACGTGCGCCTCGCCGTCGCCGGGGACGGCCCGGAACGCTCCGCCCTGGAGCGACATCCCGGCGCCGCCCGGACCCACTTCCTCGGCACCCTCGCCGACCCGGCCCCGCTCTACCGGGCCGCCGACGCGGTGCTGCTCACCAGTGACAGCGAGGGTGTGCCCGGGGTGCTGATCGAGGCCGCGCTGGCCGGCCTGCCGGCCGTCGCCACCGATGTCGGCCTGGTCAGTTCGGTGGTCCAGGACGGCACCACCGGCGCGCTGGTCGCCCCCGGCGACCCGCCCGCCCTCGCCGAGGCGCTGGCCAAGGTGCTGGCCGGCGACCGCACCGGATTCGGCGCCGCCGCCCGCGCGCACGCGCTGGCCCACTGCGACCTCGACGTGGTGGCCGACGCCTGGCAGCGCCTGTTCGGCGAGGTCTGCGAGCGCGGCGGACCGGGCGGACGCGGCTGACGCGTCCCGGTGCGCCGGGCCGGGTGCGCTGTTCAGGCGAATCCCGGCCCGACGCACCGGGACGACTGGCCGTCGACGCCCCGTCACCCGTCACACTCCGGGTGTGAAGCCCCTCCTTCGAACCACCCTGCTGCTGGCCGTCGCCGCCGGGATCGCCGCATCCCCGCTCCAGGCCGCCGCCGCCAGCCACCAGCCGCCCCGCGGGGGCAGCCCGTTCTCCCGCCTCGACACCATCCAGCCGGTGCGCGAGAGCGCCCGCACCGAGGCGCTCGAGTTCTTCTGGTACGACTGCGGGCACTCCCAGGCACTCGAGCAGCCGCTCCAGGCCTGGACCGAGCGGCACCGCGCCGACGTCGACCTGCGCCGCGTCCCCGCCATCTGGCCGGGCAGCCGCGAGGAGTCCGTGCAGCGCGCCCACGCCCGGCTGTACTACACGCTGGAGCGGCTCGGCCTGGTCGAGCGCCTGCAGGCCGAGGCCTTCCGGGCCGTGCACACCAACGGGCGGGACCTCACCACCGAGGACACCGCCGCCGCCTGGGCGCAGAGCCAGGGCGTCGACGCGCAGCGCTTCCGCGAGGTCCACCGCTCGCAGGAGGTGGCCAAGTCGGTCGACGAGGCGGCCGCGCTGTTCATCCGCTACGGCATCAAGGAACTGCCGACGGTGGTCGTGCACGGCGACGCCCGCACCTCGCCGACCAACGCCGGCGGCGTCGAGGCGATGCCGGCCGAGCTGGACCGGCTCGTCGCCCAGGACCAGCAGCGCCACCCGCACGCCCACGCGCTGTACTGACCCCTCGTCACCCTTCCCCCTGACCGCCCCGGGGCGGGCCGGCCGCACCGAAGGCCGACCCGCCCCTCTTCGGGTCCGATCGCCGACGGCTCGGCTCTTCCTCTAACCGATACTCATGTGTTTAATGGTTAGTATGAGCGAGCTGACGATCCCGTACGTCCACCACCGTCACGTCGACGTCGACGGCCTGCGCGTCTTCTACCGGGAGACCGGCCCGGCCGACGCGCCCGTGCTCCTGCTGCTGCACGGCTTCCCCTCCGCCTCCCACCAGTTCCGCCGGCTGTTCGACGCGCTCGGCACCCGCTACCGGCTGATCGCCCCCGACTACCCGGGCTTCGGCCACAGCGACAGCCCCGCCCCCGGCGCCTTCCGCTACCGCTTCGACACCCTGGCCGACGTCGTCGAGGGCTTCTGCCGGGCCCTCGGCCTCGACCGGTTCGCCCTCTACGTCTTCGACTTCGGCGCCCCCGTCGGCCTGCGGCTCGCCACCCGCCACCCCGAGTGGATCACCGGCCTGGTCGTCCAGAACGGCAACGCCTACGAGGAGGGCCTCTCCGACCAGGCCCGCGCGTTCATCGCCAACCGCCCCGGCGTCGAGGGCGCCGCCGAACGCGCCCGCGCCATCCTGACCCCGGAGACCACCCGCTCCCAGTACGAGGGCGGCACCGGCGACCCCACCCTGGTCGCCCCCGACGGCTGGACCCTCGACCAACGCCACCTCGACCTGCCCGGCCGCAAGGACATCCAGGTCGAACTCGCCCTCGACTACCACGGCAACGTCGAGCTCTACCCCCGCTGGCAGCACTGGCTGCGCTCCCACCGCCCGCCCACGCTGATCGTCTGGGGCCGCAACGACCCGTTCTTCACCGAAGCCGGCGCCCGCGCCTACCTGCGCGACGTCCCCGACGCCGAACTGCACGTGTTCGACACCGGGCACTTCGCCCTGGAGGAGAAGCTGCCCGAAATCGCCCCGCTGATCGACGACTTCCTCGCCCGCACCCAGAAGTAGCCGTCGTGCCGCGGGCGTTCAGCCCTGGCGCAGCAGCAGCGTGACGAAGCCGAGCGTCCCCCGGTAGCCGTGCAGCCACTCGACGCGGTGCAGGTCGGCCGCCGCCCGGGCGTCCGCGGCGTCCGGATGCTCCGGGTGGTCCAGCGCCCACTCGGCGAGCGAGCCGGTCCAGGAGAACTCGTAGTCGTCCCACTCCTCCTGGCCGCTCACATGGCCCGCCACCGGCGTCCAGCCGTCCGCCGTCACCCGGTCCACGGTGGTGGCCAGGTCCGCGTACTCCTCACGCGTGGCGCCGAGCGAGGCCAGCGCCGCCGACGAGGGGTCGCGCTCCCAGAATCCCTCGCCCACCAGCACCCGGCCGCCCGGCGCCAGGAACTCCCGGGCCGCGGCCAGCGCCGGCAGCAGGCCGCCGAAGACGTGCGTCGCGCCGACGTTCAGGACCAGCTCGAAGCGCCCGGGGCCGGCGAACTCCCGGGCGTCCTGGTGGTGCAGCGCGACCCGCCGCTGCACCCCCAGCGCCTCGGCCGACTCCCGGGCCAGGTCCAGCGCCGCCGCGTCCACCTCCACCCCGACCGCCCGCCAGCGCGGCCGGGCGCTCAGCGCCCGCAGCAGCCAGGCCGCCCGCCCGCACCCCAGGTCCAGCGCCCGCCCCTCCTCGTCCGGCGCCAGCGCCCGGTCCAGCAGCGCGCCCACCGACCCGTCGGAGAGCGGCGCGGCGACCGGATGGCGGGCGTGCGCGAGCCGGGAGATCGTCTGACGGTCCATCCGACCAGTGTGGCCCACCCGGGCTCAGTACGTCCGGCCCTTCCAGGCGGCGCCCCGGCCCCGCCAGTGCCGCACCGCCGAGTCGACCGTCATCAGCAGGTAGAGCGAGGCGGTGAACGGCAGCAGCGGCGCGGCCGCCGCCGGCCGCCCGTAGTAGCGCAGCATCGGCACGAAGGTCCCCGCCATCAGCGCCCAGGCCGCCCCGCCCGCCGCCGCCACCGGCCAGGCGCCCGCCGCGAGCCCCGCCACCGTCGCCACCGGCGGCACCAGGTACACCAGCGCCAGCCCCAGCACCGTCCCCAGCAGCAGCACCGGCGAGTGCCGCAGCTGGGCGTACGCACTGCGCGACACCATCCGCCACAGCTGCTCCAGGCGCGGGTACGGGCGCACGCTGTCCACCTGCTCCGCCAGCCCCAGCCAGGTCCGGCCCCCGGCCGCCTTCACCGCCCGGGCCAGCGACACGTCGTCGATCACCGCGCCCCGGATCGCCGCCACCCCGCCCGCCCGCTCCAGCGCCTCCCGCCGCACCAGCGAGCAGCCGCCCGCCGCCGCGGCCGTCCGCGCACCGGGCCGGTTGCTCCACCGGAACGGGTACAGCTGGGCGAAGAAGTAGACGAAGGCCGGCACGATCAGCCGCTCCCAGCCCGTCTCCACCCGCAGCCGGGCCATCTGCGACACCAGGTCCAGCCGGTCGCTCTCCGCCGCGGCCACCAGCTCGGCCAGCGAGTCCGGGCCGTGCGCGATGTCCGCGTCGGTCAGCAGCAGGTACTCGGCGTCCGGCCCGGCCAGCTCCACCCCGTGCCGCAGCGCCCACAGCTTGCCCGTCCACCCCGGCGGCAGCGGGGGAGGGGTGGTCACCGTCAGCTCCAGGCCGCCCGGGGCGGCCAGCGAGCGCGCCAGCGCGCCCGTGCCGTCCGCGCTGTGGTCGTCCACCAGCACCACCCGGGCCCGCCCCGGGTACTTCTGCGCCAGCAGGCTGGGCAGCGACACCGGCAGCACCCCGGCCTCGTCCCGGGCCGGCACCACCACCGCCACCCGCGGCCAGCGCTCCGGCGCGCGGCGCGGCGGCAGCCGGACGTCGGTGCGCCAGAACAGCCCGTGGCAGCCCGCCAGCCAGAGCCAGACCAGCAGGGAGAGCGCGGCGATCCACAGCAGGACGGTCACCCGGGCAGTCTGCCGCACCAGGGGCCCGGCGGGGGCCATCGACTAAAGTCTTGACCCGTGAAGATCGCACTGATGGACTCGGGAATCGGCCTGCTGGCCGCCGCCGCCGCGCTCCGGACGCTGCGTCCGGACGTCGATCTGGTGCTCTCCTCCGACCCCGCCTCGATGCCCTGGGGCCCGCACACGCCCGAGGAGATCACCGAACTCGCCCTCGGCTGCGCCCGGGCCGCCGCCGAGTACCGGCCCGACGCGCTGATCGTCGCCTGCAACACCGCCTCCGTCCACGCGCTCGCGGCCCTGCGCGCCGAACTGGAGCCCGTGGTGCCGGTCATCGGCACCGTCCCGGCGATCAAGCCGGCCGCCGCGCTCGGCGGCCCGGTCGCCATCTGGGCCACCCCCGCCACCACCGGCAGCGCCTACCAGCGCGGGCTGATCCGCGAGTTCGCCGGGGCGGCCGCCGTCACCGAGGTCGCCTGCCCCGGGCTCGCCGACGCCGTCGATCACGGCGACCACGCGGCCATCGACGCGGCCATCGCCGACGCGGCCGCCCGCACCCCGGCCGGCACCGCGGCCGTCGTGCTCGGCTGCACCCACTACGAACTGGTCGCCGACCGCATCCGCGCCGCCGTCGCCCCGACCGCCCTGCCGTCGCTGACCCTCCACGGCTCCGCCGAACCGGTCGCCGCCCAGGCCCTGCGCCGCGTCCTCGACCCCACCCGCGAGGGCTCCGGCACCCTCACCGTCCTCCACGCCGGCACCCCCACCACCCTCCCCCCGGTCGCCCTCGCCTACCCCCAGACCCTCTCCCTCACCGCCCCCGCCTCCTGACCTCGGCCGCACAGTCGCCTCCGGCCGCCGGCGCCTCACCGCCCCCGCCTCCTGACCCCGGCCGCACAACCCTCCCGCGGGTGGGGCGGAGGAGGGGAGAGACCCGGCGGCTGCCGCCCCCGCCCGGGTGGACCGGCGGGGACCGGCGGCGCCGCGGCTCACCGTTCGCCGTGGTCGTGTTCCTGGCGCGGGAGGTCGGTGGAGTAGCTTCCTGCGCGGCGGCGGGCGTCGGTCTCCGGCCCCGGGGCAGGGTTCTGCCAGCTGTCTCTGTGGTGGGAAGTCGCCAGGGCCCGGTGCGGGAGGCGGCCGGGTGGTCGAGGCGGCGGGCGTCGGCATCCGCCCCGGGGCAGGGTTCTGCCGGGAGGTCGGCCGGGCCGGGCGCAGGAAGTCGGTGGGGCGACTTCCTGCGCGGGGTGGGTCAGGCGGCGTGGCCGCGCCAGCGGCGGTAGGCGGGTTCGAGGCCGGAGAGGATGGTGTCGAAGCGCCGGGTGCTGGTGGTGGAGTCCACCTGGAGGCGGCTGATCTGGAGGGGGTGGGAGGGGAGCCGGGGGCCGAGGCGGTGGTCGGAGAGGAAGCCGAGCCGGTAGCCCAGCTCCTGCAGGACGGTTTCGGCCCGGACGTCGTGGCCGCCGTCCGGGTAGGCGAAGGCGACCGGGGGTTCGCCGAGCCAGCGGGTGAGGGCCTCGTGGGCGCCGGTGATCTCCGCGCGGACGGTGGCGTCGTCGCAGCGGCCCAGGCACGGGTGCCCCTGGGTGTGGTTGCCGATGGCGACCCCGCCCTCGCGCAGTGCGACCAGGTCGGCGGGGGTGAGCTGGTCCTGGCCGGGCGGGCGCCGGTCGGCGCTGACCCGCAGCTCCTGGAGGCTGCGCCGGCGGTCCGGGTCGGGCATCGCCTTGAGCCGGCGGAGCAACTGCGAGGGGTGGCCGCAGTCGAGCGAGCGGGCGCGGCCGCCGTGCCGGGCGAGGAAGTCCGCCTCGTGCCACCAGAACGGCTTCTCGGTGCCGATCAGCTCGGAGATGACGAAGGCGGCGGCCGGGATGCCGCGTTCGATCAGCGCGGGCAGCGCATGGGCGAGGACACTGCGGTCGGCGTCGTCGAAGGTCACCAGCACGCTGCGGGCGGGCAGCGGACGCCGGTCGGTGACGGCCTGCTGCACGGCGGCCAGCGAGACGGGCGTCGCGAGTCTTCGCAGCCGGTCCAGCTGGGCGCCGAACGAACGCGGGTCGGTGACCCCGTGGTAGGCGAGCACGGCGAGCCGCTGCGCCGCCCGGGCGCGGAAGAGCGGCTGGACGGGGGCGAACCGCAGCCACTCCCCGCGCGCGTCGGCCGGGTGGCCGGCCGGGTGGTCGACCCGCTCGGGCTCGGCCGGCCGGCGGGCGGGCCGGGGGCAGATCAGCGGGGCGGAGGAGCGCAGGGCACGGCCGCCCGGCGGGAGAACGGCCGGCGGGAGAACGGCCGGTGTGGTGACGATCGGCTGCCCGTCGGTCGTCACGGTGGGGGGCCTGGGCGGTGCGGCGGTGGTCGGCGGTGGCCGCAGGTCCGACAGGGCCGTCACCATGGCCCTGGTCCGGGCCGTGGGGCCGGAGGTCGACGTCGTGGAATGGGACTGCGGCACGGTTCCCCCTCGGTCGCCGATGCGGCGTGGCGGTACCGCCGGAGGACGGAGCCCGGCCTCCGACTCCAGGGCGCGGCGGCTCCGCCCCCTGGGTATTTCCGGCCCGCGGCGGGGACTCCCAACCCGCACCGCGGACGGCTCCTGGATCGCTCAATGTAAGGGAGACAACTGCGCCCCATTGAGGGTTGTACCGGACCGGCAAGATTTCTTCGAAGACCGGGAACGATTCCGGGACGAGTCCGGGACCAGCCGGGAACACGCCCGGGACAACGTCGCGACGGCGTCGGGAACACCTCTCTCCCCACCCGCCGGCCCCGCCACGGGTGTCACCGAGGGTGTCCGCCCGATCGCCTCCCGCATGCTGCTCGCGTGGCGGCGCGGGGGTACCTTGGGCTCATGGCAGATGCGGAACGTGATCACGTCCACCCGCACGGCGCGACCCGGATGGCGCGGTACTGTCACGGTGGCCCGCTGGTCACCCACCAGGTACCGCTCGCGCTGGTGGGCCTGGCCTGCCTTGCGCTGGGGATCGTGGTGGCGGTTGTGGTTCCGGACAGTGACGGCCCGGCGTGGGCGATGGCGGTGGCCGGCTGCCTCGCGGCCGGTGTGCTGCTGCTCGGCCGGATCGGCTTCGCGCTGTTCCGCCGGCGCCGGGCGGCGGCCTGAACGCGGACCGCGGAGCGGGGGGACGGCGGACCGGGATTCGGGCGGGGCGTTAACCGCGCAAACACCTATCACCCGATCGGGTCCGGCGGGTCGGATCGGCGGGTTTTCAGTTCATCCGCCAACTTCTTCTCCTTTCTTTCACAATTCCGGGTCAACAGCCCCACAATTCGGCCGCGGCGCGACCCGGCGGTTCTCCGGCCCGTGCCCGGATAGGGTGCGGGCCATGGCCATTCCCGAGTTCCTCGCCGACCTGCGCGCCGTGGTCGGCCCCCGCATGCTCTGGCTCAGCGCCGTCGTCGCGGTCGTCCTGGACGACGACGGCCGGGTGCTGCTCGTGCAGCGCGCCGACGACGGCAACTGGACGCCGCCCGGCGGCATCCTCGACCCGGGCGAGCAGCCCGCCGACGGGGCGGTCCGCGAGTGCCTGGAGGAGACCGGCGTCGTCGCCGTCCCGGAGCGGCTGGTGACGGTCACCGTCTCGCCGGAGGTCACCTACCCCAACGGCGACATGACGCAGTACCT
This sequence comes from Kitasatospora sp. NPDC097605, assembly GCF_040302725.1. Lineage (NCBI taxonomy): Bacteria > Bacillati > Actinomycetota > Actinomycetes > Kitasatosporales > Streptomycetaceae > Kitasatospora > Kitasatospora sp. NPDC097605. The sequence goes on along the minus strand of NZ_JBEOSF010000056.1, from coordinate 9,878 downwards.
GGAGGTCGTCTTCCGCTGCCGCCCGGTGGGCGGCGAGGTCCGGGTGGACGAGGACGAGACGCTCGACGTCGGCTGGTACGCGCTGGACGCGCTGCCGCCGATGGGCGCCACCGAACTCGCCTGGATCCAGCGGGCGGTGTCCGGCCACGCCGAGGCCGGCTTCCAGTGGAACGGCGCGCTGCTTCCCTGACCCGGGACGTACCCGCTCGCCGGCCGGGGAGGAGGACGCGGCGGCCGCGTGCCCCCGACGACCCCGGCGCCGCCGGTGACCACCACGCGCATGGCTGAGGTTCCCCTCTCACGGCCGGACGGCCCCTCGGCCGCTCCCGTGCCCGATCGTAGCCGCGCGGTCACCCGCCGTGGGCCGGATGCCCGGGAACGGCAGGAAGCGGCCACGGAGCGGCCACGGAGCGCCCGTCAGGGGCCCTGGAGGGGGCCGCGGACGGGGAGGTCAGCCCTTGGGCTGGCGGTACGCCTCCTCGGCGGCGTCCAGCACCGCCGCGAGGTCGCCGCCGGCGGTGGCCGTGGCCACCGCGGCCACCGCGCCCTCGACGAACGGGGCGTTGGCGAACCGGACCGGGAACGGCAGGCCGTGCTCGTCGGCCTCGGCGAGCAGCGCCCGGACGGTGGTCACCGCGCCGCCGAGGTCGGCCAGCACGACCACGCCGTGGCCCTGGTCCACCCGCCGGGTGGCGGCGGCGACCAGGACGGCGCTGATCCCGGGGCCGGACACCAGGTCCCCGCCGGTCGCGGCCACCGGGACGGGGGAGTCGTCACCGGTCAGCGCGAGGGCGAGGGCGCGTACGGCGTTGGCGAGTTCCTGGCTGTGCGAGACCAGGACGACGCCGACCCGGCCGTGCGCGGGCGGCCGGCCCGGGGCGGGCCGGGGCAGCGGGGCCGGGGTGCGGGGCGCCGGGGGGTGGGCCGAGGGGGCGTCGGAGATGGGGATGACATCGGCGCGGGTGCCGTCCCGGCGGCTCATCGGCTGCTCCTCGGGGCGTTCGGTGGGGCCCGGTGGGGCCCGGTGGGGGCTTCCCACACTCTGGCAGTTCGCCTGCCCCCGCCCGCGCGGGACACGCGCCCGGCGGGGCCGGGCCGGGGTCGCCGACGGGCCGTCGGCCCCGCCCGGGGGAGTCCTTCCGATCCCGCTGACCGGGGCCGTGCGGGTGACTAGGCTGGGGCCCTTCAGGCCGTCGGGAGGAGAGACCAGCAGTGGCAGCCAACAGCGGGACCGGGGTGGAGTCGGTCGAGGCGGAGTCGGCGGGAGCGGCCGGGCTCGGCGCGAACGGGAAGCCGAAGGTGGACTTCACCGGGGCGACCTGGCTCTGCAGCAGCCAGGGCGTGGGCGATGTCCAGATCGCCTTCGTGGACGGCTACATCGGCATGCGGGACGGCCGTCAGGAGGACGGTCCGGTCCTGGTGTTCACGCCCGGGGAGTGGCGGGCCTTCGTGCTCGGCGCGCGGGACGGCGAGTTCGACCTCACCTGACCGGATCCGGCCGGACGTCCCGCGGGGCGTCCGGCCGCACCCGGAGGACCACGACCGGGTCCCGCCGTGCCCGAAGGTCTCCGGTGGTCATCGTTCCGATCACATTTGAGCGTGCCCCGTCATAATTTCTGTTGACTGCTGCACAAACGCAGCTCAGAGTATGAACACAGGCAGACGCCGTGCCCACCGCCCCCACGCGGCCAGACACGGCGCCTGCTGTGCAACCCGGCAGCGCTGCCGAGTCTCCTCCCAGTCATCCCCTGCGCACCGGGGGTGCGTCGGCCGGTCCCGGCCCACGAGGGGCCGGCAGTCGCCGGGAGGATGGCACCGAATCCGAGAGCGACTCGGACGGCGGTGCCGGGTGCTCGGGACCCGCACGCCCCCACGCGGCGGCGTCCCGAGCAGATCCGCGGGAGCGACGGGCCGGGGCCCCGCGAACCTTGCCTGTGGTGCATGGAACTGTTGGCTTGTGTGCTGTGCGGTGTGCGACGTCGAAGCTGGGTGCTCGGCGGATCGGCACGACGGTGTGCACAGTGAGGGAAACGCGTGTAGGGCCGCGTTGCGACATGCCGTCCCCCCGAAGGGTGAAACCCAGAACGGCTGTCGTGCTGAACCGAACGTAGCCCGGACGGTTGCTCAGAGTCAACATTGGTCTCTGAGCGTGGATCTCCGTCCGGCGCCCCACCCACCCCGCGAGCGTGGTGTGCCGGGCACGTACGATGTTCCCATGTCTTTTCTCCGCCGTCGCTCCGGTCAGCCCACCGGCCCGGACTTCGACGTGCTCGCCATGGACCCGGGCGACTGGCCGGGCGACTTCGGCGCGGCCATGATGACCGGCCCGGACGGCTCCTGCCAGGGGATTTTCCTGCGCTATGACCTGTTCGGCGGCAGAGGTCCGGCGATGTTCATCGGCAACCTCCCCGAGGGTTCGCCGGCCCGCGAGACCGGCGACAGCGTGCCCTTCGAGGTGCGCCAGCTGCTCGCGGCGCTGGGGGACGAGGAACCGGTCGAGTTCGTCTCGGCGGAGGACTTCCCGGTCATGCTCGGGGACGACCTGCTGATCGTGAAGAAGGTCAAGGTCAGCGAGGGCCGGGTCTTCTGTGCCCAGTTCGGCCGGAGTGACGGCGTGCAGGTCACCATCGCCTCCTGGGACCGACCGATTTCGGACGACCTCTACCAGTTGCTCAAGCCGCTGCCCGCGGACATGTTCCAGCAGGGCTGACGAGCGTCGGAACCCCGCCCCGGAGGGCAGGGTTCCGCTTCCCGTCCGGCTCTCGACGGCGCTCCCGCCGGCCCGTTCGTTCCGTGCCCCGGACGCTGCTTGACGGCCTCGATCACGGCTTCGTAAAGTCGCGGACATGTCGTGCCGTCTCCCGCTGCTGACCCGTCGCAGCTACCTCGACCTGCGGCGCACCGCCAGCGCGGCGTGTCCGGGCCACTGAGGGGGATTCGTCCCCGAGGCGGCGGGTGGCGGCCGAGCGGCCGGCGCCGGTCCGGGGGCGGGTGAACCGCCGAGCCCGGGTTCCGGGGGCGGGCGTTCCGCCGCTCCCCGAGGTCGCCTACCGGTACCGCGCGCCCGTCCCGGCGTGTCGAGGAGTCAGAGCCAACGCTGCCGCCCGGAGGCACCTGCCCCATGAGCACCATCGCTGCCGACCAGCCGCCCGCCGTCCCGTCCCCCGTGGCGGCCGCCCTCGCCGGGCTGCCCCGGGTCGTCGACCTGCTGGCCGCCCGGGCCGAGGAGCACGACCGCGACGCGACCTTCCCCTACCAGGGCATCGAGGCCGTGCACGAGGCCGGACTGCTCACCCTGACCGTCGACCGCCGGTACGGCGGCCCCGGCGGCTCGCTCGCCGACACCGTCCAGGTGCTGTCCCAACTCGGGCGCGGGGACGCCTCGGTGGCCGTGGTCACCGCGTTCACCCTGCTCCAGCACGCCGAGCAGGCGCGGACCGCGAACTGGCCGACGGCCGGCTACCGGCGGCTGCTCACCGAGTCCCGGCGCGGTCCGGCGCTGGTCAACACCCTGCGGATGGAGCCCGGCGGCCGCAGCGGCGAGCCGCCGGCCACGGTCGCCCGCTGGGACGGCGCGGACTGGCGGCTCACCGGCCGGAAGACGTACTGCACCGGCGCCGAGGCGCTGGCCTGGATGGCGGTGACCGCCCGGACCGACGAAGCGGAACCCCGGACCGGAACCTTCCTGGTGCGCGGCGAGAGCGAGGGCCTGGAGGTCGACCCGACCTGGGACCAGCTCGGTCTGCGGGCCAGCGCCAGCCACGACGTGGTGCTGGACGAGGTGCGGGTTCCCGCCGAACTCGCACTCGGCCTGAACCCGACGAGGAGCGGCGGCGGAAAGAGCGCGTCCGGTTCGTCCGCGCGCTCCGGTGCGGCCGCCGCGTCCGACGCCGCCGGGGCCGTCCCGGCGGCCGAACTGGCCCGGGCCTGGCACGATCTGGCGCTCTCCGCGGTGGCCGTCGGGGTCGCCCGCTCGGCCCAGGACTGGCTGGTCCGGTTCCTGCACCAGCGAACTCCGGCCAATCTCACCGAGCCGCTCGGCAGCCTGCCCCGCTACCGGGGCGCGCTGGGCGAGATCGAGGCCCAGCTGATCGGCGCCGAGGAACTCGTCCACGGCCTGGCGCCCCGGGTGGACCGGGCCGAGCCGGACGCGGTCGCCCGGACCGGACCGGCCCATCTGCTGGCCACCCGGGCGGCGATGTCCGCCGTCCAGCAGGCCGTCTCGCTCACCGGCAACCCGGGGCTGAGCCGCCGTCACCCGCTGGAGCGCTACCTGCGGGACGTGCTCAGCAGCCGGGTCCACCTGGCCCCCGACGAGGCCGTCCTGGAGGCCGCGGGCCGGGCCGCCCTGGAGCGCGGCGCCCGGCCCTGACCGGGCGCCGGCGCCCGGACGGCGTCACCGGGTGCCGACGGCGGCCCGGACCGCGCGGCGGGCCAGCGCGGCGTCGTCGTAGAGCCGGCGGATCATGATCCGCTGCTCCTCGCCGGCGCCCGGCACGTCGTACAGCCGGATCTCGCGCATCAGGACCAGCACCAGGTTCACCAGGAACGCGTCCCGGGCCAGGGTGCCGCCGCTCTGGGCGAGTTGGCTGATCTGCCGGCGGGCCGCGGTGTCCCCGGAGAGGACGCTCCAGAGCACCGCGAGGTCGTAGCCCGGCAGGTACCAGCCGGCCTGCTCCCAGTCGACCAGCACCGGACCGGACGGCGCCAGCAGCATGTTGCTGAGCAGCGCGTCGCCGTGGCAGAGCTGGAGCGGGGCGTGCCCGAGGCCGTGCAGCAGGCCGCGCAGGTCCCCGGCGTCCCGGTCGGTGAGCTGGCCCACCGAGTGGTAGCGGGCGATCTCCAACTGGTAGTCCAGCCGCGGCTGGAACACGTCGGTCGGCGGCCGCCACAGGTTGAGCGTCCGGACGGCGGTGAGCAGCGCCCGCACCTCGCCCGGGGTGGGCGCGTTGGCGGGGTGGCGCTCCCGCGCGGCCGGCCGGCCGGGCACGCGCTCCATGACGAGCACGCAGCGGTCGTGGTCGGCCGCCACCAGCCGGGGCAGCCGCACCGGCGGGCGGTGCCGGACGAAGGCCCGGTAGACCGCGACCTCGTGGTGGAAGTCGGCCACCAGTTGGTCGAAGTACGCGCTCCGGACCGCCTGCGGGGCGAGGCACTTGGCCACCACCGGCGCCCGGCCGATGGTTCCCGCCACCAGGATGTGGCGGCTCCCCTCACGCAGCACCTGGCGCGGGGTGAACGCGGGACATATCCGCGAGACGCCGGCGAGCGCGGCCCGGACCGACGGCGTCTGCAGCGCCGAGGGGTCGATCCGCTCCTGCGTCACGGGCTGGCCCGGCCGGGTCGGCGGGCGCAGCGACCGGCCGTCGCCGGGTCGGGCGGCGGGGATCCGGATCCCGGGGCCGCGGGGCCCGGCCGGGGCGGCGGTCTCGGGCGAGCGGAGCCCCAGCGCGGTCCGCGCGGCCTGGCCCCGGGGGTCCGCGGGCCGGCCGTCGACGGCGCCGCGGGGGGCGGCCGGCCGGGACGGCGGCGGGACCTGCTTCGGGCCGGGACGGCCGGCGGCTGCGGTGGGGGGTCGCAGCGCGGTCCGGATCGCGGTCGGCGTCGGGGAGGTCGCTGAGGAGTACATGGGGTGAGGGAAGTCCCTTCCTGGTCCGTCTCGGATGCGTCCCGCGGGGGGCGGGCCGGGCCGGTGCCGCCGGGTTCCTGGTCCGGCGGCCGGCCCTGTTCGGTCCGGCGGGTGGTGCGCGGGCGCCGGGCACGGACGCCGGGGCCGGAACCCCGTGCTGCGGCGGTGGACCGGCCGTCCGCACCCTGGGGAATGCGGATGGCCGGTTCTGCCGTGGCCGTGCCCGGCGCCCCCGCGCCACCCGGCCGCGCCACCCCCTCGGGTGACGACCGGGGACGTCCCGCGACCCGCGCGGGGGAACCCCCGAACCGGCCTGGGACGCCGCCCGACCCGGGGGCGAGGTGGCGCACCTCTACATCACACCCGGATGACGGTGGTTGGTAATGTGGCGGACCCTGGCGAAGCCTGGCGAATGCTCGCCCGGCACATGACGGAACCTCTAGCCTCGGACCAGCCGAGGAACCTGGGGGCTTCACGTGAGCAGGGGACCCAACACCCGACTCGCCGATCTGTTCGTCCTGACCGGATGGTCGAAGGGCGAGCTGGCGCGGCTGGTCAACAGGCGCGGTGCCGCGATGGGGCAGCAGCAGCTCTCCACCGACACCTCGCGGGTGCGGCGGTGGATCGAGCAGGGGGAGATCCCGCGCGATCCGGTGCCGAGGGTACTGGCAGCCGTGTTCACGGAGCGGCTCGGCCGTGTCGTCACCACTGAGGACCTCGGTCTGGAACGACACCGGCCCACCAGGACCGGAGCGGCGCAGTCCGCCACCACGTCGCCTTGGGAGCCGGATCGGACGGCCGCGGTCCTCACCGAGTTCACGGGAATGGACCTCATGCTGAACCGACGTGGATTGGTGGGCGCGGGTGCCGCGCTCACGGCCGGGGCGGTCATCGCCGACTCGCTGAAGGGCTGGCTGGGCGGGGACGCGGTCGCGTACGCGGCCTCGGTGCCCGGTCCGCGACCGGTGGTCACCCAGGGCGGTGCCCGGCCGGTGGTGGACCTGTACGACGCGGGTCCGGTCGGGCCCGACGAGGTGGAGGCGCTGGAGCACGCGGTGCAGGTGTTCCGGGCCTGGGACGCGGCCCGCGGCGGCGGTCTGCAGCGCAAGGCGGTGGTCGGTCAGCTCAACGAGGTGGGCGGGCTGCTGACGCACCGGCACAGCGCGGCCGTGGAGCGGCGGTTGTGGCTGGTCGCGGCGAACCTCGCGGTGCTGGCGGGGTGGATGTCCCACGACGTGGGGCTGGAGCCGACCGCGCAGAAGTACTTCATGCTGGCCGCGGAGTCGGCGAAGGAGGCCGGCGACCGGCCGCGCGCGGGGGAGGCGATCTCCCGGGCGGCCCGCCAGATGGTGCACCTCGGCCGGGCCGACGACGCGATCGACCTGATGGCCGCGGCCCGGGCGGGCGGTGGCCGGATGCTGCCGAGGACGCGGGCGATGCTGAACACGGTCGAGGCGTGGGCGCATGCCTCGATCGGGCAGTCGCAGGCGACCTGGCGGCTGCTGGGGGAGGCGGAGGACCTCTTCGCGGAGGAGGTGGACGGCCCGCCGCCGTCCTGGATGCAGGTCTTCGACGAGGCGGAGCTGCGCGGGATGCAGGCGCTGGTGCTGCGCACGCTCGCCGAGCACGACCTGTCGGCCGCCGGGGAGGCCCGCCGGCACGCCGAGCGGGTGATCGCGCTGCGGGAGGGGACGGGTCAGCTGCGCTCGGCGCTGTTCGACCGGATCACGCTGGCCTCGGTGCACTGGCTCACCGGGGAGCCGGACGCGGCGGACGCCCAGGTCAAGAAGGTGCTGAACCTGATCGGCCAGAACTCCTCGCACCGGACGTGGGACCGGCTGCGGGAGATGTACCGGCTGACCGCGCGCTACCGGGGGGTGGCGGTGGTCGACGAGCTGCGGGACGAGCTGGGGCGGGAGCTGAGGACGGTGGGGGCGAAGTACCGGCCGCAGCTCGCCTAGCGCGCTCGCGCTAGCAGGGGTTCGCCGGGCGCAGCAGCATGCGCAGGGCGGTGACGGTGCCGTCGGTGCCCAGGACGGGCTCGCCGGCGCACTCCACCATGCCGTGCCCGCCGCCGGGCCGGCGGACCTGGAGGGTGCCGACGGCGGACCGGCCGTGCACCAGTGCGTCGGTCATCATCCGGCGCAGCTGCGGCCGGTCCGCCTCGCTCAGCCGGTCGGGCAGCCGGTCGAGGCTGAGCGGGCCGTGGCCCGGGTCGCAGCCGAGCAGCCGGTAGGCCTCGGCGGACCAGCGCACGTCGTCGGTGCGCAGATCCCACTCGGCCGCGGCGACCGGGTCGCGGCCGGGCGGTGGTGTCAGGGGCATGGCATGTCCGGTCATCCGTTCGCGGCGGTCGGCCGACGGGCGTGGGAACGACTGTCGCACAGCGGTCCGACACCCGTCGGCGATTTGGACAGAACGCCGACAAAGTTCCCCCGGCATATGCCAGTGCGCACAAAGGGTCGGTCGCCCTGTGTGCGACGGGCTGTCCGAGGCGGTAACCTTCGGTGATTCCGGCGCCCGGGCGCCCACCGCAGTACCGACCAGAGACCCCGGCGACGGAAATCCCGTTGCCACTACGACCGCCGCAACGGATGCTGACCTCATGTTCGAGCCAGTGATAGCACCCAGTGCCAGCCTCCTCGGCCTCCTGCAGCGAGGTCGCGGTGACGGGCAGCTCCATGCGCTGGCCGCCGACCGCACCGAGGCCATCGCCGCGTTGGAGGAGTGCGTCACCAGGGATCCGCGAGCCGACTGGCAGGTCGAGAACCGCTCCCTCTACTACGCCCGCCTCTACATGGAGCTGGAGGCCTCCCTCGACGGCATCGAGGACCACCTCCACTCCCCGGAGGACCTCCTCGACGAGGACGAGGCCCGTACCGGCCTCGCCCTGTCCGTCCTCGGCCACCTCGCCGCGTACGGCCGCCGGGACGCCCTCCTCATGCTCCGCGAGTACGCCGCCACCGGCACCAACTGGGCCTGGGCCCTGGACGAGCTGGCGCTGCGCGACGACGACCGCGGCCTGCTGCTGCTCGGTACCGCGGTGCTGGACCACTTCCCACCGGGGCCGGAGGGCGACGCCGAGCTGCGCGAGACCATCCGGGGCGCCTACGAGCCCAGGCCCTGGCGGCTCTGGGCGGCGTACCACCCGAGAGTCGCGGCGGCCAGCGAGCAGTCCCCCTTCGACCTGTGGCAGCGCCAGCTGAACCGCAGCGGCGTCACCCCCGGCTGGTCCACCGCCGACGTCCTCGCCTGGGCCGACCAGGGCGAGCTCGGCGGCCTCGGCGCCGCCGCCTTCGCCGGGGGCCCGGTGCGCCCCGAGGCGTCCCGTGACGCCGGCTCGCCGTCCCGCCCCGACGCGGTGGACCGCCGCGCCGCCGCGGCCGCCCGCTGCCTGGCCGCCGTGGTGCGCCCCGAGGACCGCCCCGCCGTGCTGGAGGCGGCCCGCGGCGGCCTGCCCGGCGCCCGCCGGGCCGCCCTGCGCTACCTCGTCGACCAGCGCGACCCGGCCGCCGCCGGCCTGATCGAGGCGGCCGCCGCCGAGGTGGACGACCGGATGGTCCGGTTCGCCCTGGAACTGCTCGGCCGGATGCGCGGCCCGGAGGCGCTGGCCCAGGCCCGCCGCTGGGCCGACCCGGCCACCGGCGGCGCCGACAGCGCCCTCGGCGAGGCCGCCGTCCGGCTGCTGGCCGACGCGGGGGAGCCCGCCGACGGCCCGCTGGTGGTGGCCGGGCTGCGCCGCTGGGTCTCGCTCCACGGGGTCTCCGGCGCCGACGCCGGGCTCGGGACGCTGGTCGACGGCGCGGGGCGGCTGGCCGCCACCGGGGCCGTCCCGGTCCTGCGCCACATCTACGGGGAGGCCGTCTCCTCGGACCTGCGCGGCCGGGCCGCCCGGGCGCTCGCCGCCACCGATGTGCACTTCCCGGAGGGGCCCGCCGTCGAGTGCCTCTGGGACTGCGAGGAGTCGACCCGGGAGCTCGCCGCGAGGCACGTCGCCACCACCGGCGACGCCCGCGTGCTGGAGCGCCTGCGCCGCCTCGCCGCCGACCCGGCCGAGGAGGCCGAGGTCCATGCCGCCGTCCGGGGCCGGCTGACCGCCGCCCGCGAGCGCCGGCGGTAGGGCCGCTCCCGAACACGACGGAGCGGGCCGGTCCACCCCCGGGCTCCGCGCCCGGCGGCCCGGTCCGGACCCGCTCTGGGCTGGACGCCGACACCGTGCTCGAACCGGGCTCGCCCGAGGAGGACCACC